>CAZIAB010000001.1:0-65190 GCA_964537525.1 uncultured archaeon
ACATATTCTTTCCAGAGAACATAGAGATAGGCGATAATTCCGTAATCGGGTATGGGGCGACGCTGCTGGGACATGAATTCCTGGTGAAGGAGTGGAGGACAGGGAGGATTAAGGTGGGGAATGACTGCATGGTTGGTGCATTATCGCTCGTCATGCCGGGTGTTGAGATAGGCGACGGAGCGACCGTGGCAGCGTATTCCCTGGTGAACAAGGACATCCCCTCCGCTGGGTTTTACGGAGGCGTTCCCGCAAGAAAGCTAAGGTGAGATGGTAATCAGCGCATTATCACCGCTTTTTTCTGTTTTGGATTTCACTGGAAGGAATTTCTGGATGACGAAGAGGTTGCTGTTGCAGTGGCAGGTGAACCTCGGTGAGATTATCCTGGACTCTCCCTTTGCCAGTGCCATGAACAAAAGTAGCTGGTCGGCGAGCCTCTCATCCACCGTTGCTCCTGATTGGATGGTTTTCATGAGCTTGTCAGCAGCTTCCTTACCAACCTCTTCTGCAGGCTTTCCCCTCTCGCCGAGGCCGTCCGTCCCGAGGATGCAGCCGGTATCGGTCTCTGCCCAGGCGACCATGCCAGAGCCGGGACAGTCCGCCTCAACGTAATGCGAATCCATCCCTATTTTCAGGCCGAGCGGTGCGAGAGCCTTCCTGAAGGAGGACTCCTGTCTCTCCGCTACCTTTGGCTTCTGGAGTTCCTTTGTCGCTATAGAGATTCCCTTTATGGAGGTTACCTTCCCTGGCTTGTCAAGCAGGATTGGGTTAAAACCATTGGATTTCCTGACCTTTATCGAGACCCTGGCGCCTCCAACAGGGTAGAAGCCGTGCCTCTCCATATCGATTTCGGCATTGAAGCCCATCCTGGAAAGGACAGGTAAGAGAACGTGTTTCGTATAGAGAAGGGGTGGTGCATACTTGCCGAATGTCGCCCCTCCGTTTATCCTTATGGAAACATCCCCAGTGGAGTGGCAGGATGGAAGCTGTAACGACTGGAAGATAAGGCCCGTGCTGCCTGCCGTGCCTATCCTGACGTCAACCTTATCGTTGCATATCCTTCCTGGCGAGAACTCGAGCTCCTCTGAGCCGAGCTTGTCTCCCTTAAGTTGCGCAGAACACATGGACGCGACCGCCCTTATCCCCTCAAGGTGCTGGAAGCTCAGGCCGGGCTTTGGCCTGTTGGCCCTTATGTTGAAGAGATGGACGGGCTTTCCCGTGTATGCGGACAGCCCTACGGAGGTTCGGGTTATCTGTCCCCCGCCTTCCCCGCACGCGCCATCGACCTCTATCATCATGCTTAATTCTTGCAGGGGGTGTTATAAAAATTGTCCGGGGTTTCTTAGACCTTTATCTTGTCGCCGTTCTTTGGGGCAATGCAGTCAAATCCCATTGCCCTGACGTCCTTCACCAGGCCGTCGGGGTTGTCGCCATGGACGAAGAGAACCCTTCCGGGATTGGATTTCTTTATGTATTTGATTATATGGCTGCGGTCCGTGTGGGCAGAGAAGTCCATCTGCTCAATCCTCATCTTCGGCTTGACGTTGAGCCCCTCGTTGACGTATCTTCCTGTATCGAGAAGTGTCCTCCCGACCGTCCCCTCGACCTGGTATCCGGTGAATATGAGCGAGCACTTCTCCCTGTTGTAGAGGTTCTTCATGTAGTAGGAGACAGGCCCACCGTTCATCATCCCTGCGGTGGTTATGACGATACATGGGTTGGCTATCACATTCTTCCTCTCCCTGCTCCTGTTTATCTTCCTTGCCCTGCTGAAGGCCCTCTGAAGTTCATGCGGATGGCTCAGGAACTCCTTATTGTTGAGCATTATCTCTGTTGCCTCTATCCCCATGCCGTCGAGGAATATGGGGAATCCCAGGTCGTGCAACATTAAGAGCATCTCCTGGGTCCTTCCAACGGCAAAGCTGGGTATCAGGGCAATCCCGCCGCCGTAAACGGTTTCCTGGACAGTCTCCCTCAGCCTGTCACGAAGCTTCTCCCTCGGGGGGTGGTCCTTGTAGGAATATGTCGATTCACAGATTAGAATGTCAATGTCCTTCTCAGGTAGTTTGGCCCCCCCGACGAGCTGGGTGTCCGCGAACTTCAGGTCCCCTGTGAAGAGGATTCTCTTCTTCCCCGTGTCCAGCATGGGAGCGGCTGCGCCGGGTATGTGGCCGGCGTCATGGAGCGTTATCTGGGAGTCCGCGAATTTGATGGGGTTTTTGTAGCCAATTTCCTTCCTCTTTTCCATGAGGCGCTCTACATGCCCGGGAAGGTATAGGGGGGGCTCTCCCCTCTTCTTCTGGACCTTTATGGAGTCGTGAAGCAGGAGATAGGATATGTCAAAGGTTGCCTGGGTGGCATGGACGCTGTTCCTGTAGCCATCCCTGTAGAGCTGCGGCAGGAGTCCGGAGTGGTCTATGTGACAGTGGCTCAGGAAGACCGCGTCAATGGATTTTACGTCGGGCTTTATCGGGAGGAGGGTGTCCTGGACCTCTATGCCGTATTCCCACAGGAAAGTCTCTTTTTGCGTCCTGAGCAGCATGCCCATCCTGCCAACCTCTCGGGCGCCGCCCAGAAAAGTAATCTCAACCATCAGTTACCACAATTATATTATACTTGCCGCCCAAATAATAAATATGCCAGAATACGTAGACCTCACCTACAAGCCCAGGGACGAACTGATTTGCGATTTCTACGTTGAGCCCTCCCCAGGCCACACGCTGAAAGATGCTGCGGAGGACATTGCGCTGGAGTCCTCGACAGGAACGTGGACTGATGTTAAGACCAATAAGCCTCTGTCCGATAGGCTGGCTGCAAGGACCTTTGAGATAAAGGGAAACCGGATTCGGGTGGCATACCACAAGGAGCTGTTCGAGGCAGGGAACGTCCCCCAGATGATGAGCAGCATAGCCGGCAATATTTTCGGGATGAAGAGCGTGAAGCACCTCCGGCTGGAGGACATAGAGTTCCCCTCCTCCATAGTGAGGTGGTATAAAGGACCCCAGGTCGGGATGAGGGAGATAAGGAGGATGACGAAGATAAGGAAGCGGCCCATTGTCGGGACGATATACAAGCCGAAGCTCGGCCTGAACGCGAGGGAGCAGGGGGAGCTGGCATACAAGATATATTCCGCGGGGATGGACTACAGCAAGGATGACGAGAACCTCGGCTCAATGGTCTTCAACAAATTCCAGGACAGGGTCGTGAGGGTGCTGGATTCTGTTGACAGGATAAAGAGCGAGCAGGGCAGGACCGTTGTTTATGCGGCCAACATAACCGCCCCTGTGGGTGACATGCTCAAGAGGGCACAGTTCGTTAAGGACCACGGAGGCAAGTGCATAATGATTGACATCCTGACGGCCGGGTGGAGCGCGCTGGAATACATAACCAAGCAGAGGATGGGGATGATAATACACGGCCACAGGGCAATGCACGCAGCCCTCACCAGGGACAAGAGGCACGGCGTCTCCATGCTGGTGCTCGCGAAACTCTCCAGGCTGTGCGGTGTGAGCGCCCTTCACACGGGAACAATCGTCGGCAAGATGGAGGGTGAGGCAAAGGATATCCAGGAGATAGACAGGTTCATGAGGAGCAGCTGGTACGGCCTGAAGCCGACCATGCCAATCGCGTCAGGGGGGATGCACCCGGGTCTCGTTCCGAAGCTGATAGATCTTCTCAGCACTGACCTGATAATAACCTTCGGTGGGGGGCTGTGGGGACATCCGGACGGGCCGGAAGCAGGGGCAAGGGCAATCAGGCAGAGCGTTGACGCTGTTATGGAGAAGATCCCCCTGAAGGAGTATGCCGAGGGACACGAGGAACTCAGGAGGGCCATGGAGTTCTGGGATTGATTTATGTTGATGGGGGACCAATAGATAATCATATGTACGAAATCAGGATACATGGCAGGGGAGGTCAGGGGGTGAAGACCACTGCGCACGTGCTAGGTAGGGCAGGCTTCCTGTCAGGGTATGAGACGCAGGACTTCGCGGTTTACGGCGCTGAGAGGAGAGGTGCTCCTGTGGCTAGCTTCTGCAGGATGGACAGGAAGCAGGTGCTGTCAAGAGGCTACATATTCAATCCTGACGCGGTCATAATAATGGACCCCACCATAGACAAGGCAATCTCTCTGGATGGGCTGAAGAACAGGGGTATCGTGCTGGTGAATTCGGAACATAAGATTGAGGGATTCAAGGGAGCAAAATTCATAGACGCGACCAAGATAGCGATTGAGAGCTTCGGGAAACCGATACCGAGCATAGCGATACTTGGCGCCTTCATACGGCTGTCCGGGATGATTCCCATGGAGAACCTGAAGAAGGCTATAAAGACAGAGCTCGCAGAGTCAGACCATAAGGAGGCAATACCAGGAAACATAAAGGCCTGCCAAAAATGTTTCGAGGAGATTGGTGGATGATGGACATATTCGGGATGATATTCGGCTGGAACTGGAAGGTCAGGAGGACGAGGAGAAAGTGGGACAGGCTGAGGGAGGACGCACTCAAGAAGGAAGGTCGCCTGAGAAAGCTTCTCCTCGAGAAGCTGGACCACACAGAGGAGACGCTCAGGATTATAGAGGAGAGGAAGCTGTCGAGGAAGGACAGGCAGAGGAACATGAAGATCGTCATGTCCGAGCTCAATTACATCAAGGACCTGCTCGAGGGGAAGATAATAGAGCAGGAAACCGTCTACAGGAAAGATGACTACAAGAAGCTGCCTCAGGTGAGGCCACAGCCGGGACAGCAATACAGGTATCCATACCCCCAGCAGAAGAAGAAGGGGTAATCCTTTTAATAACAGGATACAAGTTCTATACGGGTGGGGCATGAAGGTTGCAATCCTTGGACCGGGAAAGAATGCCATCGGATACACGACAAAGAGGCTGCTTGAGGAGGGAAAGAATATTAAGATGAAGCCGAGCCTCATACCAATCATAGATATCAGGCTGGTGATAAAGAAGAAGCTTGACGCTGTTTACGAGAAGAAGAGCCTTTCTGATTTTGACTACATCCTTCCGAGGATTGATTCCAAGAGGGCAAGGGTGGGCTATCCTGTGATGAGATTCCTTGACGAGATGGGTGTCATGAAGCCCTACAACGCAGAAACCGTGATGGTGGCACACAACAAATTCATAACCCTGGAGAGGCTGGTATCGAAGGGGATAGAGGTTCCTGAAACATATATGACGGGGTCAAAAAGTTCAGCACTTTCGATAATAAGCAGGCATAAGATGCCGGTGATGCTCAAGCTCCTCTCAGGCTTCGGAGGGCAGGGTGTCATGTTGATGGAGAGCAAGGAGGCAGCAAGGTCTGCCATAGAGACCATGAGGACCCTGAAGCAGGAGATTCTCATTGAGAAATACCTCCCGAACCCGGGCGAGGACATAAGGGGTATAGTTGCCGGTGATGAGATAATCGCCAGCTACAAGAGGATTGCAGCAAAGGGCGAGTCGCGCTCCAACATAAAGGCAGGGGGCAGGGGCGTCGCGTTCAAGCTCACCAGCGAGATGGAGGACATCTGCATCAAGTCGGCAAATGCCATAGGTGCTAAAGTATGTGCAATCGATATGATAGATACGAAAGGAAAAATAAACGTCCTGGAGGTCAACATAAACCCCGGCCTTGAGTGCATAGAGAAGGCGACCAACATAAACGTCGCGCAGAAGATAATGGATTTCGTGAAGTCAGAAATCAGGGGATAGCTAGAGGTTCTCGAGGAGGAGCTCAAAATCCTCTGGGTTGACTATCGGTTTCTTGAACATCCTGGCATCCTCCCTTATCCTGGGACAGGCAGTATTTATCAGGGCCTCTATTCCCATGCCCTCGAGCTGGGAGGGAAGGAATTCGTTGGCGGCAAGGATGCATGCGGAGAGCCCTTTCTTCCCGAGTTTCCTCTTCATGGAGATTGCTGCCTTTATCCCCATCTGCCCGGGCTTGGTGGATACCATGATTCCGAAGCTCTTTGCGTGGGAGGCCTTTGCCACCTGAATCATCCTCATCCTCTCCGCATTCCTCTTCTCGTTCCTCATGTCAACCAACTCCGTTGTTTCGTAATCAAGGAAGAGGACGGGCTTCTTGACGGCCATGGCGAGACCGACCGGGTGGAAGGTCCCTGTTCCCATGAACAGGAAGCAGTCAACCACGCTCTCCAGGGGGATTGCTGCAGAGAAGTCGCACCCAAGGACCTGGCCTGGATATCTTGCAACGCTGGGGCTTCCCAGAAATATCTTTTTTCCGCGGGATTCGAGGAATCTCCTCGCTTTCGGAAGGCCGGAAAGGTACTGGAGGGTCGTTACCAGGCAGAGCTTCTTGTACTCCTTCAGGTTGGGGAGATGCCTTTTCAGGAGGGCGGTCGGGTCATAATCAACCCTGTATTCCTCGTAGATTACTGGAATCCTCGTCTTTATCCCATAGTCAGAGTGCCCGATGTGGAGGATGAGGTCGCAGCCGAGCATCCTGGCTTCATCCTCCCTGAGATCGCAGGCACCGTAGCAGGGTGGAAGAGATAGTATGGTTTCTGTCCCCGACTTCTCAAGTTCCCTGCACAATCCGGTTGCTCCTGGCTTCAGACCCTCGGGGACCTGGACGAAGACCCTCCCGGGCTTCCTTGCCCTCACCTTGCTCAGAACCTGTTCAAGCTCAATCATCTCTTCACTATCCTGACCTTCCTTATGGTCTTTTCATCAGAATCCTCGATTATTATCTTGACCTTCTTGAGGAATATTATCTCGCCCTTCTTCGGTATCTCGCCCGTTCTCTTCTGTATGAGGCCCGCTATGGTATCGAACTCCCTTTCCGGGAGGCCGAGGTCCATGTAATCATCCAGCATCTCCACGGTGACCCGGGCATCAACCAGTAGCTCCGAGGGGCTTATCCTCTTTATGTAGATGCTGGGCTTCCTGCTCTTGTCGAAGATGTCCCCTACTATCTCCTCCATCACGTCATCTACTGTGATGAGGCCCTTCACGTGGCCGAACTCGTCAACCACAACCGCGATGACAGTGCCCTTTGCCTCGAAATCATAGAGCAGGCTCGCTATCTCCTTTGTTGCCGGCACGAAATATGGCTTCCTGCTTATTTTAGAGATTTTGGTTTTTGTCTTGCCTGCCTTCAGCTTTGCCAGTATCTCGTCCACGTCCACTATTCCCACCACGTTGTCCTCGTTGTCCATGTAGACAGGATACCTTGAGTAGGGGGTCTTGACGATGAAATCGATTACATCGCCTATGGTTTTGCTTCCGTCTATCATGAGCATCTCATCCTTATGGGTCATCACCTCACCGACGTGGGTCTTCTCGAACTTTATGAGGCTGTTCATCATCCCTGCTATCTCCCTCTTTATTATCCCCTGCTCTGCCCCAATCGTCACTATGGTTTTTAGCTCCTCCTCTGTGAGCTTCTCGGAACCCTTCTTGCCGAATATCCTCATCATTAGGTTGCTGAATGCCTCCAGGCTCCTCACTATGGGGAAGAGAATCTTGCTTATTATCTCTACCGTCCTTGCAACCCTGAGAGCTACCTTCTCTGAGTGGTGGGTGGAATAGGACTTGGGGGTTATCTCGCCGAACATCAGGACGAGCAGCGTCATTATTCCCGTCGCTATGCCGACACCAGCATCACCGAACATCGATGTGGCGACAGAGGTTGCGATGGCTGCTGCTGATATGTTGACTATGTTGTTGCCGACCAGTATGGTCACAAGGAGCCTCTCTGGATTCGACTTTATCCTCTGCAGCGCTTCGGCTCCCCTCTTCTTCTGCCTCACCAGCGTCTTGACCTTTATGCTGCTTACCGACATGAGAGCGGTCTCTATGCCGGAGAAGAATGCAGAGAGGCATAGAAGTATCACGAGCGCTGCTATCTGGGCTTCAAGCATACTATAATATTGTATTCCGGGGTAATAATGCTTTTGGTCTGGTGGATAGTTGGGCAATAAGCGTTGCCGGGACGAATGCTTTTTAAATAGTTTCCTGCAACTTTCTAATGATGTCTGATATTACGGAGAAAAGCTCTGAGATAAGCGGGTTCCACAAGCTCAGCGTGGACGAGAAGCTCTCTGCCATAAAGGATTTTGCAGGTCTCGATGAGGAGGACCTGGAAACCCTCAAGAAGACCGGGAGGCTCGGGCTGGACGTTGCGACCAGGATGATAGAGAACGTTGTCGGGACTTTCGAGTTCCCCTTCGGCGTGGCCACGAACTTCAAAATCAACGGGAAGGACTATCTAATCCCCATGGTAATCGAGGAGCCGAGCGTCGTGGCAGCTGCTTCCTATGCCGCGAAGCTGGCAAGGCCCAACGGATTCGAAGCAGAAACTGACGAGCCGGTGATGATAGGCCAGGCCCAGATAGTGGACATCCCGGACATGGAAAAGGCAAAGAGGGGGATAGATGAGAGGAAGGAAGCGCTGATAGAGCTTGCCAGGAAGCAGGATTCCATGCTGGAGAGGTTCGGTGGCGGGCCGAGAGGGATTGAGGTCAGGGAGATAGAGACCGATGCCGGAAGGATGCTTATAATCCATTTGCTTGTTGACGTCAGGGACGCGATGGGAGCCAACGCGGTCAACACCATGGTGGAGAAGATATCCCCTCTCCTCGAGGAGATTACAGGAGGGAAGGTGAGATTGAGGATAATATCCAACCTCGCGACAAAGCGCCTCGCCAGGGCGAAGGCGGTCTGGAAGAAGGACGTCCTGGGAGAGGATGTCATAGAAGGGATAATCCAGGCATACAATTTCGCGGTGAAGGACCCCTACAGGTGCACCACCCACAACAAGGGTGTAATGAACGGGATAGATGCGGTCACCATAGCCACTGGCAATGATTTCCGCGCGGTCGAGGCAGGGATGCATTCCTACGCAGCGATTGACGGATACAAGCCGATAACAAGGTATGAGAAGGATGGAGAAGGGAACCTTGTCGGGAGCATAGAGCTTCCCATAGCAGTCGGAACGGTTGGCGGGTGCACGAGGACCAACCCCGTAGCGAAGGTATCGCTAAAGATGCTCGGCGTCAAGACGGCGCAGGAGCTTGCGGGGGTGATGGCCTCGGTCGGCCTCGCGCAGAACTTTGCCGCCCTGAGGGCGCTGGCAACAGAGGGAATCCAGAGGGGTCACCTCAAGCTGCATGCCACCAACCTCGCGATAGTCGGGGGAGCCTCAGGTGAGATGGCAGAGAGGGTCGCGCAAAGGATGATAGAGGAAGGGAACATCTCTGCCTCGAGGGCAGAGCAGCTAGTGAAGGAAATGGGCGAATAGCCATTCTTATATTATATACAATTATAGAATAGTTAACTGTGATTCCATGGACTACTCCATATTCAGGTCATATGACATAAGGGGGGTGTACGGGGAGAACCTGACAGACGGGATGATGGAAAACATAGGGAACCTCATCTGCCAGTATTCTGAGAAGAAGGATTTCGTTGTGGCCAGGGACGGGAGGCTTTCCTCGCCCGCGCTCTCTGAAGCCCTCATAAGGGGTGTGAGGAAGGCAGGGGGGAATGTGACCGATGTGGGAGTAAACCCTCTAGGAAGCGGTTTCTTCCGTGCATGGAAGAGCGGAATGATTTTCCTCTACGTGACAGGCTCCCACCTGGGAAAGGAGCACAACGGCGTCAAGCTCTTCCGCCCCAACGGGGAGGGGTTCAGGGAAGAGGAGATAATGAGGATAAGGGACATGTACAAGGAGGGCAGGTTCATTGAGAGGAAGGAAGGGAAGCTTGAGGTGGTAGACAGCAGGAAGGTCATTGACGGGTATATTGACTATCTCCTGTCAAGGATAAGGCCAAAGAGGAGGATGAGGATTATCCTGGACTGCGGGAATGGTGCCGCATCCCTTATTGCAGGGAAGCTGTTCAAGAAGGCGGGATTCGAGGTGAAGGTCCTCTTCGGAGAGCTGGATGGGAATTTTCCCAACAGGCAACCGGACCAGATGAAGGACCCGCTCGATGCCCTGAAGGAGGGTGTCAGGGAGCATGACTTAGGGATAGCGTACGACGGCGACGGCGACAGGATGACGCCGGTTGACGACAGGGGGAGGAAGCTCGAGCCAGAGCAGACGTCATACGTTATCCTTTCGGAGGTGCTCGGGAAGGAGAAGGGTCCGGTGGTAGCGAACGTGGAGTGCACGAGGATGCTGGACGATGTAGCAGGGAGGTTCGGGAGAAGAGTCGAGAGGATAAAGGTCGGCCACACCTTCCTTGCAGAGACCATCCACAAGCTCGGCGGGGCATTCGGGGTGGAGAGGTCAGGCCACTTCATGCTTCCCTCGTTGATTCCTTACGATGACTCCCTTGCCATATCCTATTACATGGCTTGCGTCCTTTCTTCGCAGGACAGGAAGCTCTCGGAGATTGTTGACGGGATGAAATCGTCCCCCTTTGACAGGGACGGCTTCGAGTGTTCTGACAGCGTGAAGTTCAGGGTTATAGAGAACCTCCAGAAGAGGTTCGGTGAAGAGTTTGAGAGGGTGAACACGATGGATGGTGTCAGGGTCGACTTCCCGGACGGCTGGGTCCTGATAAGGGCGTCCAATACATCGCCCAAGATAAGGATAACGGTCGAGGCGGACAATGAGGAACGCCTCAGGGAAATAAAGGAGAGGTTCGCGAAGGAACTGAAGAAAGAGATAAGCGCACTGAAGGGGTAAGTATATAAACCCCTGTCACAATTATCTTAAGCGCAGAAGGTGGTTTCATGGAGCTAAGGGTTGTTGAAAAGGGGAAGGAAAAGCTGAAGGTGGAGGTCCGGGGAGAGACCCACACGCTGCTCAATGTCCTGAGGGAGAACGCGTGGAGGGCCGGTGCCGGGCAGTCATCATACATGATAGAGCATCCGTACATGGCAGAACCCAAGATAATAGTCAGGGCAAAGGACCCGAAGAAAGTCCTCACGTCAGCGGCTCAGGCAATGTCCGACGACTCGAAGGCATTCCTCACAGCATTCAAGAGGGCGTGCAAGAGATAATTATTTAAATACCACTATTAAATAGTGACATGTGATTATATGCCTGGAAAGCTGTCCGGAAAGGTTAACGTAAAGGAGCTTGCCATGAAATACTGGTGGGCTGTAGCCCTGGTCCTGATAGTTTCCAGCGCGTTCTGGATAAGGTCGTTCCCTGCGAGGTTCGGGGAACTTCAGGCGCTTGACCCGTTCTTCTTCTACAGGACAGGTGAGTATGCCCTGCAGAACGGTTTGAGCGTGAATTATCATGACGCCCTCAGATACTTTCCTGACGGTGTCAACACCTACCAGATAGAATACATGCTTCCCATATATCTTCCGGTCTTCGGATACCTCTTGGTTTCGGCCCTGGGGTCTCAGATGACTTTCCTCCAGTTCAGCATAATATTCCCTGCAATCCTGGGAGCGATATCCGTCCTTGTGATGTATTTCCTGGGCAGGGAGCTCTTCCAGAGCAGGCTGGCAGGAATTTCCTCGGCATTCTTCATGGCAGTGATACCTGCGGCCGTGACCAGAACATCCGCAGGGTTCCTTGAGAAGGAGCCTGTTGCCGCGATATTCATACCGCTTACAGCATACTTCTTTGTCAGGGCATTCAGGAGGAAGTCACTGATTGACGGAATAATGTCAGGTATTTCCCTTGCGATGCTGGGGATGTCATGGGGCGGCGTCCAGTATATATATGCCCTTTACGTCGGTTTCTTCGGTGTCCTGTTCCTTACGGGAGGGATTCTCGTGCTCCTTAACTACCTGTTCGGGGGCCTTGACAAATGGGTAAGCTCGATAGAGTCGTGCTATGACGAGAGGATTATTTTCTCATTCCTTCCGCTGGTGCTCATAGGGATTCCGCTCCACTGGGTTTTCCCGCACAACATAACAACCAATGCCGTGGCTGTTCAGTTGTCATTCGCAGTCGCAGGCGTGCTCGCAGTCAGGTACGGCGTTGAGAGATTCAAGCTGATAAAATCAGAACTTCTTCCTTACGTGATACCAGGGATAATGGTCATAGGGGTTGTTGGTCTCCTCACGGGCTCAATGTTCATAGACAGCCTTGCAAGAGACGTTTCTGAATTCACGGGCCTGATGACCTTCGAGAAGGGCGTTATAGGGACGACCGTTGCTGAGAACGCTCCCGGTGACTGGGCTGCCATACAGTCAACGACAGGAAACAGCTATTCTTCGGCTTACCTTCCGCAACTGTCTTCGGTGTCATGGTTCTTCTCAGCAAGCCTGCTCATGATTCTGGGCATTGGTGCAATACTCTACAGGGTATGGAAAAGGAAGGACTGGATTCTCATCCTTCCTGCGATATGGTTCTTCACCAGCATATTCGCGGTATTCTATTACGTGAGGCTGGTGTTCCTCATAGCTGTCCCCGCATCCCTCCTTTCCGGGTTCTTTGCATACTGGGTAGTTGACAAGTCAAAAAGGACAGGGGCGTACAAGCGAATGGCTGACGCAGGAAAGAGGTTCAACCCCATAGCGATTATCCTGGTTGCGCTCGCAATCCTGCTCGTAATGACGAACTTCGCAAGCGCCTATGCATACGGCATAAACCTGGGTCCCTCCATATGCTTCCCGAGATATAATTCCAATGACCCCTTCGATGTCGAGCCCTGCATCACCTATGACGAGAACGGCAACGAGGTCTTTGCAGACAACCAGCCATGGTATGAGGCATTCGCATTCTTCAGAGACCAGACTCCTGAGGACAGCGTGATACTTTCATGGTGGGACTTCGGCCACTGGTTCCATGCGAGGGCTGAGAGGGCGTCCGTCGCTGACGGCGGCAACCTCTTCGGCTCAACGATAAACGTCCCGATAGCGCAGTGGTACGTGGACGACGTCTCGAACTGGGACGATCACGAGGAATGGATAAAGAGCAAGGGCGTTACTCACATACTCATGGATTACACCCTCCCCGGCAAGTACGGGGCAATATCGAAGATTGCATCAGACGGCGAGCAGATAATAGGATACCTCCAGATGAACCAGGCAGGCACGCAGCAGAGGGAAAACGACACCATCTACGTCTTCAGCAACGGGCCATATGAGATTTGGCTTCCGATGGGACCGGACGGAGGACTGTCAGGGACGCCCATGTTCCTTATCTCACAGAACGGGCAGTATTACCAGAGGAGTTACATAAACGAGGTTTGTACAAACCAGGGAATACTGACCGTCGGGAACCAGACCCCGTCAATGCCAGGGTGTGTGGGGCTCGCGGACTTTGGCGTTTTCTACGTCCCCCCTGAAGCAGAGAACTCGATATTCAACAGCCTGATGTTCATGGAGGGCAAGGGCCTCCCTGTGAAGAAGGTCTTTGACAACAGGTACGTGAAGATATACGAAGTCGAATACGGCGAGTAGTTATTGTTGCTTGGTTTCTCCCATGAAACCGCCCTTCTTATAGGCAGCGTAGAATATCATCAGCAGGAGGATTCCTGCCACGATGAAGACAGAGTTCTCTGAAGAGAGCCATGGTATGTAGCTCTCCACGAAATCCTGCTGGCTCGAGACGAACACCAGGACCAGGGCCGCTATCACAGCAACAAGGGAGAAATCGACCTTCTTGTCATCTCCCCTGAAGACGTTGAGTATGAAGCCCAGGACGAAGAATATCACGAAGAGGATTGCCGCGTAGGGGAGGATGTCCATGACGAAGACCGTGACTGCCTCTGAGGTGAGGGTCACCGCGGCTATCGCGAGGGATATCATGCCCTTTACAGACGACTTCTTGAAGACGTTGGATACCTCGAGCGACCCATATACCACTGCCAAAACGAAGAAGAACGGAATCGCAATCTCAACGAACGTTGCCATGATTATCACGCAGCCCTTTTGTGTCTTTCAGCCTTCTCAAATTTTTTTGATATCTCTTCTATGCTTCTCCAGTATTGCTTGCCCCTCTTTTCAACATCAAAATCTGCAACGCCCGTCTGGATTTTGCCCGACCTTGCAAAGGCTTTTATAAGTTCCTCAGTTTCTGTCTTCATGTTCCAGTATGCAGCTGTCAGCGCGCCTATGTCAGCGCCTGCCGGTGCCTTCTCAATCTTCTCCACTATTCCCCTGAGATTTATCAGCCTGTCGTTTATTGCCTTCTTCATGTCATTATAATCATCGCTAAGGGTTTCCCTGGCCCGTCCTGCCAGGTATCCTGCAATCCCCCCCATGGCAGCGGAGCCTGCTAGATTCCCTTTGCCGCCCCTCTTCTCCTTGAAGAGGAGGCGGAAGAAGAACACCCATGCACCGACTATTAGTATCAGTATAATCCACCAGAACTGGCTGAGGGGAATGAACAGGGTCATCAGCCCGTTAATGACTATCACGGCGTAGAGCGCTATTGATATGAGGAGGCGCAGCCCTCCCCTGACCTCGTCGAGTACGTACTGGAGGATGAGGTATATGATGAGGAGGATGAAGACGGTGGGGAAGAAGAAGAGGTTGAATATGGCGTCTATCTGGTTCGTGTAGTAGCACTGCACGACATTGCAGTCTATCCTGAGGACTTCAATCAGCATCTGTATGAGGTCTGCCATGCTTTAATTTGAATTAGCAAGCTTATATTAATTGGACATCCCCGGATTCGTGACCGGCAGTGATTGTGTGGCTGGCATGAAAGTGCTTGCCGGGCCGCGGAAGGAAAAAAACAACAATAAAAACGCAATGATATAATTTTATTAAGAACAACGGATATAACATTAATAATACAATAATTAACAGTGAAGCCAATGGGACCGGTTCTTGTTCGCGGGGGGAAACTGGCAGTCCTCCTTCTGGCAGGACTCTATATTGCTTTTACTGTCAGTGTCCTTGCTGCGACAGGGAATATTGATGTGACAATAGCATCGACCAACGGCACTTTCATAGGAGGCACGGTTGGATTTACTTCAACGACCAACTCGAGCGCGGGTAATGTAACTTGGCAATATCATAACGGTTCCCAGTGGGTTGACATATGCACCAACACCACTTACGGGACAAGCTTTTCCAATACGAGTTGTGACGTTTCTGGCATAGCAGAGGCCTATTATAATTTCAGCGCAGTGGCGAACATTACAGATGATAACGAGAGCCGTTCGGATTATCTGAACCTGACCGTTGACAACAACCCGCCTGACGTGGATTTCGCCGCGAACAACCCGACGCAGAGCAACTGGACCAACAGCGGGGTCGTTACGTTCAACGTGACGATAGCCGACAACAACACGCAGAGCTGCATATTCGAGCTCAACCATTCGGCATGGGCAAGCGCTGTCAATTACACCAATTCGTCCTCCGGCGGGTCATGCTCATACCGTTTCGCAGACCTCGGTGACGGGAACTGGACGTATATTGCGTGGGCGAACGACAGCGCATCCAATTACAACAGCACGGAAACCAGGTGGATAGTGGTGGAGACCGAAGTTCCTTCCGTTACGGTCCACACCCCTGGCTCGACCAACCAGAGCAGCGTCCCGGTTCTCTTCAACTTCACTGTGGTGGACGAGGTCGCGGCAACGACCAACTGCACCGTGTGGTTCAACGGCAGCCAGGTCTACAATAACGATTCCGTCCTCGACAACACCCCCACGGAGTTCAGCCTCGCTTCCCTCGGCAGGGGCGACCAGACGTGGAAGATTAACTGCTCTGATGCCAACTATACGTATGCTTCTGGAACCACGACGTTCGGCCTGTATCCGAACGTGGCGATTGAGGATTTCTGGTGGTCGCACTCCTCGAACAACAATACTGCCATCGGGGACGACATCAACGCAACAGTCCTCGTCAACCTTACGGGAAGCTTCAACCTTACGGATAACTTCACCGTCAGGATAAGGCTTGATTCGGGGACGTGGTATTCCCAGAACGTGAGCAACACCACCCTCACCACAGAGAGCCCCTCCCTGCCGCTCACCTTCATAGACAACATAACCGTCTCCTCTGCAGGGAACCACACGCTAACTGCGCAGCTCATCCTTTACGAGTCAGAGGCAGGGGACTCTTCTGACAATACCGCAACGGCGTACGTCTATGCGGGATACGTAGTGGAGCTTGCCAATGTCTGCTACGACGGGACCTGCACGTATAACAATATAAATGAGGCTCTTGTCCCGCCGGGAGAGAACGTAACGGTGAACGTCTCTGTCCAGTACCCGAACGGCAGCTATGTGACATCGGGTCTCTCGTCAGTGAATTTCAAGGTCTATAACAGGAAGGACTCGGGTAGTGTCCCTTACAACCCGACCTGGACGAACTCGTCCATGGGAACGGTTCAGGGTGGCGGCGCGACCGGCCACTACAAGTTCAACTATATTATACCCGACCTCGTTTGGGGCTCCAATTATCACAACCTAGCGGACGCGCCCGGAAGGTATTACCTTTACGTCAACGTCACCAACGGGAATTACGTCAACCCTGCAAATCTTGATTATGCCTTCTACAACATAAGCGCCGGATACCTCACAATCAGCTACAGCATACCTTCTGCGGTGACCGACCTCGAGGGGGAGGATTACAAGATTGCATATTTAAATATTACGATATCCAATGCGGACGGCACGCTGGCCCTGCAGCAGATACAGCTGATAGAGGACGAGTCAGACGGCGTAGAGGCCTTCACCTTCGGGACGTATGACGGGAGCCCTGACTGCGACAGCGTTAACATAACCAGCCTGGCCAATGGCTCCACCCACACCACCTGCAGGATGAGGATAAAGACCTCCAGCACCGGCGATGACCGGTGGACTAACGTGACCGCTGTGGCTCGCGACGCGAACAACAACTTCTATTATTACTCGCTCAAGAGGACTTTCGATATTGATGATTCCTATACGAGCGGTGATACAGACCCTGGAACCACAGGAGGGACGCCGAGCGGAGGGGATGACTTCAACTTCGCGGTGAGCATAACCGACTACCCAGCGAAGGTCTATGCATACCCGGGAGGGAGCAACAGGACGAACGTCACAATAAAGAACTCCGGTGACACGGTCCTCGTGGCAAAGCTGAAGGTCACTGCTTCGGGAGTGATAGACAGCACCACCATAACCCCTGTGAGCTACAGCCTGAGCCCCGGCTCGAGCTGGAACTTCACCGTTGACTTCACCATGGCAAGCGACGCAGAGGTGGGGGAATTTACCGGGATATTCACGGCCTACATGTCAACCGACGCTGACACCAACGACGCGAAGACCTTCAAGGTGGTCGTGCTCGCTACAGAGGAACTGGCAGGGCAGATAAATGCATCGTGCCGGAACAAGACGGCCATGGTGGAGGCCATGTTCGCGAGGTTCAGGCTGATAAACCCCGCGGCAGTCAACGACAGCAACTACACGGCCGTGAAGAATCTCATGGACAAACTCAATTCAACCTTCATGGAGCTGCTGGCTGCGGTGGACGCGGAGGACTGGACAACCGCAAACACCCTGCTTTCAAGCCTGCAGGCAGACATTGACAATGCAGAATCTGCTCTCGCTGACCTCGAGCTGGAGCAGACGATGTCCTGGGGAGGCAGCTGGTCAGGGATATGGTTCTGGGTGATAATAGTGATAGTCATGGTCATAGTGGTCGGGTTCGTTGCATACCTCTTCTACCCGCAGAAGAAGGGCCTCGGCTTCGCCCCGCCAATGCAGAAGGGGGGCTTCTTCGACAGGCTGAACGGAATCTTCCACTCGGCCAAGACCAAGACAAAGAGCATAAAAACTCCGAAAATCAAGAAGGAGGAGCCCGAGCCGGAGGCCCCACCGAGATACATAGAGGGGTATGAGAAGCACGGCAGAGAGGACTTCCGGTACGGGAAGCAATCGAAAGGGATAATCAAGAAGATAAAGGACAAGTTCAAGAAGAAGAAGCCCCAGAAGGACATGTCAGAGTTCTTCTCATCAGGCAGCACCGAGAGGATAGTGAGCGATTACTGAATTCTTATTCAAGGATGTCCATCAGGGGGAAGTCCATGTCCAGTCGGGATGTATCCATTCCCTCAAGGGATTTGAATATATTGTCTATTTGACTGTTGTTGAGCGACTTGTATAGTTCCCTGAACATCAGGCCTGCCCTTATAGACCTGCCGATGGTTTTGTGCCAGCGCTCCTCGTACCTGGAAAGGAAGGCTTCCGAGAAATCGTTATTCCTGAAGGCCTCCTTCAGGACGTCTGCTGCTATCCTCCCGCAGGCCATGCCATAAACTATCCCGCCGCCTGACCAGGGCTTTGTCTGGGACGCCGCATCGCCAACGAGGAGCGTCCTTCTGAAAGAGGTCCTGTGGAGACCGAAGGGTATGGAGCCAGCCCTCCTCTCGAAATCACCCAGTTTGAAAAATCTCTTCAGGACGGGGAAGGAGCTCCCTGCCCCGAGCATCCCGTATTCCGTCCTTTCTCCGCGCGGGATTCTCCAGAGGAATCCATCCGTCCTTTTTTTATCAAACCATAGCTCCACGAAATCCTCCTCGCCCGGCTTGTCCTCTATGGCGATTATCCCCGGGACGCTCTCTGAACTTTGCCCGAAGTGCCTCCTTACGAGGGAATTTGGCCCGTCCGCTCCTACGAGGACCTCTGAGCGGAGCGTCCCTCCGCTGGTGGATACGGAAACACCCTCCCTTGTGACAGACACCTTGTTGACACTGGTCGCGAGAAGCTTTTCTGCCCTGCTCCTTTCCAGAAGGATGCGGTCAAACCTCTGACGGTCTATCACGTAGGCAGCAATCCGCTTCTTCATCAGCTCCAGCTTCCCTCCGCCGGGAGAGTGGAGGACTGCTCCTTTGACCGTATGCTCTATGCATCCAGAGGGACGGAAGAACCTGTCAACGTTCCTTGATACGAGGCCTGAGCACTGTATCGGTCTTCCTGGCTCCTTCTTCTGGTCAATCAGCAGGGTGTCCAGATTTCTGCACTGCTCTGATACACAGGAGCCGGAGGGCCCTCCACCGATAACAATAATATCGCGCTTCTCCATAACATTTATAAGCCTTTTCAATATTTATAACCTAAAACAAGAGTATGTTATAGGCTTCTTCAGAGTGAATACCATGGCAAAGGGCAAAGGCGTTCTGGCTTCAAAATCAGTAATAATCATTCCTGTAATGATTCTCCTGCTCTCTGTGGGTTTCCTTGCATACGGTTACATGCAAACGGGGGAGTGGTTCCAGCGTTCCATAGAGCTGAAGGGAGGGACCCTTATAACCGTGAACAGCCCCTCGGGATTCAGCACAGGCGAGATTACTGAATCGCTCGAGAGTGCTTACGGAACCATTGTCTTGAGGGAGCTTAGGAGCTTCTCGGGGTATGCGATGACCATAGAGGTCTCTTCTGACGTGAATCCGGACGACGTCATCCGGACTCTTGGCTCGCTGGGAGTGGACGTGACAGACTCCTCCATAGAGACGATAGGACCCTCGCTCGGCGAAGCGTTCTGGTTCCAGGCGCAGCTCGGGATAGTAATCGCCTTCATATTCATGGGGATAATAGTCTTCGGGATATTCCGGACCCCTGTCCCATCCATGGCAGTCATGATGGCTGCGGTTTCTGACATAATAATCACGCTCGCCATGATGCAGGTCTTCGGCATTGAGCTCTCGCTCGCGAGCTTTGCCGCACTCCTCATGCTGATAGGTTATTCGATTGACACTGACATACTCCTCACGACCAGGATACTGAAGACAGAGGGTGACCTGAACGGGAAGATATGGTCGGCATTCAAGACAGGAATCACCATGACCGGGACAACCCTGGGGGTCCTGGTTGCAATACTGGTTACAACGTCATCTGCTGTCCTGTTCGGGATAGCGTCCGTCCTCGCGATAGGCCTCGTGATAGACATCATCAACACATGGCTGCAGAACGCGACTATACTGAAATGGCACGCAGAGAGGAGGGGGCTTTGATGCTCAAGTACTGGAGGGTATGGCTTCTCGTGGTGATGGTATTCGCATCTGTAATGGCGATAGGTTTCAAGACCTACCCATACGGAAGGGATGCCGTGGAGATAGTCTATGTATCCAACGATTCTTCTGCGAGGGGAATCCTCGAGCAGGGCATGTTCATAACGAACATCAACGGTGAGAAGATACCTGACATCGGGACATGGAACCTGATAACATCGGGAATCAGGGACCGGAACGTGACGCTCAGGGTCAACGGGAAGAACTATGAATTCTACGTTAATGAAACCATGGGAATAGACGCGATAGATATAGAAAGGACCAACCTCAATTTCGGCCTTGACCTCAGGGGAGGGACGAGGATTATCCTTAAGCCAAAGGAGAACGCAACCAAGGAGACCATGGACCAGGTGATATCAACCCTCCAGACAAGGGCGAACATATACGGGCTCAGGGAGATGAACTTCTTCTCCATAAGGGGAGCGGACGGAGACTATTACCTGCAGATAGAGGTCGCGGGTATAAAGAGGGACATAATCGATGAGCTGCTCTCGGCGCAGGGCAGGTTCGAGGCAAAGATATCGAAGCCGGTTGAGATATCCGGGGGGTCGGGGACAATCCAACTGGTCTCTGAATCATTCCCGGTTACCATGGCAGGCAACGATACGATAATGATTGGGGGGATGGCATATGAGCAGGGAGACAGCTTCACTCTCGGCGGGATAGAGTTCGAGTACGTGAACGCAACTGACACGAGGCTCTTCCTCATGGGAAAGGCTTATGACGGCGATGACATAGAGCTCATATATTCCGACCCGCAGAGGTCTGGCATCATGCCCATACAGGGAGGTTACAGGTTCTTCTTTGGCGTGCTGGTCTCTCCTGAGGGCGCGCAGAGGTTCGCTGACATAACCTCCGGCGTGCAGAGCTACCTGGACCTTGTCGGTGGGGAGAGATACCTCGAGAGTGAGATATTCCTTTACCTGGATGAGCAGCTCGTATCGAGCCTGAGGATATCGTCAGACCTCGGCGGAAGAATAGTGCAGGAACCCCAGATAACGGGGAGCAGGGTGGAGCAGGAGGATGCGATACAGGAGAAGCTGAGGCTCCAGGCGATACTGAGGTCAGGCGAGCTTCCCACCTCACTGGAGACCGTCTCCGTAGGCGTTATATCACCCGCCCTCGGGGAGGAGTTCTTCAACTCGACCCTGTATGCGGCTCTCTTTGCTGCCGGCGCGGTCATAATAATAATATTCGTGAGGTACAGGAGCCTTAGGATTTCCATTCCCATGGTATTCATCGGGTTGTCAGAGGTCGTGATAATACTGGGGATATCCGCGGCAAATGATGCGATGATATGGCTGGTTGCCCTCCTCATAAACTTCCTGATAGTTTCCATTTCATGGTGGAAGAAATTCGAGATTGACATATACGCGTGGATAGGGGCGATACTGATACCTTTGCTGGGAATGGCGACATGGACCATAGACCTCCCGGCGATAGGCGGTATAATCGCCGCGATAGGAACGGGCGTTGACCACCAGATAATCATAGCTGACGAGACCCTCAGCAGGAGGAGCGGGGACAAGAGGGACTACACTGTGAGGGAGAAGATAAAGAGGGCGTTCTTCATAATATTCGGCGCGGCAGCTACCACCATAGCCGCGATGATTCCGCTGATGTCGATAGGGATAGGGTTCGTCAGGGGCTTCGCGATAACCACCATAGTAGGCGTCCTGGCAGGCATCCTCGTGACGAGGCCAGCCTACGCGAGGATAATAGAGGCCATGAACAAGGAATAGTGGGTTTCTGGTTTTTGCTTGTGGTGATGATAAACTTTATTACGTGCGTGACACAAGTATAAACAGGTGATTTGTTGGGATTCATATTGTGGTTCGATGACATAGGTAAGGACGACATCGAGAAGGTCGGGGGGAAGTGCGCGAACCTGGGGGAGATTGCGGACATACACGTACCGACGCTTCCCGGCTTTGCAATAACGGCAGGCGCCTATGACCACTTCATAAAGGGCGCGGGCCTGGGGGACCAAATAAAGAAGAGCCTTGAGGGGCTCGACGTAAAGAACCTGAGGGACCTGAGGAGAAGGGGCGCTGAGATAAGGAAGAGGGTTGCTTCTGCAAGAATCCCTGATGACCTCAGCAAGGAGATAATCGGTTCCTACAGGAAGCTGGGCAAGAAGCTCGGGAGGCCGAACCCCTTCGTTGCTGTGAGGTCCTCGGCGACTGCAGAGGACCTTCCGGGCGCCAGCTTTGCAGGCCAGCAGGACACATACCTGAACGTCTCGGGTGAGAAGGATCTTCTCAGCAGGGTCAGGGACTGCTTCGCTTCCCTGTTCACTGACAGGGCAATATCGTACAGGGTCGACAAGGGGTTTGACCACCTGAAGGTCAAGCTTTCCATAGGCGTCCAGAAGATGGTGAGGAGCGACGTCGGCTCATCGGGCGTGATGTTCACGATGGACCCGGATTCGGGGTTCGATGGCGTGGTGGTGATAAACGGGACGTACGGTCTGGGAGAATATCTCGTCCAGGGAAAGGTCACTCCTGACACATTCATAGTCTTCAAGAAGACCATGAAGATAATAGAGAAGAGCATCGGGAGCAAGAGGGTCAAGCTGATTAGGGGCGGGAGAGGGAACAGGGAGGCAAGAGTTTCCGAGGAGGACAGGAGCAAGTTCTGCATAACCGATGAGCAGGTAAAGAAGCTCGCAGAGTATGCGATGATGATAGAGGATCACTACAAGAGGCCAATGGACATAGAGTGGGCAATAGACGGCGAGACAGGAGAGCTGTACATAGTGCAGGCAAGGCCCGAGACCGTCCATTCGGCAGGGAAGAAGAACATAATAAGGGATTATGTCCTTGAGGAGAAGGGCAAGGTAATCGCCACAGGAGGCGCCGTGGGAAGGAAGATAGGCGTGGGGAAGGTGAACGTCATCAGGTCCTCGAAGGACATATACAGGTTCAAGGTCGGTGAGGTCCTGGTAACAGAAATGACAGACCCGGACTGGGAGCCCATAATGAAGATAGCGTCCGCGATAGTGACTGACAGCGGGGGCCAGACAAGTCACGCCGCAATAGTATCAAGGGAGTTGGGTGTCCCGTGCATAATAGGGACAGACAACGCAACAGAACTCCTCAAGACGGGCATGGAGGTAACCGTAGACTGCTCAACCGGCGAGGGAAGGGTCTTCCGAGGGTTCCTGAAGTTCAGGATAATCGAGAAGGACGTGAGCAGGATACCGAGGACGAGGACGAAGATAATGCTTAACATAGGCGAGCCTAGCAGGGCATTCAGCCTCGCCAAGCTCCCGGTTGACGGGGTGGGTCTCGCGAGGGAGGAGTTCATAATAAGCAGCCACGTGGGCAAGCATCCCCTTTATCTCCTGGAGAAGGGCATGGGTGACGTTTACGTACAGGCCCTCGCAACCGGCATAGGAAAGATAGCCGCTGCCTTCTACCCGAGGCCTGTCATAGTGAGGTTGTCTGACTTCAAGACGGATGAGTACGCCAACCTCAAGGGCGGGGAACATTACGAGCCAAAGGAGGACAACCCCATGCTGGGATGGAGGGGAGCGTCGAGATACTATGACAAGATATTCTCCCTGGCATTCGAACTTGAGTGCAAGGCCCTCCGGATGGTCAGGGAAGACCTGAAACTGGACAACGTTATAATAATGGTCCCCTTCTGCAGGACCGTGGAGGAGGCAAAGAGGGTGAAGAGCGAGCTGTCCAGGTTCGGGCTGGACAGGAAATCCGGATGTGAGATGTACATGATGGCAGAGCTGCCGAGCAACATAATCCTTGCCGATGAGTTCGCAAAGCTCTTTGACGGCTTCTCAATAGGCTCGAACGACCTAACCCAGCTAACCTTGGGGCTTGACAGGAACTCTGACAAGCTCTCATACCTCTTTGACGAGAGGAACGAGGCTGTCAAGCGGCTTATAGAGATGCTGATTAAGAAGGCCCACAAGAACAAGCCAAGGAGGAGTGTTGGCATATGCGGGGAGGCCCCCTCAAACTATCCGGATTTCACCGAATTCCTCGTGAGGACAGGGATAGATTCGATATCTGTGGAGCCTGACGTCGCTCTCAAGACAATCCTGCTTGTGGACAGGGTCGAGAAAAAAATCAGGGCAAAAGACTGATTCAGAAGCCGCCCAGTATGTCCCTTAGAACATCCTCTGGCTTTTCTGAATCCAGGACAGCGGAGGATACCAGAACACCGCTTGCGCCGAGCGCCAGGGCGGTCATGACGTCCTGGCCGGAATTAACGCCTGCCAGCACCCTTACTGCGGGGTTTGCGGTCCTGACCCTGCCTATCGTTTCTTCCAGGAGGTTACTGGAACCCGAGAACGGCAGTCCCTCCGCAGGCTCAAATGCAATGTAGCTCGGGCTCATGCCCGCTATCTGCTCCGCATGCCCGGCATCTGGCGCGAATACGACTGTAGATAAACCCACGTTCTTGGCCCTTTCAATCCTGTGCTTTATATCATCCATGGAAAGGCTCCTTTCCGAATGGCTTATGAATGTCCCCTTTGCCCCTGCTGCCTTGACTGCCTCGGGAAGGATGTGACCCGTGCCCTGACCGTAAGGGATGGGGTCTATGTGCTGTGCAAATACCTCGTTCTTGTAGGAAAGTGATTCTATGTCGGTCGGCTGCGCAGCAAGGACAATCCTCACTCCGCTGTCCTTTGACAGCCTGTTGGCTATGTCAGCGATGTACCTTGCCTTCCTGCCTATGCCCTGCTCATGAGCCTTAAGATTAACTATAAGAAGCTTCTCCATTCACAATTGTTGTATCGCTGATTAATAAGCTAATGTTATCTTAACGTGAACGGTTCGGTTGGTTTTATAAAGCAGTGATATGTAGTTACGTCTTTGAGCTGAGCCTCTTTATCATGCTTATCTCTTCTTTCCTCGTCGTGGGGATTGCCGCAGGAGCGTTTATCTCAACAGGCGTTCCAGAGACTTCCGGGTAGACAATCTTTATCTCCTTCTTATTTTCGGTCTGAATCTCCTTCCATGCCCCAAGCTGGCCTGCCAAGTAGTCGACCTTGTTCTTGAAGGCATCCATCTCAGAATCCATTATGTCCTCGTTTGTCTTTATCCGGGTCTCTATCTCGTCCCTGAGCTCGCTGACCTTCTCTTCCACGTCCTTGCCGTAATCCTTGATGCTACCGAGCCTCGTCCTGAGTTCTGTCACGGTCTCGCTGAGCTCCTTTATGGTCTTCTCTGATTCGGACAGTCTCTTTACCATTTCCTTCTGCCCCTCCGACATCTTCTTCATGGATTCCACGCCCATCTTCTCTATGCTCTCGCTGAGCTTCTCCTCTATGCCGGGCATGCTGGCAAGCTCCCTGCCGAAGTCCTTTATGGTTTCCTTTGTCCTCATCTCAAGGTCCCTCGATTCCCTGAGTATCTTGTCAAAATCCCGCTTTCTTCTCTCTTCTGAGAGCTCGATGTCGCCAGACATCTCTGAAATCTCCTTCTTGGCCTCGGCAAGGACCAGCCTCTTGTGGTCATCTAGCATGCTTCTCGTCCTCGTCTCGTGTTCCTTTGACAGGGATACCATATCCGATTCCATCCTGGATATTCTCTCCCTTTCTGCAGACAGCTCTCCCTGAAGGCCTCTTATCTCCTTCAGGTATGCCTTTCCCTCATCCTCCAGCGTCTCCATCTTCTCTGTCATGTCCGAGAGGGAGGATATCTTTCCTGCCATCTCCTTTATCCTGGCAGAATTGCTGCCAAAGACCTTGAGCAGGGAGTCCATCACGGCAAGCTTCTTTCCAATCTCGTCTATCTCCCCTGCTGACATGTTTGAGATGTTTTCGAGGTTCGCGAGGCCTGATATCCTCTCCTTTATCCCGTTAATATCCTCAAGGCCGGATTCTGTCTTCTTGGTCAGGGCAGAGATGCTGGATGATAATGACTTCTCCAGGACGGCTATCCTGCTGTTGAGGGAATTCTGGATGTCCTCCTGAGACGCCTTCAGCAGGCCAATGTCAGCTGCCGTCTTGTTGATTAGTTCCATGCCCTCGTCCAAATCAGAAGAGAGCTTGCTGTCCGTATCCATCCTTCCGGATTCGATGTCATCGATCCTCTTGCTTATTGACTTCACGGTATTGATGAATTCTGATTCCTTGACCGTTCCCTTCCCGAGTCCCTCGCCCATCTTCGATAGGTAGGAAACCCTCTCCTTCATGACCCCAACATCTGCCATCATGCCCTCTGCCATTGCCAGGCTCTTTGCGAGGCTGCCTGAAACTATTGCCTGCGCCTTGAGCTCGTCATCAATAGATATCAGGTTCTCAGAGAGCTTGCTGAGCCTCTTCTCGTTGCCTGACACGTACGAATTGAGCTTCTTCTCCATGTCCTTTACCCTTGCGAGCCATGCCTTTGTATCATTGGTGTTCATGCCTGCCTGTTCCTTCCTTGCTTCCGCTATGTCCTGGGCCAGTTGCTTTATCCTGTCGTTTATTCCGGACTGCAGGGAGAGGTATGTTTCTTTCTGGTCACTTGAAAGCTGCTTCGCTCTCTCTTCAATCTTATTCTGGAGGGACAGGTTCATTTCCTTCTGGTCATCAGAGAGCTTCTTTGTTTTTTCGTCAATCTCGTTCTGGAGGGACAGGTTTATGTCTTCCTGTTCCCTGGAAAACTGCTTCGCCTTCTTGTCAATCTCAGAGCGCAGGGATGCAAGGATTTCCTTCTGGGATTCAGAGACCGTCCCTATGTACTTCCTCTGGTCACCTATCTCCTGCCTGATTGATGAGATGTCCTGGAAAATCCTGTCAAGCCTGGACTCCTTCTTGCTGTCCTTCCCTCCGAAGACCTTCTCCAGGGCAGCTATCCTCTGCCTCCCCTCGGACAGGTTCTCCTCAAGTGACTTGAGCTGCTTTGAAAACATCCGGAAAATCTTCGAGTTTGACTCGATGTCCGTTATCCTCGCCACGAGGCTTTCGACGTCATCATGAAGGGAAACGACATCTTTCTTTTGCTCCTCTGCCATCCTTCTAATCGTCTGGTTAATTTCAGAACGAACGGATGAAGGAACAGTCTTCTGTTCATCTGACAGTCTTCCGAGGATTTTCTTCTGTTCCCCAATCTCTTTATTGATTGCCTTGGAGTTCGAATCAATGGTTGCCATCCTTTCCGTGATTTTCTTGATGTCGTTCATAAGGCCAGGGAAGGTTTTCGTGTCCGATTCCATCCTGGTTATCCTTGTCATCAGCTTCCCGACGTCATCATGAAGGGAGGATGCATCTGTCTTCTGTTCACCTGCCATTTGCTTAATCCTCTGGTCTATTTCGGAGCGCATGGATGAAGAAGCGGCCCTCTGTTCATCTGACAGTCTTCCGAGGATTTTCTTCTGTTCCCCAATCTCCTTGCCGAACATCTTCGTGGCCGATTCGATACCACCTATCCTCTCCCTCGTGCTTTCAATCTCGTCAATGATTTCCGGGAGCGGCTTGGTTCCCATCTCGAGCGCAATCACCCTTCCCTTGACGTCATCAAGCTCCACGATTGCCTTGGGGAGGAGCTTTATGTTAGCAATCATCTCCTTTATCTTCTGCACCATGTCCATTGTCTTGGGTATCTGGCTGACGACCGCCTCCATGCCGATTACCCTCTCCTCGAGCTCATCAACGGATTTGGTGTTGTCAGAGACGTCAGCTACGAGATTCTCGAGCTTCGTGAGCCTGTCCCTCATCGAGTGCATGCTGTCAACGCTCTGCTGGACCGTCTTTGAGAATGACTCAAGCCTCACGAGCGTCTTTGAGAATTCACCTATGTCAGAGTCGTGCTTCCCTACCGCATCAATGAGCGGCTTGAGGGATGACATCTTTTCAGATAGTTTCTTTATCTCAGATTCGTGGCTGGATATTGACTTTATCGGGGCATCCAGGGCAGCCAGCCTCTGGTTTATTGCCTTTATCTCCTTCTCGTGCTCGGGTAGCATGCCTATGTCAGCTATCCTGTCCTTTATCCTTGCTATGAGCTGCTGGTTCTTCGAAACGTCTGAGACCGCGAGGTCGAGCGCGACGACCCTCTCCCTGAGGGAGGCGATGAGCCCTGAATTCTCTGATGCCTGCTTTGAGACCGAATCGTAATCAGACGAGAGGGTTTTGGAATCAGAGAGTGTCTGCTGGATGGCTGACTTCATGCTCTCCATGTCAGACATTATTCCCGGGATTGCTGAAGCGGAATCCTGCAGGGAGGTCATGTCCTTCTGCATCCTGTCGAACCGCTTCTCCTGTGACTTCGAGTATCCGTCCATCTCAGAAGCCAATCCTGAAAGGCGCTTCATCTCGTCAGAGATCCTTGAGAGCTGCTCGCCTTTCTCCTTGTCAATCCTCTTGTCCATCTCAGACCTTATGCTCTTTGATTCCTTGGCGAGCTTTTCATCGAGCATCTTCGAGAAGCTGTCAATGCCGTCAAGCCTCGAGCGGACAACATCTATCTCGGCAAGCGCGTTCCTCACGTCACCAATCTCCCTGTCGAGCCTGTCCAGCCGGGATTCCTTCTTCTTGTCCGTCACGCCGAATTCCTTCTCTATGGCAGCTATCCTCTGCCTCTCCTCGGACAGGTTCTCCTCAAGTGACTTGAGCTGCTCTGCAAGGGACTGGCTCCTCTCTAAAAGAATCTCCTTTGCCTCGTTTATCTTGCCTATCGAATCCTCAACAGATGAGAGCCTCTTAGGGACCTCCCTGGTCATCGCGTCAATGTTCCGTGTCCTTTCACCGAGGGTTTCCAGAACACCCTGGTTATCCGATATCTGCTTGGAGGCGAGCTCCATCTTCGTCAGCCTCTCCCTCAGCTTCGCTATGGCATCAGAATTCTCCTCGAGGGTATCTATCCCTGATATCTGCTCCCTTATCTTCGCTATTACCTCGGCGTTCGCCTTTGCCTGACCGGCTATGGCCTTGAGGTTGCCGGACATCCTGCTGTCAATCTCTGCAATCCTCTCGGATATTGCCTTCCTGACGGTCTCCTGGGTCCTGTCCATTATCTTCTCGTCAGAGGCCAGTTCCATGATATGCTTCTCTATGCTTGCCCTCTCAGAGGCGAGCATCTTGTCAAGCGAGAAGAGCCTGTTCTCCGAGTCCTCGAGCCGCTTGTTGAGGTTGGAGAAAAGGTCAGAGAACTCTGAACGGCTGACCGAATTCTTGGCAAAGCCGGTGAGCATGGACTCTGCCTCGGACAGCTTCTGCTTGATTATCTTTATCTCAGAGGGCGCGTCCTCGAGCAGCCTGGATATCCTGGATAGCTCCGAGTCATGGGATTTCTTGTACCCCCTCATCTCCTCCTCGAGGTTGGATATCCTGTTTATCTCTGTCCTGAATTCCATCAGCTGGGCCTTGTTGTCATCGAGCCTCTTCTGGTCAAAGTCCTTCCTCATGGAATCGGCAGCCTTCTGCAGGTCCTTCAGGAGCTCTGACCTCAGCTCTGCGAGGGAATCGCCCTGGAACCTGGAGAGCTTCCCGAGCTTTGAGTCAAGCGTTTTTGAGAATTCCTCTGTGCTGTCTGCCCTCTTCCTCAAAAGCTTTATCTCCGCCAGCGTTCCCTCCAGGTCGGCCACGTTCTGGCTTATCTTGTAGAACGCGCTGTCCTGGGTCTTCTTGTATGCCCGGAATTCCTCCTCTATGCCGGCTATCCTCTTTATCTCCTTCCTGAACTCTGACATCTGGGACTTTATGTCCTGAACGCGCTTCTTCTCGAAATCATCCTTTATGGAGTCAATGTTCCTCTCCAGCTCCCTGACCATCTCCCTCCTCGTCTCCTCCAGCGATTTCGATTGGTCGCGGAGGCTTGAACGCAGGAGGTTTACTGATTCGAGGTCCTTCTGCATCATGTTAATCTGATTTATTAGAGAGTTTATGACAGACTCGTCCTTGTCGCTTCTTTTCTTCTGCGAAGAAATCTCCTTCTCGATTCCGTCTATTGACCTGAGCTCGACGCCTATCTCTGCGAGCCTCTCCTTTATCGGTTCTACCTGGTTCTTGACGAAATCCATTATCTTCTGGCTCGCCTGCTGGTATGATTCCTGCATCCTGCTGAGCCGTTCGGAAAAGGAGTTGGACCTGGCTATGAGCTCTTCCTTCTCCTTCTCGAGCGCGGCTATTATCCTTCTCTGCTGCTCCTCGTTCTTCTTGAGGCGGACCACCCCTGCCTCAAGCTCGCTGAGTTCCTTCATGATGACAGCTCCTTTATTATGCTTCCAACCCTCTCCCTCTGCTCCCTGACATCCCTCTCGAGCTGGCGCCTCTCAGCCATGTTCTGCTTCAGGGCCTTCTCGAGTTCCTTCATGTCAAGGTTTATTTTCTCCTCCAGCACTCCATAGAGGGACCTTATCTCCTTCACCTGCTTGTCTATCATCGATATCTGGCTGACTATCCTCGATATCTGGTCCGAGACCTTCTCCCCGCTCGCGTCCATCCTCGAATCGAAAGCCTTGCTTATGTCATTCAGCTCGTCCGTCCTCTCCTTCAGGAACTTTATGTCAGTCAGCGCGCCCTGGAGGGTCGTCAGGTCGTTCCTGAGTGCATCGAGCCTCGACTCCTGTGAGGTGTTGGTTGCCTCGAGGGTCTCCTCCAGGGAAGCGAGCCTCTTGAAGTCTGCCTTTATCTGGTTCAGCTGCTCCTGCCTGTCAAGCATCCTTTTTTCGTCAATCTCCTTTGCCATTCCCTTCAGGCTCTTCTCGAGCGATGAATGGAGTTCGTCGCTTATTGCATCGAGCCTCTCCTTCTGGTATTGTATCATGTCGCTGAACTTCTTCTCGAGCTTCTCTGAGAAGCTCTCTACGTCAGACATCCTCGGCCCGAGAGCCAGGGCCCTTGAGATATTATCCTTCATCTTGCCCATCTCATCACTGAGCCTCTCGATTCCCTTGTCCATGACCTTCTTGCTTGCCCTGAGCTCCTCCTCGAGACCGGACACCCTCTTGGTCTCTGACTTGAACTCCTCGAGCTGGTTCTTGGAGTCAATCTCCCTCCTCTTGTCCATCTCCTTCTTTATATCAGAGACCTCGCTCTTTAGCTCCTTCTTGAGAGAATCTCCCAGCTTCGAGATGCTCTGCTTCTGCCCCTCCAGCAACTCGCTGAACCTGGCCTCCTGAATGGTAAGACGCTGCGCTATCGCGGATATGTCCTCGCGGTTCGTGGCGAGCTTCTCCGAGAGCCCGCTTATCTCAAGTCCCATTGATTCTGAACGCTGGACAACCATGTTCCTTGCCTCGAGGAACTTGTTGATTGCGATATCCTGGTTGTCAATCCTCTTGGGAAGGGTCTTCGTCTCTGACCATATCGTGTTGATGTTGTCCCTGGTCTCCTCGTTCCTCTTGACCTGCCTCTCGTGGAACTTCTTCAGCTTGTTTACGTCTGCCTGGAGACCCCTCTCTATGGAGGACATCCTCTTCTCTAGCCAGACCTTTATGTTCTCAGGCGCCTCTATGTTCTTTATTGCCTCGTAGAGCTCATTCTCTCTCTTGTCAGAGAGCTTCATCCTTTCGTCAATCAACATGTCCCTCTTTTCCAGTTCAGCGAACCTCGGCTGTATCAGGGAGAGGAAGGTCTTGTGGATGTCCTTGTCAATCTTGTCCATGTCCTTCTTCTGGATTTCCCTGAGGTCCTGGTATATCTTATCGGTGACGCTCTCTATCTTCTTCTTTATGTCATCTCTCAGGCCCTTGACCCCATCGGAGAGACGGTCCTCCTGCTCGTCCATGTCCTTGGAGAGCTGGTCCTTGTCTGACCTGAGCTCTGCTATGTCCTCCCTGAGCTTCTGGAGGTTCAGGACCTCCTCCTTGAGGTGGTTGAGCCTGACGTTGAAATCATTGACCAGGTCCCTCATGTCCCTTACCTCGTTCACGGCAGGGTCGAGCTTTGTCTTGAGCTTCTTGCCTACCAAATCCGGTATCACCTGCTCTATTATCTCGTCGCTGGAGAATATCAGCTTCCTGAGCTTCTGGACGTTGTCAGGCCCGAGCTTCTGGTTCAACTGCTCGTATCTCTCCTCAAGGTCAGGGAACCTCTCGAGTATCTTTGACTTGTCCTCCAGGTTGGAAACGCGATAATCCAGCTTCTTGCTGGTGTTGTCAATGTTCCTTGCAATCTCCGAGATTGCCTTCTTCAGGTCGAATATCTGCGACTGGAAATCGACTTCCTCACCGAACGAGGCCAGTTGCCTTCCTGCTGCTCCGCCACCCCCGCCCTGGGGAAGGGGCTGCATTGCCTGCTGATTGAGCCTGTCCGCGAGCTCGGTTAATTTCGCTTCCATGTCAGAAAGCTTGCCGAGCTTACCCAGCTCTTCTGACATCGCTGAAAGCTTTGAATCAACCTTCTTCTTTATCATCTCTGACAATTCTTTCTTCATCCCCGATTCATTCTTTGATGAAGAATTCTGCGCAGAGGCTTGGGCTGGCTGGGGATTCGTGCCGGTTTGTTGCGGCTTTTCCTGAGCAGCCGCATGGGAGGATTTAAGCCCCTCCTCGAGATTTTGCGCGGCCTTCCCGAGGTTCGAGAGCCCTCCGGAATCGTTTTTCTCTCCCTCTGGCGATTCGCGGACTCCCTTGGTGACCTCTTCTATTATGCTAGCGAGATTCCTGTTTTTCTCGAGAAGCTCGAGCTTTTCGCTTTCCAGCTTCCTGATGTTGTCATCTTCCTTGTCAAGCTCCTTCTTCATGTTACCGAGCTTCTTTTCGCCAGCCATCCTGAATCATACCCCCTGGAAACGGTTCTTCCCGGATACTGCAATTTTTGAGGAAAATTAGAAAGTTTTTTCCGGGTGAAAATTTCCTCTGGAATTCTCATAGTAAATAATTATAAAGGGGCTATATAAATCAAAAAGGACTGCTTTTTATATGTTAATACTATTATGCTGATATTTGTTTTTTTCAGAAAAATCGCCCAAAAAAAGATACTGTGTATACGACTTTTTGGGGGGTAAGCCTCATTTTTCGTTTTTTACGGAAAATTTTATATTACACGCATACAATACTTTATTGCATGATAAAGAAAGAGAAGATAACGGACTACAGGAACTTCTGGCTCATCTGGCTCAGCTGCGCAGGGAAACCAGACAAGGGAGAATCGCTTTTCGGGATACAGAATGCATGGGACATCAAGACAAACTATCTCTATCATCATGAGACCGGTCTCGGAAAGCCCTTGTACGTGCATATGATAAGGAAAAACTACATCCGCAAGGAAAAGACAAAACTGGTCCCGAATTTTGCCTGGATAAACGAGTACATAAAGGAAATCGTTGGTGAGGGGGTGGGCAATACATGGTATCCGAGCGTCTTCATCGGCGGGCGGTGGCCGATTGTCCAGAGCTTCATAGAGAAGAACGCGAACGTGCTTTTCAGCATGGAGAACCTGAAAACTCTCTATAAGGAAGATAGGAACATACTTGGCGAGTCCGGTCGTCACATCTTTACAGACATTTTCCTTTACGTAATCTTTTCGAACATGATACAATTCTGTAAAAAATACCACGCTGACATCGTATTAAGAATCCTTTCTACTTTCATATCAGTGTTCGCAGACAGGGACCTGCTCAATTACATAAGGAAGATGCACAGCCAGATCGGTGATAACGTACCAGTATTGATATCCAATGAAGCAGAGATGAACAGGCTCATGTACCCATTTAAGTGGTGACCCGCTCATGTCTTTATTATTTTCAGTGAACGCTTTTGCCACCAACCATCGCTCGCCGCAGTTACCCTGTTGTATCAATGCGGCATTCTAGTGGTTAATTGGCGACATCCTTAACTGTAAAGGGGTTCTGTAACCTGATATTTATAAAGCTAAAGCCTGAATATAGAGTATCTGGGCTTGAAGGTGGTGCAATGACCAGGATAATAGGCATAGTTTCCGGGAAGGGGGGAGTCGGTAAGACCACCGTAGCTCTCAACATAGGAACCGTCCTCGCAAAGAAATACAAGAAGGACGTCATAATAGTTGACGGCAACATGACGACATCCCACCTCGGTCTGTACATGGGGATGTACTATTATCCAATATCGCTCAACCACGTCCTTTCAGGGGAGGTCGTGATAGACAAGGCAATGTACGACTACAGCATCCCCGGGGTGAGGATAATACCCGCCTCACTGTCACTGGATGACCTGAAGGGGATGGACGTTTCTGAAATGAAGAAGCACGTAAAGGAACTGTTCGGAAAGGCCGATTTCGTCATACTCGACGGGGCGCCGGGGTTCGGAAGGGAGGCCATGGCAACCATCAGAGCGTCTGATGAGGTACTCTTCGTGATGACGCCGTTCGTCCCGCCGCTGATGGACGTCATCAAGTGCTACCAGGTCGCCGAGGAGCTGGGCGTCAGGTCTCTGGGCGTCGTCCTTAACATGACCGGTGAGGGGAGGCACGAGCTCGGCAAGCAGGAGGTCGAGCAGCTGATAGAGCTTCCTGTGATATCCATGATACCGAGGGACAAGGAGGTCCTCAGGAGCCTCTCTGCAAAGCTTCCTGTAACTGACATGAGCCCCAACACCAAATCCAGCAGGGAGCTTGACAGGCTGGCGGCATACATAGCAGGCGAATACTACACCCCGCCCGGGATGGTTTCAAGGCTCTCTGGCCTGTTCAGAAGGCCAAAGGCCTAATATCATTAGCAGAATGGATTTCAATAGTTTTCTGGTTGCTCCGTTGTGCCCCGAGGGGTATCGGCTTTTCAAACCCAGACCGCACCCAGAACCAATATAAGCAATGCTTGGTTCGAATTCTGGGAGCGAAAGCTATGGTAAGCCGAGAATAGTTTCTTATATCACAATGAACATATTATTAATAGTCGCTGTAATGGAAATGTAATGCTGATGGGCATGGCAGGTGATATAGGATCCACTATAAGGAAGAACTCGATTTCTGTAATCGTGATGCCGAACACGGCCTATAACGAGACCCTGAAGGACATAGTGAGCGCTGCGCTGGATAAGCACGGCTCGCTCTGTTACATATCGCTCAACAAGCCATACAACAGCGTGATGACATATCTGAAGAACAAGGGGATTAGTTCTGAGAACATAATATTCATAGACGCGGTGACGAAAAAGCCAGAATCCGATTCAGACCAGGTGATATACGTTTCTTCGCCGACAGCACTGACAGAGATTAACATAACCATGAACAAGGTCCTCGAGGCAGGCGGGATAAAGGCCGTCCTCATAGATTCCATATCGACGCTTCTGCTCTACACAGAGGAATCGGTCGTCCTGAAGTTCGTGCATTCAATCGTCTCGAAGATGAGGAGCGACAGCAATGACTGCATAATGGCTGCCATAGAGGACGAATCCACAAGAGAACTTATAGATGACATGTCAATGTTCGTTGACGAGATTCTGGAGCTGGGCAGGAAATGAATCCAGTAAAAGGCAAGACCGGAGGGTCAGGGGCCTCAGAGAAACCCGGGGAACCGGAGATAATCAAATCAATAGTCCTGGATACGATATCAGAGCTAATTATATATCAGGACACTGAGATGAGGATACTCTGGGTGAACAAGGCTGCTGCGGAGTCAGTGAAGAAGAATCCAGGGGAGCTTGCAGGGAAGCACTGCTACGAGGTCTGGCCCGGGCACAATAAACCCTGCGTTGGTTGTCCTATCATGAAATCACTGAAGAGCGGGAAGCAGGAAACAGGTGAGGTGACCACCCCTGATGGGAGGGTCTGGATTATCAGGGGATATCCTGTAATCGAAAACGGGAAGATTGTGAACATGGTGGAAATCGTGCTCGAGATGACCGAGCAGAGGAAGATAGAAGAGAGATACAGGAGCCTGGTCGAGCTTGCTCCTGACGGTATAATCAGCGCGGACACGAAAGGGAACATCATTACGTGCAACGATGCCTTTGCAGAGCTCTCTGGCTACAGGAAGGATGAAATTGCCGGGAAGAATTTCGTGAATCTCCCGACGCTTAGAAAGAGGGACCTGCCAAGGTACATCAAGCTCTTTGCTTCTGTCGTTCGCGGGAAAAGGCCCGGGCCGTTTGAGTTCGAGTGGGTCCATAAGGACGGCTCTGTCAGGATGGGCGACATCCGCATCGGGGTATTGAAGAAGGACGGGAAGATAACAGGCATCCAGGCAGTCATCAGGGACGTTACGAACAGGAAGAAGGCAGAGGAGAATGTTAGCAAGAGAACAGAGGAACTGGAGAGGATAAACAAGCTCTCCATCGGAAGGGAAGTCAAGATGTCAGAACTCAAGAAAAGGCTAGGGAGGCTTGAGGCTCTGCTGAAGAAGCACGGGATTAGTGAGAAGGATGTGGATTAGGGATGAACGTCTACAACCTTTTGCCTCTGGTTGCTTTTTCTTCAAACATTGCGCTTGCCCTTTACATACTGTACAGGAATCCCGGGGACAGGCTGAACAGGATATTCAGCATCGTGCTTTTCTCGGTGGCGGTCTGGTCAATCGGAGAATTTCTATCCTTCACGTCAGCAACGCCTGAGATGTCCGTCCAGCTTTATACGATTGCGTGGTCAGGCTCATTGCTGGTTCCGGGCGTGCTGCTGCATTTCTTCCTGGAGTTCACAGGGAGCAGTATAATTAAAAGGAAAAGGAACATACCTCTTCTTTACCTGCCATATGCGTTCTTCCAGTGCATGGTGATTTTCATGCCAGGCCTCCTGGCGGAATCTGCAAGCGCCACATACTGGGGATACGGATTCGTGCGCGGGATTCTTTACGTCCCTGTCGTGTTATACCTGCTGGGTTATACGATTGCAGGGATCCTTGCATGCTACAGGTTCTATCTCAAATCCGCAGGCAGGGTGAGGAATCAGGCAAGGCTCCTCATAATTTCCATGGTCTTCTCGCTGATAGGTGGCATCATAACCGATGTCTTCATGCTGAACGTGGGGTTCGCGGCGTTCCCGCCCCTGACAACGACATTCTCGACCTTCACTGGGGCGATAATAGCCTATGCAATAGTCAGGCACGGGCTCATGTCTCCCATGAGTTTCAGCATACGGAGGAAGACTGCCACGGTCTTTTTGCTGTTCATCATAGCCTTCTGTGCTTTCACGTTTTCCCTGGAGAGCATCTTCTCAGCGAGCGTTGTAGAGGTCCAGGCCAGGGAGCACCTTGAAACGATAACCCAAATCAAGACGAACTGGATTGATTCTTACATGGGTGACAGGGAGAGCGACATCAAACTCCTTGCATCATCATCATCTGTCAGACAGGCATTCAACGGGAAACTTGGCATAGAGATCCAGCTCGCGAAGGACAGCATAAAGCAGAAAGCGATTGAAGTTGCTGGCCAGGTCGACGATTACATCAGCAGCCATCCCGGCATGACGGTCGGGGAGCTCCAGAACGACCCGGCGTTCCAGGAGATTGCGGTCCAGCAGGTCGGGGAGACAGGATACACGGCACTCACTGATTATGATACCCTGATATGCAGGTTCCATAAGAACCCCGACCTCGTTGACGTTGATTTGCATTCCTTTGCTGAAAGCCTTCCCGGGTTCTGGTCTGTAATGTCAGAGACAGAAGGAGGAAATGAAGCAGAGGGCTTCTATGACTGGGAAGAGCCTGACGGCAGCATGAAGGAGAAATATATGTATATCACGATTCCCATGAGGAGAACAGCCGACGGTGTGGGGGGGCTGAGCGTTGCGGCAACGACCTATCTTGAGGAGTATGAATCCACGATGAAGCTGGCAAAGGAGTATGAGGATTATTTCCTTGGTTTCATGGAGAACTATGATTATCGTGAGATGTTCCTGATAAGTGCGGGTGGCGAGGTCTGGTGGGCAGCAAGAGAAAAGAGCGGAATTGGGAAGGACCTTGATGAAGAGCCTTACAACCAAACGGCGCTTGCACGCGTATACAGGGAATCCAGGAACGAGGGCAGGGCTTTCTATGACTATGAAATTGATGTGACGGGCGAGGCGTCATTCTTTATTTCTTTTCCCGTTTACATAGAGGACAGGCTCGCTGGGATAATCGTCCTGCAGACAGGGACGGAAGACATTGACAGCATCCTGGAGGACAGGACAGGCCTCGGGGAAACCGGGGAAAGCTATCTCGTGGGTGCGGATTACCTCATGAGGTCAAACTCGAGGTTCCATGAGGAAAGCACGATACTCAGGCTGAGGGTTGATACGGATAACGCAAAGGACTGCTTCCTTCATAAAACCCTTCGTGAAGAAGAAATCGGGGAAATGCACGGGGAGATAAAGATAACCAGCAACTACATGGGAACGAGCGTCCTTGGGACGCATGAATACATACCTGAAATGGATTTGTGCCTCCTCGTTGAAATCAGCGAGTCAGAGTTGTTCGCTCCCATAAGCGAGATGCAGCAGGGCTTGTTGATATACTTCATCATCATCGTGGTTCTGGGTGCGTTGGTTTCTATTCTCGTATCCAGCTCTATAACGAAACCCATAATCCGGCTAAGGGATGCCGTGGTTGAGATTGGCAGGGGAAAGCTCAATACCAGGATACTGGTCAATACAGGGGACGAGATAGGCGAACTTGCATCTGCTTTCAGGAAGATGACAGGTAACCTGAGGGATTCGCGCAGGGAGATAGAGAAGCGTGCCGAGGAACTGGAGAAGAGCGTCCATGAGAGGACTGAGCAACTTGACGTGAGGGTCAAGGAACTTACGGACACCAAGACTGCCATCCTTAACATGATGGAGGACGTTGACAAGACCAACATGGAACTGATGAATACCCAGAAGCAGCTGAAGAAGAGCCTTTCTGAGCTGGAGGAGGTCGATGTCAAGAAGAACCAGTTCATCTCCATAGCCGCCCATGAGCTGAAGACCCCGCTCACGTCGATACATGGATTCTCACAGCTCCTGCTAAACAAGAATGTCGCAGAAAAGGTTGATATGAGGAACAAATACCTCAAGATAATGGACCACGAAACCAGGAGGCTTGCAAACCTCGTTGATGACATCCTTGACCTATCCAGGATAGACATGGGGACAATGAAATTCAGCCTTGATAACGTTGACATGAACGAACTGCTTGACAGCATCAGGAAAGAGGCGGACGTGCTCATAAAGAACAAGGGCCTCCAGCCTGAATATGAGATAAGCAAGAAACTGCCGAAGGTAAGGACAGACCCTGAGAAGCTGACGCAGGTGCTGATAAACCTGATAAACAATGCCGCGAAATATACCCCAAAGGGCAAGGTAACGTTAAAGGCCTTGAGGGAAGACCACAGCGTGCGTTTCGTCATAAAGGATACCGGCATAGGGATACCGAAAAACAAGCAGAAAAAGATATTCGAGAGGTTCTACCAGATTGATTCTTCATACACGAGGAGCGCCGGGGGAACCGGTTTGGGCCTTGCACTCTGCAAGGAGTTCATAGAGATGCTTGGCGGTGAGATATGGGTGAACAGCGAACCTGGAAAGGGGAGCGAGTTCCATGTCCTACTGCCAATCAGGGCCACCCTCAAGAAGGGTGCCAAGGAGAGAGCGAGAGAAAGCCTAATGAAGGCCAAGATTGTTTTGCCTGATGCGGAAAAAGCTACCTTGAAACAGCCCACTCAATCCTCCTGATGAGGTCATTGTTGTCAAAGGGTTTCGTGATGTAGTCAAGAATCATCAGTTTCTTGAGGGTGCGGTAATTGATTTCCTTTGATTTCAGTATGGTAAGGAAGACTATCTTCGTTTTCCTGGTTTTCGGGGTTTCCCTTATCTTCTTCGCGACATCGGTTCCCTTCATACCGGGCATCATTATGTCAAGCAGTAGAAGGTCTGGCTTCTCATTCTCGATAATTTCGAGGGCTTCCCTGCCATTGCCCGCAGTCACTACGTCAAAGCCCTTTGAATCGAGCAGGTCCCTTATCAGAATTAACAGATTCTCTTCATCATCAACGACCATTATCTTTTTCTTCTTGGGCATGTCATGTCCTGAGATGCAGAAGATGTCATCCGATAATCTTCTTGATTCTCTTCAGTAAATCGGCGTTGTCAAATGGTTTCGTGATGTAATCCGAGACTCCCATCTTCTTCAGCGTGTCTTTTCCGGATTCAGAGAACTTTGCAACGGTCAGGAAGGCGACTTTCAGGTCCTTTGTCCCGGGGTCTGCCCTTATCTTCTCGCAGACCTCCCTGCCGCTCATCCCGGGCATCATCATGTCGAGGAGGACCAGGTCAGGCTTGGTCTTCTTCAGTTTCTCCAGGGCTTCCCTGCCATTGCTGACCGCTATCACGTTATATCCCTCGGCCCCCAGGATTGCCTTTATCAGCTCAAGAAGTGAAGACTCGTCATCCACTGCCATTATGGTCTTTGACATCATTTATATTTGTTTATGTTTTATTTAAATCTGAATTCCGGCGTCTGTTTTATAAACCGGTCCGCCAATATATTAATTACTATAGTAGTGGTGATTATGGCAGGGGTCAAGGCAAAGATAGACATCTCCAAGATAAAGAAGGCCGTGAAGAAGGAATTCTCAGAGAAGGGAAGCAAGACAGAGATTGTTACAAAGGTCGGAAGGGAATACATAAAGACCGGCATAAAGGGTTTCGATGCGCTGTTCGAGATAGGGATACCCAGGGGAGCGATAGTTCTGGTTGCAGGTGGGCCCGGATCTGGGAAGACGACGCTCTGCCTTCACATGATAATAAATGCCGCGAGGGCAGGAAAGAAATGCCTTTACATGTCATTCGAGGAGTCAGAGGAGAGGCTCTTCCAGCACATGGAGGACTTCGGCTGGGTCCCGAAGGCGGTGGACAAGAAGAACCTCCTGATAAGAAGGTTCAGCTCCTTCGACATATCAAAGGCCATAGACGCCATGCTGGCTAAACAGAAAGGCGAGCTCATGATAGACTTCGAACCCGTCATCCTTCCGAAGGGCTTTGTCCCGGACTTCGTGATAGTGGATTCTGTCAGCTCTATATCGTCCAACTTCATCGGCAGGGAGGAGAGCTACAGATCATACATAGAACATTTATTCAGGTTCTTCGAGGATAAGGGCTCAACGACATTCATGATATCAGAGACCGACCAGAACACGGTCTCCTACAGCAGGACCGGCGTCGAGGAATTCCTCGCAGACGGCGTCGTGGCCCTCTACAACATAAGGAGGGGTGACGTGAGGGAGATGGCCCTTGAAGTGATAAAGATGAGAGGGACCAAGCACAAGAAGAAGCTGGTTGCGACAAAGGTGGTTGGCGGCGTCGGGATAGAGGTGTATCCGGAGCAGGAAGTGTTCGGTGCGACAGAGGCAAGGCAGATAGGATAGCCGTTAAATTATTATGGTATTTCATACTCGCAGATTGCTGGCATTCGCTTTTCTGTTTTTGGCAGTAACACCTGGTCTGGTGATGGCTGCCCCGAGCGTGAGCCTGTCCTCGCCCGATGACGGAAATGTATCGTTGTCCGGGAGCGTGGCGTTTGAGTGCAATGCCACGGCAGACTCGCTGACAGAACTCGCTCTGTATACAGACATCATCGGGGGCTGGTCAGCATATGAGACTGCATATTACGGACAACTGTCCGAGGATTCCAACACGCTTCTGTTGTGCAACTTCACCGGATATGCGTGCAGCGATTCCACGGGAACGGATTCCGGGACATCCATAACGGCGGGCAAGATAGGGGGCGGCGTCTTCGTGGACGGGACCGACACGCTAACCTTTTCCAGTGCAGGCAACTTCGACGTGCTGGAGGGCTCGATTGAGATGTGGGTGAAGCCAGAGGGCAACCTGAGCGGGCAGCACTGGCTCTTCATCGTTGCGCAGAGCCCGAGCGTGCACACGACAGAGTACAGGCTATGGATAGCGGATGACGTCCTGTATTTCAGGTTCATGGACGAATACGAATCCCCGTCCAGCGTGTGGAGGGACGTTTCCTCGTGGAATCCCGGGGAGTGGCATCATGTTGCAGCTACGTGGAAAGCAAGCACGGATTCGATGGAACTTTATGTTGACTCTAGCACGGGCGGGAATTCCTATAATATCGGCGGTATGGGTTACATGGGCTCCATGGGTGACACCATGTACGTGGGAAGCTACAAACTGGGTTCAGGCCAGTTCAACGGAACGATGGATGAGTTCAGGATAAGCGATTACGAGAAGAGCGCATCAGAGATAAACGATTCCTACATGACCGGCCTGACCAACGTGACCTCCGCCGGCGGGCAATGGACCGTCAGCGGGATAAGCGACGGGACGTATGTGTGGAACTGCATGGCAACTGACAACGCATCGGTTACTGGATGGAACGACACGAACAGGACCCTCTACGTGGACGCGTCCAGCCCGCCTGTCGTAAATTCAGTTACAACGGTCCCGAACACGACTGACGGGCTTGACCCGGGCATAGACATAAACGTCACCGCGAACATAACGGACGTGAGCGGAGTCAATGCGAGCATACTCATGTACAGGAGGTCAGGGACGTCTACGTGGAGCAACGTGACCATGAACAACATAACCCCAGACATCTGGAACGGTTCCTTCCCGGTTCCCCTGCCGCCGGGTACGTGGGAATACGCGATATGGTACAACGACAGCAACTCTCACTCGAACCAGACAGCCGTAATGAACGTCTCCGCTGAGTATGATTATTCCTGGTCATTATCGCCCTCTTCCATGGGAACCACTTACATTGTCGCAGGAGAGACCGGAACTCTCGGGGATCTGCATATAACGAACACGGGCGAATATCCGCTGAATTTCAACATATCGTCCACGTGGGGGGACACATCATTCAACGTATCAGACCCGGACAGCTTTGACATAGGAGTAGGCCAGTCGAGGACCATAAACGTGACGGTGACGGCCTCGGTGACTCCTTACGAATATGCAGTCAATATAACGATAGGCTGCACGACTCCGGGAGCGAGCACGACCTCCTCTGTGGTGGATGCCTCCCTGATATCTTACGTGGGCGGGCCCCAGCTCACGGTGACTATAACGAACCATCCCGTTTCCGTCCTTCAGAGCCAGTCGAACATCGTGTTCAATGCGACCGTGAAGAACATAGGTAACGAGACTGCTAACGGCACGTGGATAAACTGGACGTTCCCGGCGGGGTGGTCAAACTCCTCGGGGAACGTGACATACTTTGCAGGGAACATAGCGGCAGGCTCCACGTTCTACTCGAACATCGTCATGTACACCTCGTCTTCTGCTGCGGCAGGGGTGTCGCAGGTATACCTGAACGCGAGCTCCAACCAGACCTATAACGGCTCTGACAGCACCCTGATCGGGATATCCTGCAGCAGCTCTGACAGCGTCTGCGGTTCGGGGTGCACCTACCTGACCGATTCCAACTGCGCTGCCCCGGGGGGCGACGGGGGGAGTTCCGGCACCTCGGGCACCGTGGTCTCGGGCGGGGGCAGGGCATCCTATTACAGGCTTGACCTGAAGCTTCCCGCAAGGCTTGACCTTTTCAGGGGAGACATAGAGGACGTCGAGATAGTCGTGATGAACACCAACAACGTCGGGTTTTCAGAGCTAACCCTTTCATCAGGGGGTTACAGGTCAACCCTGATATCCCTGTATTCGGGCATCCAGAACGGGACGATTGAGGCGAACTCTGAGATGCCGTTCACGCTGCGCATAAACGTTCCCGGCTACATGGCATACGGGGAGTATCCTGTAACAATCACTGCCACTGCATACGGGGGCCTGAACACGACCGTTGAGGGCTCTGCAACAATAAGGCTGCTCGTCCACAGCGTTGATGAGAACGAAACAATCTCACTTTTCAGGGAAGCACAGAAGGCAATCGGGATAATGAACAGCGCGGGCATCCCAACCAACAGGACGTCAAGGATTCTCGAAGCCGCGTCCTCATACCTCGATGACTGGAATTATGACAAGGTAAAGGAACTTTCCCTGCTCATACTGGGATACAAGAACAGCTCGCTTGCCGCGAGGGCAATGCTCGGGGAGCTGGACGAGGGTATCTGGTATGCAGAGAGGTATGGCCTTTCTTTCCCTGAAACCACCAAGCTCAAGTCGCTTGCGTATTCGGCGCTCGCAAGGGAGGATTTCCAGAGGGCCGAAGATAGGTCTGAATCCGCGCTCCTCACGCTCGCGGTGGAGACGGGCACGGTTCTCCCGCTATTCATGTTCATTGAGAACAACTGGCTCCTTATAATCCTCTCCTTTGCCGGGCTATCTGTCATCATGTTCTTTGGCAGGAGGGTGGTTATCCTGTCCCTAATAGAAAGGAGAATAAAGCGCCTCTCCGAAGAGAACGGAATCCTTGAGAAGCTGATTTCAGTTTCCAGCTCTGATTACTTCATAGAGAAGAGCATAAGCAAGGGGGAGTATAAGAAGAGTATGGATGAATACAGCAGGAAATACTCAGTAAACAAGAGGGAGGAGATACGGCTCAGAGTCAGGAAGATGCTCCTCAAGTCGCGCGGCAGGAAGGCTGCGGAGGGAAAGAGGATGGAGATGTTCAGGGAACTGATGGCCGAGACGCAGAACAGGTACTTCAGGGAAAGGAAGATTTCCAGGACAGTATACAATTCAACGATAAGGGAGATATCCAGGGAGATTGCTGACCTGGAGAACAGGAAAGGTGTTAGCACCTCGCTGAAGGCTGCCGTTTCCATAATGATCATCCTGTTGCTTGTGCCCATGGGGGTTGGTGCAACTCCGCAGCAGGACGCTCTCGGTGCGATAAATGCAGCGGAGGGTCAGATTTCAGACATGGAATCCCTGGGCCTTGGAACGGAATATGCGAACGGCACCCTGAACGAGGCCAGGTTCCTATACAACGAGGGCTATTACGCCGGGGCGCAGTCCCTTGCAGAAGAGGTAGGAGATATAAAGGAATCTGCTATAAGGGTGGACGGGCTGGTTGATGAAGTGGAGTCAAAGCTCTACGACGTCGGCGCGCAGGGAATAGACGTGTCCGGTCCGTGGGGGCTCTTCTACCAGGCAATGGATTCGCTGGAAATGGAGGATTTCGTCACGGCAGAATCGCTTCTTGAGGAGGCATATGAAAAGCTGGACGAGCTCGAGGAGCGCGCCTCCCTCGAGAGGGCACTCGGAAGCAGCGACACCATGGGCATCGTGGTGAACAACTGGGAATGGTTTTTCTTTTTCCCGGGGCTGTTCGTTTTATGCTTCCTCATTACGCGCAAGCTGACATCCAAGGCATTCATCAGGAAGAAGATTAAAAGGCTGGAGAGGGAGAGGGATGACATATCGGGCATGATAAAGGAGGCCCAGAAAATGTATTTCCAGGATGACAGCCTCGGAAAGATAGAGTATGAGAGCAGGGTGGACAGGTACAATGAGAGACTTGTAGACGCTAAGAAGAACCTGACCGCCATGAGGAAGAGGCTTTAGCCGGGCGGGAGCTCGGGGGTGTCGAGACCGGACAGGCCGTAAGGCCAGACAGCACCTGAATCGTGGCTTATCTTCCCTGGCTCATCGGGGGGTTTTCCTTCCCTGTCCATGGCCGTAAGGTCCTTTGTTTCATCAGCGAACATGACTAAATCGTCTATGAATTCATCAACGTTGACTTCGGAAACGGTATCCCTCGAAATCATGTAAACAATCTTGCCGGGATTCCCTGCCTTGACGCTGTTGGTGAACCTGAGCACGGATGATGGCTCATGGTATCTGAGGAGGCAGGATATGTCATCGAACACGAAGGCGTTGCACCTCTTCTTCATCCTGAGTATTGCCCCGGAAATCTCATCAATCGCAGAGGGTGAGGATATGTATAAGCATCTCTCTGTGGATTCCTGGCTCGAATAGTGGCTGCTGAGGGTGTCTATGAAGCAAAGACTCTTTGCGTCAATGCCGTTCTTTTTCAGTGTTTTCATTGCAGAAGAAACAGTATCACTGAGGCACACGTAGCATATCCTATGGTTCCTGAGCTTCTTGATGATGTTCGTTTTCTTGAAATGCTCATCAGACCTTATGAGGAAAATGAAGAGCCCGTTCTTATCAAACATTGCAACACAAGTATTATTTGGTTTCCGGATGACTTAAAATTATGCTTACTTCAGTGCATCCCTTATCTTCCTGTCAATCTCTCCGACCTTTTCCTCGCTCCTCTTCCTCATGCTCTCGAATGCCTCCTTTGATATTATTCCTGACTTGTACTGGTTCTCAAGGAGCCTTAGCATCCTCTGGTTCTTCGCCTTCTCTGTCCTCAGAACGTCCACGTCGCTGCTGGGCCTGACGGCTCCTGCAACCTGCCTCGCCTCGGACAGCCTTCCCTTGAGAAGAATCTTCAGGTTCCTGGTCATCCTCCTCATGAAGATTACCAGGACTGCTATTACCACTGCAAACACTATGATAAGTATGACCCACCATGGAAGGAAGCCGCGCGACAGTATGTCATCGAGCAGGTCCTCTGCCTCCCTTATGAGCTGCCATGCATTGTATACAGAATCGAGCGCGGCATCGTACAGCTCCTTCTGGAGGTAGTTCTCGGCGAGCTCTATCTCGTTCTCTATGTCCTTTATGAGGTCTTCCACGGGCGAGACGTCGTACCCCGATGCCTTCGCGCTCTCTGTCCTTGTCTTGAGCTCCCTGAGCTTGGCCTTGAGCCTGACGAGCTCGAAGTCTATGAGCTCCTTCCTGGAGGTGAAGACGAAGAGTGTGAATACCTTGCTGTCCTTTGACTGGTTGGAATCCGCGGTTATCATGACCTCGTGCTGCCCGGATGCTATCCCGAAGGGGACGAGTATCTTCATGGTGAAGGTTGCCTCCTCTCCCGCTGCCAGAGTCCCTATGTTCCTCGGTTCGATGATGAACCAGTTTTCCTCTGTCGAGCGGGCGGTCAACTGGACGTTGGTGGCGGGGGAGTCGCCGGTATTCTTGACGAGTATGTTGACGTACCTTATCACACCGACCTCGACACCCACCTCCCTGTCGTACTCTGTTATGTTCAGCCTGGCCTGGCCGCCGCCCCCTCCGGGCCCTGCCTCCTCTGGCGCGCCTCCCTCCTCTCCGCTCGGCGGGGGCGGGGCAGGTGCCTCGCCTATGACGTCAAAGGTCCCGTTGGCAGTGGCATAGAGGTTATTGACCGTGTTGTACGTCACCTTCACGTTGAGCGTGTAGGTTCCCGGCGGCTGGCTGGTGAATATGTAGGCGCTGACAGAGGGGTCAGTGCTCGCATCGAAAGTCTTGTTCTCCCCCGCGCCTATGTTGGCTGAGAAGTGCTGGTAGTCCCAGGTCTGCCCCTGGCCAGAGACCCAGTATTCTATCAGGACGTCAAGGTTGTCAACGTCGCCCTTGTTCTCGGCGTAAAGCTCGAAGTTGAGGATGTCCCCTGGCTCGACCTCCTTGTTTAGTATGTTGACCCCGACGTCGTAGGGCCCTCCCAGGGAGACCCTTATGTAATCATAGGCAACCGTGTAATACCCTCCTATGGTGGCATTGAGTATGACGTTGTATACCCCGACCGGTGCCAGGGGCGGCATGGCATAGTTGTAGGTATAGACTCCCACCGACTCCCTTGTCATGCTCGCCTTCGTGGTGCTGAAGTACGGACTGTTGACGGGGTTCAGCACGTTCAGGTTTATGCTGTCCGGGTCCGTGAGCATGCCAGAGCTGTCAGTGAACCACATCACGAACTTCATGATGCTGTTCTGGTACCAGAGCGGGTAGATTCTCATGTCAGCGTGTATGCCGTAGCTCGGCGGGTGGTCGGTCATGGTGAAGGTGTAGTTCTGGGTGCTGTTGACGTAAAAGCCGACCTGCGTCTCGTAATATGTGGAGTTTACGAGGACCGTGTAGTTTCCTGCCGGATAGCCGTAGGTGGGGAAGTCGATGTATATCCCCGCGTAATCGTTCCTTATGAAGCCGTCGCTCTCTGTCAGGTATGACTTGTTGAAGATTGTCTCGTTATCAGGGTTTAGTATCACGACTTCGACGGTGACGTTGCCTATATTCTGCTCGCCTGAAGATTCCTTTGCCCTGTAATAGACAGAGCCCTGGTATCCCTGGTTGCTGTATTCATCGCTCAGGGTGAACATTATCGGGCTCAGTTTCGTGTATACGTAGAAGGTGTCGCTTCCTGTCTCATTCTCGCCCAGGTCGTCCTCTGCATACACCCATGCCGTGTAGTTTCCGATGTAGGTGGTGTTGCCCCACGTGGAGGGATAATATGCATACCAGCACGAGGTGCTTCCCGGACCGCTTCCGGTGCATCCCCCCCAGTAAAGCCTGGTCATCGAGACGGTGTTGTTGGTCCCGTCGGGCCTGGTCACCGTCACGTTGATGGGCATGAGTATCGGGCGGTCGGACTGGGCCGTGACGTTTGAGTATATGAGAACGCTCCCCAGCTGCTCTGCGTAATCGGGTATGACCTCGACGTCCACGATGGGCTTTATGTAGGGGCTCAGCAGGATTGTCACGTCGATTTCATCGGGCTCGGCAGAAGCGTTGGTTGCATTTATCGTGTAGTTGGCTGTCCATGTGCTCTGGCCCGCGATTCCGCTGACGTTGTAGTAGAACGTCAGCTCGTACTCATCATCCGAATCTATGGCGAAGGCCGTGGAACTGACGTTGGTGTGGTTTACCTCCGCGGGGGTGACGCTGAAATCAATCAGCACGTTTCCTGTATTGTTAACTAGAACCATGCAGGCGACTCCCACGTCAGGGCTCTGGGAGTGCTCGCAATAGGTCTCATTCACGTACCAGCTGGCGTTGACAGGGACTGTCAGGCTCACGTTGAGCGAGAAGTTCCCGGCGTTGTTCGATGTTATGTTGAGCGTCCCGTTGTAGGTTCCCGGCGGGTATGCGAAGGGGACGGTGGCATTGAGCAGGATTTCCTGGGACTGGCCTGTGGAGAGGTCGTGCGGGCCTTCTGATGAGAGAGTGGCAGATAAGCTCCCGGGACCTGTCAGGTTCAGGGTGACGTTATAGACAACGTCATTCCCTGAAGAGAGGATAGTCACATTGCCGAAGCTGCCGGAGGTCCCATGCTCGAGAGAGCCCGTGATATTTTCCTTGTCAACCTCCAGTGTAACGTTCGGTGTTACGGTGACGTTGACAATGCTCCAGTTGTACATCGTCCCTATGTCAATCTCTTCCCAGCTAACGGTGACGTTTATGGTATAGTTTCCCGCAGGCGTCCCGCTCATCACGGTGACGTTGTACGTAACGTTGCAGGAAGAATCAACTGACACGTTGCCGCAGTCATATGACGTCCCCCCTGTCGCGTTCAGGTAACCGAGATCCATCGAGAGGTTTATCTCTGTGTCGAATGCCGTAACTGCCCCTATGTTAGTCGTGTTTACAGAGAGGTTGAAGGAATCGCCGGCATACCAGTTCACGATGTCCGTGGTGAAGTTGCCGGGCGTCACGTTGATTGAGACATTGGTTCCGGAAACTATCACAGTGAGATTGATTAGATGGAAGTCGCTGGTGGTTGATACGTTCAGCGTCCCGTTGAAGATTCCCGGGGCCTGGTCCGAGGAGACGTTCACGTTAACCGTGACGTCCTGGTCAGTTCCGGGATTTATGTAAGATATCGGACCGGCAGGATTGAATATGAACTGGAAGTCATCCAGACCAGTCACGGTGAAGTTGACGTCCTCAATCCTGTAGTTTCCCGTGGAGTTTATGTTTATCGTGCCCATCTGCTTCTCGAACCCGGGACCCACCCTGACAGAGAGATTATCGGTGTCAACGAGCATTATTGGGTTCTGGGCTATCGTCACGTTGAAGAGGGTGTAATTGTAGTCAGTGGAAGCGTCTGGATTCGTCCAGTCTATCGTTATGTTGAATTCATAGGTCTCGTTGGTTGATGCCGCAAGCGCGGTTAAGTTGAAGTGCCTGACACAGCTCAGGTCTATGAGGACGTCGCTGCAGGAATAGAAGGTCTCGTTGGAGGAGAAGTTCTGGGGAACGGACATGGTGATGTTGGTATCGTATGCGGTGCCGTTGCCTATGTTGCTCATCGTGACCGTGAGGATAAAGCTTTCGTTGTCGTACCAAGTAACGTTGGTAAGGACCTTGGAAACGGGACTGGGTGTCACCGTTGCGTTGGTAGTGGGAGCTTCGACAGCGAAGTTGTCGTAATCCGTGCCGTTGTTCCCGTCCCTGATTGCCGTGCAGTTCAGGTAATAGAGGCCGAGCCCGCTGGGCGCGGTGAAGTTTATGCTGTAGCTGCCGTCACCGTTGTCCGTTATGTTATCCACGTTCGTCTTGTCCCCGGGACTATCGGAATGGTAATATGTACAGTTGACGTCATCTGCCCCTGATATGTTGGTATCCTGCCTGTAGTTCTTTACCCATAAAGTTGCATTTACTTCCCTGTCAGGTAGGCCGGAGGGGTTCAGAATCGTGAGCGAAGCATAGAACTGGGCCGTGACGTTGAATGTGTGGTAGGATTCATTGAGCAGGTATCCGTCATGGTTGTATATCCTTGCTGTGTAGTTCCAGTAGCCCTCCGCGGACGTGCTTGGGAGGGTATAGAGGTTTGACCAGACACCGTCCCCTGCTGCCTGGTCGCCGTGGCCGGAATCGCTGTCATCATAGAGGACAATCGTAACATCATCAGCCGTGGATGGCGTTCCCATGTCAAGGGTCGCGTTGGTGTGGTTGGTGAGGTTCCACCCGTCAACCGTGACGTTTACCCAAAGAAGGACGGTCTCGTTCCTGTTGTATATGGTGTAGTTTGTTTGAGGGTAGGAAGCTATTATCCATTTCTCTGCAGCGGATTCCGTTATCTCCGGCGCGTACTGGAGGTTGCTCCTGACGTTCGTCACCAGGCTCGGTGTCCTTGCGGAATGGCTCGATACGAAGACCGTCTTAGCCCATATGGAAGAGCCGGGGGACATGGTGGCCTCGGGGTTCATCCTGATTCCAATCCTGCCCAGCGCGGTGCTGTTATCGGCATAAAGGCTGGACGTGCTGGAGTTCTCCAGGATTATCCCGGTTATGTGGCTCGCCGAAAGGTAGGTGGCCATGATCCATGAGAAAGGGTTGGTCGAGTTCTTGTCCAGGATGTTGTAGGTAGAACTGTACGCGAGGCTCGCGTCGAATGCAGGGGCCCCTGCATCTGCGCTCCTGTTCACTGAGTACGTGGCATTGTTGGTTATGTTGTACTCGAGCCTGTACCAGGGAATGGTCGGGTAGAAGTAGTATTTCTTCGTTATGAGGGTCTCGTTCGTAACGTTGTCGATCTGTCCCCAATATACCTCGTCACCCGTCTGGGTCACGGTTATCCTCACATTGCCTACCACTGCATCCATGCTCATGTTGAGGTCCCAGCTGAAGTTGTGGCTCCCGTTGGTGAACGCCAGGTATTCCCTTGTCCTCTGGCCGCTGCTGCTGTATATGAACTGCTCCTCTTCGTGGGCGATGTCGTAGACCCTGTAGAGGCCTGAGGTGTTCTCCCCGCGCCTCGTGTCGAAATAGAACAGGTAGTTGGTGTTATTTATGTAGAACTCGTCACCGGAGGGGTTGAACGTTATGTTGTAGCCGAGCTCCTGGTAGCTCCAGGTTCTTTCCTGTTTCTGGCCGTTCTGCACGGTATCAAAATACAGGTAGAAATTCCTGTCCTTGCTCTCGTTGTACCATGTCGTCCCGTTCAGTATGAATATTACCTCGCCGTTTGCTGATGCCGCTGCATCATAGTCTCCGTTGGGGTCGAACTGCACAGGGAGCTCTTGCAGGACAGCGCCTGTGGAGACGTTGTATTCAACCAACCTGAGGGAGAGGTTATCGAAGGTTCCTGAGGCTGACATGTTCTCGAGCAGGTAGGTGAAGTTCACCTGGTACTCCACGGGCCAGTCGGTCCTGTTCTCGCCCGAGGTGTTTATGTCGAGCCTTATCCTGTAGTGCCAGGACGAGTTCCACCAGACGTCATTATAGTTCTCTGACCTGGTAAAGCTGTTGCTGATGATAAACCCTGCCAGCACAATCGCCAGCATCAGTGCCAGGCCAATTCTTTTATTCATTCATCCACCAAGAAGCTTCTTCGTTTTCTGGAATGCCTCCCTGCTTATCAAACCGCTCCTGAAGGATTCCTCAAGCTCCTTCAGCATCATCTCCCTCCTGGATAGCTTCTTTCCTTCTGTCTCCATCCGTTCCGCTTCCTTTTTCCCTGCTTTCTTTGGCTGCTCCCTTGCAGGCTTTGCTCCTTCCTTTACACGTTCTCCTGTTTCCGCTGTTTCCATGGGATTCTCTGGAGCGGTTTCCTGCTCACCTTCCACTGCAGGCTCTTTTGCCTGTTTTGCATGCTCGCCTGTTTCCGTAGGCTCTTCTGCAGGAGACGGCGCGGAAATCTTTCCTTCGGGGGCGGGGGCGCCGCTCCTCTCTCCTGCTATCTTCTTCTCAATCTCCTTCAGCCTGTCAAGGTTCAGCTTCTTTGCCTTCTCGTATTCGTCCTTCTTGAGGGTCCCTGCCTTGAACTGCTCCTCCATCATCTCGAGCACGGAATTTATCTCATCCTTCTGCTCCTGGTACTTGACGAGCCTGGGCGATTCCTGCATGCCCGTGTCTGCCATGGCTGACATCCTTGTCTCGAGGTTGTCCCTCATCTCCTCTAGTTCTTCCTTTGTCACCAGACCTGACGTCTTGGTGTTGACCTCGTCCATACCCTTCATCATCTCCTGTATGAGCTCGCTGGCAGTGTCCTGCTTTGCCTTGTAGAGCATGAAGTCCTCAAGGCGCTTGTTCAGCTCCATGAATATCCCGTCAATCTTGTCACCCACCCTCTTGATTCTCTTTTCTGTCTCGTCTACCATTATCATCCTGCTCGCTATGTTCTTGCTGAACTCGACCACCTTCTCGAGGCTTCCCATCTCGCTGAGAACGGATTCGACCAGTCCCACCTTCTTTATTATAACTGACGTGATTTCGTCCAGCTTCTCTATCTTGGCCTCGTTCTGCTTTATGTCAGAGTCCAGCTTCGTGAGCAGCTTGGTGAACCTCTCTGGCTTGAGCGTGGCCATTGTCTCGTTCATGTCCTCTGTCTTCATTGCCACGTCGCTGAGCCGCCCGTCTATGCTCGCTGTGCTGGACCTCAGTTCTCCCAGCTCCTCCATTATTCTCCTCACGGTATCTGCATTGCCGTCCTTCTCGTCCTTCACGGCGTCCAAGAATGCCTTGAGCTTCTCGAGCTGGACCTGCATCTTCTCCACCCTCGGAAGGACCTCTATACCAGATGGCCTTATCTCGTTCACGAGCCTGGTTATGATGTTCTTTATGTCAGCGGTGTCTACCGTTCCTACTGCCGCCATGTCCTTTGAAATCTTCTTTGCCGGCTCAGGAGGTGCGGCGACCGGTTCAGCGGAGGGAAGCTCGTCCCCGCCAAGACCCTCGCCCGGACCGGGTTGTGACATGGGGATTATGGGTTCATCATACTTCTCCTCCTTTGATTCCTTTGCAGGTTCTCCTGTATCCGATGGCTTGGCCTTCCTTCCTTTCTTCGGTTTCTTGGCCTTGCCTTTGGCTTTCTTTGGTTTTTCTTCCATTTCTCCTTCTTCCGGTACCTCTGCGGGCACTGCAGCAGCGGGAGATTCTTTATCAACCTCCTCCTCGAGCTTCGCTATCTCTGCCTTGATTTCATCGAGCTTCTTCTGGTTCTTTCCCTTTACCTCATTGTAATGCTCCTCGCTTATGCTTGCCTCGTTGTATGCCTCTTCCAGCGAGGACAGGAGCATCTCTATGTCCTCCTTCTGTTTCTGCATCTCAACGAGTTTTTCCTTCTTTCCGGGCATGTCTTACACCTCCTATTTAATGGTTCCTCCAATCTTCCGGATCCTGTTCCTGACAGAATCCATGTATGTCTTGGCCATCGTGAACATCGTTTGCCTGACCTTGTCCTTGGCCAGCTTCAACTCAAACTCAATGTCAGTCACGTCAAGTCCCCTTGACTTCAACCTCGCAACCTCCATCTCGATTTCATTGAGCTCGGTGTCGTACTTGACATAGGTGTTTATCTCGACCTCCGAGAGCCTTCCGACGTCATGGAGGAGCGGCCTGAACTCTATGAAATAGGGCTTTCCGTGGTTGAACTCGGCGTTCTGGAACATTCCAGTCCCTGTCTTGAGCTTGGTGATAGTTGAAGCATACTCTGAGCCGTACTTCTGCTTGACCCTCCTGATGTCGCCCGTGTATTTCGTTCGCATCTGTATCTCGTTGGATATGTTGGCCCTGATGGCCCCCTTGAAGTCCATGAGTACCTGCGATATCAGCCAGATGCCAATCCCCCACTTTCGGAACTCTCTGCAACCCCTCTCCAGCGCTACATAGCCGCCCTTCCCGCCATACTTCGGGAGAAGGCGATGGACCTCATCGTAGACAATGAAGAGCTTCAGCTCCCTTGCCTCTGGCCACGGTATCTTGAATATGTCGCTTATCGTCCTCCTGACGAATGTGTCAAGCTGGGCCGGGTCCATCTTGTCTATCAGGACTACCGTTATCTCCCCGGGCACCATGTAGTTCCTGACGTCTATGCTGGTCTCGGGGTCTGTTATCTTGATTAGCCTCCCGGGGAACCTCTTGGCGTCCGTAGGCTTAAGGCCGAAGTTCGGGTAGAGGTCAAGCATCTTCTTGTCCCTGCAGGGCCTCAGGAACCCTGTCCACTGCGCAGTGGGGTCGAAAACTATGATGGGAATCTTCCTCTTCAGGAGCTCTTCCACGGCAATCATCGCAGAGACCGTCTTGCCCGCTCCTGTAGAGCCGGCGGATATGCCGTGGGTCTGGAGCTGCCTCACGTCCATGTACGCATTGACGTCTGTCTCTGCAATCCTTCCTATGAGGAATGAATCTTTCCCTGCCTGCGGGAGCTTCTTCATGTCCATCGGGAATATGTATCGCGACTTCTTCTTGTGCTTCTCCTTCCACCATCTCCATGCATAGAACCCGCCGTATACGGCAGGAATCATCATGAACATTATCAGGTATGTCACCCATGACATGAAGACGTTCCTCAGGGCGACGAGCAGTCCGGGAAGCTCGGTGACCTCGAACGCATCCGAGGCGAACGCATATTTCGTCCCGTACCAGTATGAGACGTTTGCCTCTATCACGTACCTGTCATACGGCGTCTCATAAGGTATCGTGATGTTCCTCCTGAAGGCATACTTCTGCTCGACGCCCACGGTCTCCTTCATGGTCGTGATAATCTCGTCCGTGTTGAGGTTCTTTATCTTGTATTCGGCGACTATGTCCTCGACCGTCGCGGTCTCTCCCATGTTGACGAGCGTTACCTCGAACCTGAACTCCTCGCCTGGAGCGACGGTCTTTGTCAGGGCCTTTATGGCGACGTCGAGCAGGGGTATCGGGACCTGGACCACGTTTATAGTGACCGGCGTCCTGTAGGTCTTGTTGAGCTCCACCAGGTGGGTTATTATGTCGCCCGTGTATATCCCCGGTGCCGTATTGGGCATGCTGTAGAGCTTTATCTTTATCTGCTCTGTCTGGCCGCCGGCAACCGTTATCAGCGGCCTCTCTATGGTTACCATGTCCCATATGGGCGAGCCTGCCTGCACGCTGGTCTCAACTGTTATGGGGGTATTCCTGTTGTTCCTGATTTCCATGGAGTGTATCTCATAATCCCCCTGGTCAAGGACGACGTATATCAGCGTTGAATCTATCTCTATCTGTGGCGCCCCTCCTGCCGCCCCTGCTGCTGCCCCGGCACCTGCCCCGGCACCGCCGGCCGCGCCTCCGCCCCCTCCTCCTTCTGCCGGCGGAGGCGGCTCAGGGATGATTATCGGGCAGTCAGTGGGGCAGTTGGCGTTGGACTCTCCGTAATCATCATGACAGATCCTGTCACCGCAAATGTACTGAGCGAGGACGAATGCCCCTGTCATCGTGGTCGAGTTCGCTGTGACTATTCCGCTCGACGTGTTGACGTCCGTGTCGAGCCTCGTCCACCCGGTCGCGTTGGTGCATCCGCTCAAAAGGACCCAGGACGAGCACCTGTATATCCCGAGCGACGTGAGGGAAAAGTCGTTCGTCTTGCACGTTCCTGCCGTGTAGCACTCTTCAGAGGTGAAGTTCACCGTTCCGTAGGTGTAGTTGAGCTGGCTGGTGTTTATCCAGACACCCTTGAGCGACTTGGTCGGGAGGCGGACGTTCGGTATTTCACCGAACATGTATGGGTTGTAGACGTCATCCTGGAGGTATGTGTTGTAGAGGGTCGCGGTCTCGTTGAGGAAGTCCGTCCTTATGTCATAGGCCCTCATGTCAATGGTCTCGTTGTAGTATCCGCCGAGCGTGGCGTTGCTGGCGAAGTTGAACAGGACCGTGGACTCTCCGGGTACGAAAAGGGTGAAGTCTACTGATATCGCGGGCTTGTGTATCTTCTCCTCGTCCTTCGTATAGCCGTGGAATATGACCGCAGGGTATATCTCGAAGCTCGTGTTGGTCGAGTTGCAGTTACCGGAATAGTCGCACGCGGTGGTGCTCGCGTAATGGACCCCAACCTGGCTTGTGTTGGAGAAATACTGGCGGAAGGTGTAGATATCACCGGTCATGTAAAGGTAGGTCATGTCGTAGACCTGCGTTGAGATGTCAGGGTATGTTATCGTCAGGGTCGCGTTCTTCACTCCTCCTGTATCGGTCGCGTTCGTTATTATCTCCACTGTGGAGTTGGACGGCACCTTGGCGGGAACGTAGAGGCTGATGAGTGGGGGATAGGGGTCCTGGTATATTATGGCCTTTGTCTCATAGTCAGAGAGCACGAGGCTGTAGTTCGTGTAAATCACGGTCAGGTTCAGGTCATATCCCCTTGCCAGGGATATGTTCGGGGCCGTTATGTTCATCCCCCAGAGGTTCGTCGTGTTGGAGAAGGTCAGGTTATTGAACGTCATCTGCTGGGACCAGGTCGCGTTCCTCATCACCAGGGTGAAGTTGAGGTAGTTGCTGTCGTTCAGGGGAAGGCCTCCATAGGTCACATTGGCATAGACCCAGGTGCTCTGGCCGGGGGTTATGTTTATGGTCGGGCTCGTCTCGGTGGGGCTCGTTATGTTGAGGGAATAGGGATGGACGCGGAGGTAGACAGTCGTGTATCTGGTCGGCGGGTCGGCGCTGACATTCTGCGTGGTAACGAGCCCGGAATAGTTGGTGAACGACGCGACGAAGGGCGCGGTGTAGTTTATCCTCAGAGTCTCGTAGTTTCCTATGGGCATGTAGAGCCTGGTGGCGTTTATCCCTATGTAAGGGTAGATGTCGCCTGACTTGACGATGTCCAGTATCACGTATGCGTTGCCTATATTCTGTATCTCTATGTACCCGAAGGTGCCCGAAGTCTGGTGGCTTACCGTGACGTCAATCACTGGCGGGGTCTGCAGCCAGGAAAGGTTGAGAGGGACATTCACCACCAGGGTCACGGTGTCAGTTGAAAGGCCGGAGGCGTTGGCCTGGAGCGTCCCGAAGTACTGGCCCGTCTCGTACATCATCGGCACCCCCACATCAACGTTTACGTATTCATAGTCTCCCGGCTCTATCAGGGATATGTTGACGGGGTAGTAGGTCTGGGTGAAGTTCGAGCACACGGTACCGGAAAGGCAGTGGAAGGTTATGTTTGTGGCGTTGGCGTTTCCTATTGACTGTATGGTCATGGTGCTGTTGTATGAGTTCCCGCCCATTATCACGTATGAAAGGTTTGCCTGGACTATGTCTATCATGGGATTCGGGAGGACGTTCACTATTATGGAGGTCGTGTTGCTTCCTGCAGAGGAGTCAAGGTTGGTCCAGTTGGAGCTTATGTTCACGTAATACTCGCCAGGTAGCGTGCCGTTGACTATGTATATCCTTGACTCGCCCGTGCCAGAGCTGTATTTCATTATTGTTCCCACGGAGAAGGTGTTCGGTATTGAGGTCCAGCCTGACGGGATGCTTATGTTCGCATTGACGCTGTATGCGCGGGCGTATTCAGGCGACAGGGTGAAGTTGACGTCGAACGAGCTTCCGGTGTATAGCCTTACGTCAGAGATGTTCACGTAAGTAACGTTGGGCTCTATGAGCATGGGGGTATTGGCGGCCCCGAGGACAGGGACCTTTGCGGTGCATCCCCAGAGTCCTGCGGTGTCGTTCGCGCAGACGCTGATATTGTGGTAGCCTCCCGATGTTCCGTTATAAGTGACGTTGTAGACCGGCTTCAGCGCGCCGCTCATGTACTGCTTCAGGATGGTCCCGTTCGGGAGGGTCACGTTTATCCATGCCGTGCTCACGTCGAAATTGTCTGTTATGCGAGCGGATATGTTCACGACCTCGAACCCTACCTCGAATACCATAGGGGTTATGTTGACCTGGGTTATGTTCGGGGGTATGTCCGTGACATTAAGATAGAAGTCTGTCCCGTATTCGTTCGGTGTTGCGGTGGTGTTCCTTGTCAGCAGGTTGACATAATAGAGTCCCTGCTGCTGTCCGGAAAGAATCTGGTAGTAGACCGAGACGTTCCTCCTGGTCTGCTTGTCAAGGTCGAAGTAGCTCGGTTCCGTATAGACAAGGTCTGTCCCATTGCCGAGCTTGTAGACCCTGAAGGCGGTCTTCCTGTTGCCGGTGTTGTAGACGCTTATGTTGCCTATGAACCCTGATGTATTGAGTAGGGCAAGGACCTTTGTGAAGTTGGTCGGGGTCCTCCACCACGAGGTGTTGAGAGGAACGGTTATGTTTATCATGGAATCGTCGGTCCCTGCGTTGCTCGTGGTTGCCCTCAGGTACGTCCAGTAGTCATCGGGGTCCTGGCCCGCGGGTATGATTGCGGTGAGCTGGACAGTGAAATTGTATCCTGCTGCGAGGAAGCCCTGGGTCGATGGGATTATCGTTATCTCGCACTCCGGGCATTCTGTCGCGAAGTTGCCTGCGGCGTCAACGAGAGCGAGCTCTATGTCCTCCACCGCGTCGTTGCCCGAGGAAACGACCGTCACGCTCCCTATATAGGTCGTCTTGTCGTGCGGGGTGGTGTTGTGCAGGTAGCTGGGCGTTATCTCCACCACCGGGTTGGAAGAGACGTCAAACATGGTGTAGTTGCTGCTCATGTTCGTGGTCAGTTCCGGGTTGGTCCACGAGGCATTGACCCAGAGCTTTATAAGCATCGGGGGCGTTCCCTCAGGGACCCTGACATGGAGGTCCCACGTGCAGTTATCCCATGGGGCCATGTCGCCGCACGACTGGAAGGTGTCGTTGATTTCTATGGTGTCGTTGGGCTCATCGTAAGCAATCAGCTCGACGTCATACATGTTCGCCGGGCCCTCGCTGGTGAAGTTGACCACGAGGTCAACCTCGAAGTCATTGGACTGCGTTATGCCATTGACCAGGACCTCATAGGTCGTGTAGACCCTGCCCCACGACTTGCCCCAGACGGAAAGGTTGCCCGCGTAGCTGTAGTTCTTGTTGTATTCCCAGCCGAGGTCCCTGGCCCAGACCGTGACGGCGTGCTCACCGTCTATCAGCGGGACATAGGTGAGCCTGTATAAATCTCCGCTGGGGGTCATGTTGGTCATGGTGTGGTTGTGGATGCTGCCGTTCGGGAGCTCTATCTGCGCCCAGACCAGGTCGACCCCTATATCGTCTGTCACGTTCGCCGTTATGTTGGTGTAGTTCAGGTTCGCCTCGAGGCTCACGTTCGGGATGGCCGATACGTTGGTTATGACGGGGGGTGTCACGTCGCGGACGTAGAGGCTTCCCTCTGCCTGGTCCGTGTGGACGATTATCTCCATCTCAGGGGCATCCGTTATGTTGCACTTGAAGGTTATGTTACCCTTCTGCACGGGCTCGAATGTGTAGTTCGTATAGCCCGTGCTGTTGGTGGTGAAGTTCTCTATGAACTGGTAAGGCTGGCTGTACCAGTGATACCAGAGATCGACGTCATAGTTCGGGATGCCGTTCATGGATTCCGAGTCGATGACCCTGCATATGGTAGTGAAATTTATTGGGTAGGGGAGCTGCGTCCCGTTCGTTGGGTATATCCACTGGACTATTGAGAGGCCGGAAACTATTATGGTCACGTAATCCTCGCCGGATGCGTAATAGGTCTTGCTGGCGTTGGCCTTGATTGTCCGGTTTCCGGTCGCCTGGTTGCTCAGGTTTAGCGGCCTGGAGATGCCATCGCCAAGGTAGGAGCTTTCATTCCACCAGAGAGGGTTGGTTGTCGCGGTCATGTCATTTCCCATCTCGTCTGTTACGTCAACCGTAAGCGTCACGGTCTCGTTCTTTGCGTATGCGGTGTTGTTCTCAGGGGATGTTATGTTGAGGATAAGGACGCCCCTCACCTCGAGGTATGTTTCGTAGGTGTCGGAATCCTCTAGCCCGCTCTTGGTTGCATTGATGTATACGGTGTAGTTGCCGGGGTTGATGGTGTCAGTGACGTTATAGGTGATGTTGCAGTTGCCCACGGAATTGGTTATGCAGAAGTCTATGAAGCCGGTAGAGTTCCAGAACGTGACGTTCGCCCCTGCCGCATTGCCCACGTTGGCGTCCTTAACGTGCACGTCTATCTCTGTCTCGTGCGGGCTATAGCTGTCGTTCCTGTATATCCATGCCTCCGAGAGGTCGATGTCGTCTATCTTGAGCTGTCTCCTCACCCTTATTATGGACGTCCTGTAGCTCATGTTCGTCGTGGTGTTGTAGTAGAGAGTGCTGTCGTTGCCTATGGTGCAGGTTATGTTGTAATAGTCAGGACTCTCGAGCCCGGTGTTCCAGTTCCACGTTGCCTCGCCAGTCCCGTCGCTGTCGTCGCTGTCCTGGTATGTGCCGTTCTTGTAGAAGGACACGTTGTATCCCGTTATTACCTGGTTGGTGTTGTTGTCCCGGACGTAGCACCTCAAGGTCACCCACGTCCCTGCATCGACCTCTGTCCCGTTCGCTGGCAGGATGTTATAGACCCAGCTCCATCCATAGACAAGGACGCTGGTCTGGTTGTTGCCCAGGTCGAAATACTGCCTCGTGGCGTTCATCCTCAGTATCTCGGAGCCGAGGACGTAGTTATAAGGAACGAGCCACGTCGAGTTATACCACCCCTGGCTCCCGTCAGTGGTGTCGTTGATAAGAATCCAGCTCTCGTTGAACCAGTAGGCATGGGAATCGCTTATCTGGTTGCCGCATTCGTCGCCTACCGTGAGGTTCAGCGTTTCCGTGACGTTCCTGTTGAGGACCTGGCCTGAGGAGGGGCTGGTGGTGTTCACGTAAAGCTGGCCGTAAACGGTGAGGGGCCTCGCCGACGCGTTCAGCGGCTGGTAGCATGAGTCTGAAGTCCCTCCAATCCAGTACTGGACCCCGACATCGGAACCGCAGTCAGGAGGATAGTCCACAGAGCACCTCCCGCTGTCCGCGGTGGTGCAGTCCATCTCCACGGTGTAGTTGGCGTGGTCCTCTGTGACCCAGACCTTGCCGTCCGTCCCGTTGGGGTATTCTCCCTCGTCGTAATCGTAAATCACGAATTCGAGGAAGGCAGTCTGGGAGCCGAGCCTCCTTACGGTAGAGTTGGAACTGCCCAGGCTGAAGCTCACGTTGTCGGCCTCTATGGTGAAGTTGTAGGGCCCTATCTCGTCGCTGAAGTTGAACTGGTCAACCGTCATGAACCTGTACTGGTTGACGCCCATGTCAGCGCACGTGAACTCCTGGTAGAAGTATACGTATTTCCCGATGAGGTTGTTCTTGTAGGTCTCGTTTATAAGAGTCCAGTTGGTCCAGTCCCCGGCAGTCTGGTTCCATATCCTCTTCCACAGGGTCACGTTGTTGTAGTTGCCGTCATTGTCGGTCACCCTCACGGCAAAGGTGAACGTCCTTCCCCAGCCGTCAAGCGTCGGGCTGACGCTCGGGTTGGAGAGCACAGGGGCAAGCCCGAGGAAGAACTTGTTGATATAGAAGGACTCGTTGTTCCCGTAGAAGGTCTTGGAAACCACCATGCTCAGGTTATACCAGCCTGTCCCCCTCGCTGTGTCGAGCCATGTAAAGTTATACCAGCCTCCGCCCTCGGACCATGAGCCGTACGAGCTTGTGTTGTGTATCGGGTTCGTGTTGCTCCTGTTGTAGTAGTTGGGGAATATCATCATGCTGTATATGACATTCGCGTCCGCAACCATCTCGCAGTCATCGTTTATGGTGCCGTTCATTATGACCGGCTGGCCCCAGAGGAATCCCTCGCCGTTCGGGTAATGTATTACCGGAACCAGGTTGCTCTTTATCGTAAGGTTGTATTCGCTCGAGTTGGCTGACTTGAAGCAGGTATCGTTCTGCAACCCTCCGGAGCCACCCTTCCATATCTGGTTTCCTGTCGTGTAGTTGCATTCCTGTATTGGCGCGTCCGTGGGGAAGAAGTAGCTTATGTGGCCGCTTCCGTTGGAGACCGTGGTTATTCCCGGGTCCCATGAGGTCGGGTCTGATGCGTTGGTGGTTACCCAGAAGCTCGCGTTCACGTTCGAGCCCGCGGTCATGCCCCTGTCAGTGTCCCATATGCGGAGGGAAAGCTCCTGCTCGTCGCTGCCGTTCCTCCAGACGTATTCGTCGTCTCCCATGTAATACTGGACCTGGACGTCGTCCTTCTCCACGGTGTAGTTGACGGGTGAGGTCTGGTTCTCCAGGGCAGGTATCCTCGTGTCCTGCGCGTGGAAGTAGTATTCCCATGTATCTATGTTGTTGCAGTCGGTTTCCTGCCACGAAAGTATTGCGTTCTCCGATATCGGACCGTAGAGGGTGGTAGTGTTGACCGGCGAGCCCCAGAATGCCTCCCCGTATTTCCTCACGAAGAGCTCGAGCGTCACGTTGTCGAGGTCCTCGTCGGTAACGTTGACGCTGAAGTAGAACCTCTCGCCCCACCCACCCGGATTCGTGAGGGGAAGCGTATCATTGAGGACAGGGGTAGTGCTCACAAAGAAGTGGTCTGCCTGATAATCAGTTCCGTTGTAGTAGAAGTTGCTGAATGATGTGGTTGTCGTTGAATACCACCTTGCCAGCTTACCTGCCGTCCCCCAAGTGCAGTTGTAGTAACCGGTCGTCTGGTTAGTTACTGGTGTGCAGGAGAAATTCGCGCTGCTCTCGTGGGTAAGCGTGAAGGACGCGTTCACGTCCTCCCTGAACATGTCGCAGTCGTCGTCAACGAACACCTCCATGGTGACGTCCTCCACCCCCCTCTCGAAATCGTCACCTATGCTGGGCTCTGTTATGTCATTGTACAGGTTGCCCCAGATGCTCATGTTGTATTCTGGGGTGACGTTGTTGTAGTAGCACGAGTCGGTTATCTGCGCGTACCACGTCTGGTTCCCTGGCCTGTAGACAGGGACGTCGCAGCCGGGGTCGAAGTATATGTTTGAATATCCGGAGGTGTTAGTGGTGTTGTCTGTCCCGTAGTCGTATTCAGAGCCGTTATAGGTGACGTAGAGCGTCACGTTGTAGCCGCTCCCTATCAGCTCGTTCTTTATCAGGTCCGTTATGTTGACTGTTACGAGTGCCGTCTGGGTCCCTGTCCTGTTGGCGACCGAGTGAGAGAAGACGCGCTCTATCTTCGCAATGTCTGTGGTTATGTTGGGACCGGAGACGTTGTTCGTGTAGTTCGTGTTGGTGCCGTCCATTATCTTGAAGTGGAAGAGGTTGTCGTCACCTATGTGGCTGCAGTCGAAGTTCCCAACGCTCAGGTTGCACCAGTCCCTTCCACCTATTATCGTGGTGTTGTTCATGAGTACGTAGGACGACCCTCCGTTGGTGGATACGTAGAGCTCGCAGGTCACGTTGTCCTGCTGGGTGTCCCAGATATAGGTAGAGTATTCGAAAACGTCACCCCATCCGCTCTGGTTGGGAGTCAGGCCGGTCTGGTTTATCGTGGGCGGCGTATTCAGCAGGAATATCCAATCGTCCCAGACAGTGGAGTTGCTGTTGTACCAGGGCTTGCTGGAGTTGAGCCTTATGTCCCAGTACCCGCCCATGTGGAACGAGGTGTCCCACGTGTAGTTATACCAGCCGCTTCCCTCCTCCTCAGGGGAGTAGGACTCCCATTCATCGAGGGGCGAACTGAAGGAGATGTCGGTTGCTGCGGAATCCTGCATGTCGCTCATGCCGCAGTCCGTGGTGACGTTGAACCTGGAGATCACGGAGTCACCCACGGCAATGATGTCATCCTCATCCGGAAGTTCCAGGTTGTTCTTAAGCTGGCCGATTATGCTCATGTTGTAGCTGCTTCCGAAGGCAGGGGTGTAATAGCATTCGTCCTCGGACGTTATGTTGGCCCTGAACCTGTGCGTGCCCGCCGTGTAGAAGGGAGTGCACAAGGGGTCAAAATAGATACCCAGGTCACCGCTGGAATTTGTCTGGTTGAGCGTTCCTGAATCCCAGTCATTCAAATCAGTTCCGTTGAGGTTGACGAATATTGTTCCGTTCACCCCTCCGCTGGTTATGATGTCGCTGCCGTTGTCAAGGTCTATGAAATAGAATGCGAGGTAGCTTGTCTCAGAACCCTCCCTGTTGACCATGGAGTTTATGCTAAAGCTCCTTGGTATCGCGGTAAGCCTGTCCTTGAGCATGTCAAAGCTTCTCGTGTCCGTCGTGGACGTGTCGCCCCACATGTCAGTCGCGTTTATCTTGAAGTAGTTCGTTCCCACGTCATCGCACTCAAAGCTCATCGTCAGGTTGTACTCCTGCTCTCCGCTGGGTGTCAGCGTGAGGTTCGTAACGAGGGTCCAGTTATCTGTTGAGTTGTAGGACTTCCATAAATAGACGTCGTTTGAGTCACCAAGCGGAATCTCGCCGTCCTTCAGGGTGAGGTTGAAGTTGTGGATGGAACCCCATGCGTACGTGGGGATTGCCGAATGCCACACCGGTCCCCAGTCAAGCTGCGGGACCTCGCTCAGCCAGAAGGAGTCGTTGTCCTTGTACGTTCCAGATGAGTTGTAATAGTTCTTGCTCGCGGAGACGGTTGTATTGAAATCCCCGAGGCAGAAGTCTCCCCACACAGATGTTTCGGTTGTGCTGAAATTGCAGTTGTACCAGCCGCCGGTCTCGTCCTCGGTGTTTCCCTGCGTGCACGAGAAGACGCACGTGACCTCGTTCTCTGCGCCGAACTGTACGGTAGCTCCCTCAACATTGCCTGCGGAACCTGTGCATTCATCACTGATGTATGCCCTGACGGTGATGTTATCGATTCCCCTCCTGTAATGCTCGCCGTCCGGTATGTCCATTGCTATGTCAAGCGGGTCTGTCCATATATTGTATTCGAAATTCTCTGATATGTTGTCCTGGTAGCAGTCTGAATCAACGAGGGCGGCCTTCCATTCCTGAGGCCCGGTGCTGTACTTGGGTGAGCATCCCGGGTCAAATATGCTGTATGTGGCATAACCGTTCACATCGGTGAAGCTTGGTGTGATTGCAGGTATCCAGTTGCTTCCGGGGCCGTTCTGGGTGAAGTTGAAATACATCTGCTGAGCCGCTCCGCCCCAGCCGCCCTTGTCTATGTCGTAAATCCTGACCTGGAATGTCTCTGC
>CAZIAB010000002.1:0-48805 GCA_964537525.1 uncultured archaeon
CAGTTTCCCGTCTTGGACATACTGTTTAAAGACGGGTGTCTGATAACAGTTTCCCGTCTTGGACATACTGTTTAAAGACGGGTGTCTGATAACAGTTTCCCGTCTTGGACATGTCGGTTAAGGACGGGCGCCGATGGAGGGGTGTTAATGTCAATGGAATCTACCTTGAAGAAGTTCAGCGAGTCCGAATCAATATCTGGTTTTGAAAGGAACATAAGGGAAATCATGATTAAGGAGATGAAGCCCTACGTGGATGAGATAAGGGTCGACAAAATAGGAAACCTCATAGCGAGGAAGGGAAAGGGCTCCCCCAAGATAATGGTGGCAGCCCACATGGACCAGATAGGCCTTATAGTGAAGAGTATTACCAAGGAGGGCTTCATAAACTTCGAGACAGTCGGCGGGTGGGACCCGAGGGTCCTGCCGACGTGCAAGGTAAAGATTAACGGCTCAAAGGGAAGCGTCGTCGGCGTGGTTGGCTCAAAGCCGCCGCATCTCCAGGAAATTGAGGAGATGAAGCTTCCATACAAGAAGAAGGAACTCTTCATTGACATGGGCGCCTCCTCTGACAAGGAGGTGGAGAAGGCAGGAGTCTCCGTGGGCGACTTCATCACAAGGCATTCCGAATTCAGCGGCATGGCCGGTTCCAGGGTCACAGGACCCGGCCTTGACAACAGGGCAGGGTGCACGATAATGGTTGAGGCCCTTAAGCGCCTCAAGAGCTTCAAGGGGACGGTGTATCTTGTGGGAACGATACAGGAGGAGATAGGCCTCATAGGCATAAGGGGGGCAACCTTCGGCATAGACCCCGACGTCGCCATAGCCATTGACACCACCATAGCGGGCGACACGCCAGGGATAACAGATTCAGAGTCCGCGATAAAGCTCGGGAAGGGCCCGGTCATCGGGCTCAAGGACGCTGTAAGCTTCACGAACCCCCTCGTCAAGAAATGGCTGACAGAGACGGCAAAGGCATCAAAGATAGAAGTGCAGTTTGACATCGTATCCGGGGGCGCGGCAGACTCTTCCATAATTCCTACCGTCAGGGAGGGGATACCGTCCGGCATACTCCAGATAGCGACCAGATACATCCACACCGCCGCAGAGGTGCTTGACATGAAGGACATGGAACAGTGCGTGAAGTTAACGGTCAATGCCATCGGGTCCTGCCACAAGTACTTCAAGTAATGATAAAACAGACAGCTGCATTTAACCGATTGGATAAATGCAGCCAACTACCGAGGAGAAAATCATGTCAATTGAAAGCAAGATTCCCATAAAGGTCATGGGCAGGCATATAAGGGTAGTCTTTATATAAAGAACCAGAACCCCGTCAGACGAACTTCACACCCCTCGCAGACGGTATGAGTTCCAGCTCGCCCTTATATTTCTCTACCCTTCCCTCTATGTTGAGGGTCCTGTTGTTCCTTATCCTCTTGCTTCCTGTAAGCTCCATCTGCATCGCGACGTCCTTCCAGAGGACTACCTTTATCTCCCCTGTCCCGTCATCCAGCGTGAAGAAGACGTGCCCGTCCTTGTGGAAATAGACACCCACTGCCTTACCGCTCACATTGACCGCTGAACCAACCATGGAAGAATCTATCTCACCTATCATTATCTCGTTCTGGAGACCGAAGAAAGAATAAACATACAGCAGTAAAATGCCAATGACTGCCCCGAGGAGGCAAAACCTGTTCAGAGAGCTCTCCTTCACATCAACACCAAATCAATATTCACGCAGGGAAAATGATTTATAATCGCTATATACAGGACCCATCCCCGTCAGAACGCTGCTCTTTATCTTAACTTCCTTCACATGAACCTCGCCGAACTTCACGCCTTTCATGTTCTCCAGCTCGTCAGCGAGGCCTGAATTCTCACGCGCGTACCTTACCCTTGCAATGGTCAGGTGGGGTACGGGCTCGTGCTCGTCACCCCTTATGTAATCGAGCCTTTCCTGAATATCCTTCATCATATCCTGCAGCCTTTCCGTCCCTTCCTTCACAGCAATCCACACGACCCTTATGTCATTCCTCTTCCCGAAGTATCCAACGCCATCAAGCGTGAAGCTGAACCGTGAATGTTTCTTCACAACATCATCAGCATCTTCACACAGCCTCTTTAACAGTTCCTCGTTAACGTCACCAAGGAACTTCAGGGTTATGTGAAGGTTCCCTGGCTCAACGAATCTTGCCCGAAAACCCATCCCTTTCAGCTTCTCCATGGACTCCGCTATTCTCCCCCTTGCCTCATCATCTATTTCAACTGCAATGAAAAGCCGCATACTATCTATTTTACATGCCTCATTTAAATTTATTCACTTCACGCACGTTTTATATTCCATTTCCCCTCGTGAACTTCACGCACAATAAAGCTTTTAAAACCTAACCCTTAATTCTTATCTGTGAAAAACTTCACAAGTTCATACGAACCCCGTGATTGTGATGTACCTGGAAAAGGCAAAAAAGATGTTCGGTTGGGATTCAAACCCTTTCAGTTTCAAGATTCTTCCGGACCTCTTCGTGGGATACGAGAAGGAGGTCAACAAGATATCCGCAGGCATAGAGAACGGGAGCAAGTTCTCCCTGCTCATCGGACCGACGGGTTCGGGAAAGACCACGATGATGAAGCACCTGGTGGACATGTTCGATGAGAATTACAAGCACATAATATACATCGCTAAGCCTCCAAGAAACCCCTCCGATTGGGTTGACGTCTTTTCTGACTTCACAAGGAAGGGATTCCTTTCCTCGCTCCTTTCGCGCCCTGACACCAACATATACAACCTCGCTGACAGGATAAGCAGCAGGATAGGGTCTGAGAAGATGCTCCTCTTCGTTGACGAGTCGCACGAGGCCTCTGTCGAGAGCTTTGAGTGGCTGAGAGCTCTCACAGACCAGATAGACAACATGTACCTGGTCATGGCAGGCCTCCCTGTTTTCGAGGGAACCATGAAGTCGAGGCTCGAGAGCCTCATGAGAAGGGTGAGCACGAGGATTGAGCTCACCAACCTCACGAAGACAGAGACAAGGGAGCTGATAAAGAAAAGGATTGAAAACATAGGGGGAGACGACATAAGGCCCTTCACAGGAGACTCCATAGAATTTATATACTCGAGGACAGCCGGGTTCCCCAGGGAGATACTGCGTACATGCAGCGATTTCGTCCAGAAGGCAATGGAGAAGAACATAAGCACCGTGGACATTGACTTCCTCAGGGAGATGGACGAGCCCCAGCCCAGGGTTAGCCTCGAATCCCTGGACTCGATACCAGAGAGGCAGCGGAGAATCCTCGAGGTCCTCTCCAGGGGTGAGATGACACCCTCTGAGATAATATCAAACCTCGAGAGCATCGACGAATACAAGAACAGGGACAATGCGCTCCGCTCTGTCAACAACCTCCTCGGGAGGCTCAGGAAGGAAGGCCTCGTCGAGAGGAAGAGGGTAGGAAAGACATACAAGTACCAGATAGCCAGGAAATACCAGACAATGCTGGTGGAAACCTAGTATACATAATGCTTAAATAGCTTCCCATTAATAATCAACAGCATTTATCAAAGGAGGGTTTTGGATGGAAGAGAGAATAAAGAGCAAGGAGCTTATTGGCAAGATCCTCATATCAGAGGAGACTGGAAAGAAATTCGGCGTAATCGGGGACCTGGATTACATAACAGAATCCGGCGAGCTCATAAATCTGGCTCTCAGTGAAACCACGTCACACGCAACGAACCTCAACCTGCAGAAGGATGAAAAGAACAGGTTTCTCGTTCCGTTTTCTGCGGTCAAGTCTGTAGGGGATTTCGTCATCGTCGCTGAGAAGGACATAGTCTAAATCCATGTTTCGTTTTTTATCAGGACTGGTTACCTCAGGTGCCGGAGTATTGTCCTGTTCTTCTTTGAGCTTATGAAATGATCCAGTTTCCTGACCAGGGTCCCACCGCTCACGAAGTCAGGAACCACCACGAAATCCGCCCCTGCCCTGTATAGGGCATTCGCGTCATCCTCGGAATGTGCCCTTGCATATATCTTTATGGAGGGGTTGAACCTCTTTGCCTTACCCACTATGAATCCGGATACCTCGACGTCGGGGATGGTCACGACCGCAAGCTTTGCCTTGTAGAGGCCGGTCTCCTTGAGCAGGTCCTCGTTGTACGCATCTCCATACATCGTATATACACCATCCCTGCTGAGGTTCCTTATTATCTCGGGATTGTGCTCCGTTACTATGAAACTGGCCTTCTTGCTCTTGAGGTAATCGATTACCTTGCTCCCCATGACGTCACACCCGAACACAACGACGTGATTCTTCAGTGCCTTCTTCGGTTTCTTCTCTATCTTCCTTATGTGGGTGGGCGTGGAAAGGCTCTCGGGCAGACGGAATTTCCTGTCTGAGAAGAACCTGTGTATGTCGTGCCTGAATCTCATGGTGTATGGCGTGATGACCATTGAGAGGACAACGAGGCTGATTATCAGGGAATACGTCCCGCTATCCAGGTGACCCAGAAGAAGGCCGTTAGCAGCGATTATGAAGGAGAACTCGCTCGCCTGCCCCAGGCCGATTCCTATTATCGTCGCGTTCCTTCCGCCGTATCCCAACAGCAGATATGTAACAGAGAGTATTATTGGCTTCATTATAACTATGATAACCAGGAAAACAAAAAACGGGATTATCATGCTGGATATGACAGAGAGGCTCAGTTGCATCCCCAGTGACGTGAAGAATATGACCGAGAAGAAATCCCTGAGGGAATGCATCTCCCCGAATATTTCCAGGTTATACGGGAACTGGGCGAGGGCTATCCCGCCGATGAACGCCCCTATGGCTATCGAAAATCCGAGCGTATATGCAAGGCCTATGAATATGAAGCAAACCGCAATCGCGGTAAGGAACAGCAGCTCATGGTTGTTTGCCGCATAATCCAGTACCTTCCTGAATATGAACCTGTTGAGGACGATTGCTATTGAAAAGAGACCGAAACCCTTCACTATCATCAGCGCGAACATGTCCCAGGAAAGCATTATGCTCATGTCAGCCAGGATTGGAAGGACGGCTATCACTATGAGGTCCTGGAGTATCAGGATGCCCAGCATTATCCTGCCATGCAACGTATTGACCTGCCTCTTATCAACCAGTATTTTCGCAACTATCATCGTGCTGCTGAAGGAAACAAGAAGACCGATGTATATTGATACGATGAAACTGAAATTGAACATCAGCGAAAAGACAAAACCAAGTATAAAGGTAAGCCCCATCTGGATAATCCCGCCAACCGTTGCAGCAGTCCCGACGCTCCTCAACTTCCTGAAATCTATCTCCAGCCCTATGGCGAACAGCAGGAAAGCAATGCCAATCTCGGCGAGCACGTTCATCTCTTCTATGTTCGTTATGAGGCCGAACCCAAGAGGTCCTATAATCACCCCGGCCAGGACGTACGCAACGATGAAAGGCTGCCTGAGAAGGCGCGCAAAGTATGCAAATACAGTGGCCACTGTTATCAGCAGCGCTATATCGATTATAAGGAGGCTCTCTGCCATGTTACCTGCTATATACTTGACAGCGCCAGATAATAAATCAATGCCGCTGAATGGTCGCCAAACCAGGTAAATCAGAATTCTTTTTCAAACATGCACGTTCAGGCCTTTTTATATACCCTTTAACAAATATATAAAGGACACATGAAAACAGCAAGAAAATACCTCGTTGCAGTCTCTATCATAGCCGTTTTATTATCAAGCGGCTGCGTCCAGGAGGATGAAAGGGTCTATCGCGTGGGCATCCTCTCCGGGCTGGATTTCTTTACGGTAATAGGAGACACATTTAAGGAAGAGATGACCAAACTGGGCTATGTGGAGAATGAGAACATTATTTATGACATCCAGAAAACAAACTTTGAACCCGAGAGGGAGAAAGAAATACTGGAAAAATTCGTAGATGATGATGTTGACCTGATATTCGCTTTCCCCACAGAGGTGGCATTGGCTGCCAAGGAAGCAACAGAAGGGACGGATATTCCTGTCTTGTTTGCCGCTGCTTTCACAGAAGGGAACGACCTTATTGACAGCGTAACCCAGCCAGGGGGGCATATTACTGGTGTACGTTATCCGGGCACCGACGTAGCTGTCAGGCGTCTCGAAGTATTGCACGATATAATGCCCGATGCCAAGAGGGTTTGGCTGCCATACCAGAAAGAATATCCAGCCGTCCCCGCCGAACTGGAGCTTGTAAGACCAGCCGCCCAATCCTTGGGAATAACCCTTATAGAGTTTCCTGTCACTAACCAGACACATCTGCAGGAAGAGCTGCAGAACCGTGAGGATTCAGACAATTTTGACTTTGATGCTGTGTTATACATACCAGAATCCCTTTCCACTACCCAATCTGTTTTTGAATTGATTGCCAATTTCACAAGAGAGCGCAAGATACCTATTATGGGAACCAAAATCCTGACAGAGGATTACGGGACTGTCTTTGGTGTCACTACCAATAATCCTGATTTTGGTATATTGGCCGCACCCATGGCTGACAAGATCTTAAGAGGCACCCAAGCCGGCACAATTCCTGTTGCCTCGCCCGAGTCCAAGCTCATAATCAATTACAAAGCAGCAGAAGAGCTGGGCATAACCCTGCCCGAGGGCCTGCTGGCCATGGCAGATGACATAATACGTTAATCAGCTGTGCCATTGCATGAAGGGAGAGTCAGACCCGCTACATAAAAATCTCATAACTTGCCGGTAGTCTTCCCAAACACCCAAAAACGCATTTTTAAATACTCGATACAATCTAAATTGGTTGCTTTTGCTTAGCGTATGCGCTGGTGGGTGAACCTATGCCTTTGGAAGAGCTTGAGAACCGGAAGAAGAAAAAGAAGAAGCCGGAAGAAGAGGAGTTCGACGAGTGGTGGTACAAGTCAACCCATGACGAGGGAGGACCCCATGAAGAATGAATCACTCCAACTCGGACCTCAGCGTCAGTGAGAAGAATTTTTACTTCCGAAGAACTAAACGTCCCTGACTCCCTCTTTGATGACCTTGAAGACCGTTTCTCCTTCGGGAAGAGATGGGGAGTCAATGAGCTTCGCTATCCTCTTGGTATCCTTGCTCTTGCGGAGATAGATGCGGAAAGTTGCCTGGTGACCCAGTATATGCCCTCCAATGGGTGCGGTCGGGTCGCCGAAGAGGACGTCAGGCCTCGACATCACCTGATTGGTCACGTAAATGGCGAGGTTATGGACGTCAGCCAGCCTCTGGAGGGTGTGGAGGTGCCTGTTCAGCTTCTGCTGCCTGTTCGCCAGGGTCCCCCTTCCCGTGTAGTCGCTCCTGAACGATGATGTCAAAGAATCAACTATTATGACCTTCACGTTATTCTTCTTTATGAACTCCTCTGCCTTCTCCACAAGGATGACCTGGTGGTCAGAGTTATATGCCCTGGCAACGAGGATGTTCTCCAGCACCTTCTTGGGGTCAAGACCGAGACCCTCTGCCATCTCTATTATCCTCTCGGGACGGAAGGTCTGCTCGCTGTCAATGAAGATTGCCTTGCCGCCCAACCCTCCTTTGTCCTTGGGCAGCTGGACGGTTACGGCCAATTGGTGAGCGAGCTGCGACTTGCCGCTCCCGAAGGCCCCGTGGGTCTCTGTTATTGCCTGGGTCTCTATGCCCCCGCCAAGCAATTCATCGAGTGTCTTAGAGCCCGTGGTTATCTTCCCGACCGCTCCCCTCTTCTTCAGGACGATTGTTGCAGATTCAAAACCCATCTGCATCGCATCCCTCGCAGATGCGATAATCTTCCCGGCCGTCTCCTCGCCCACGCCTGCTGCGTCAACCAGCTCTCCCGCAGAGGCGGCTGCTATTGACATCAGGGTATCATAACCGGCTTCCCTCAGCTTCTCGGCCGTCTTCTCGCCCACACCATCAAGCTTTTCGAGTTCGCTCATCTTCCTCCACAATACATGATTATCATCTTCCTTTAAATACCTTGGGATAGTACCGTTCCGCTATTCCGCTATCAGCTTACGGACGCTGTCGCCTGTCATGTTGGTCCAGTCGCAAGCTGATAAGCAACACACAAACTCTTGAGGGGATGTTGGTTAGAAAAAAAGCGTTCACGAAAAAACCCATCCTGGACAAATATATAAATTACGAAACCAAATATCATCGTGAAGCGCATTTTGAGCAAACAGAGGAATTTCAGGAGCCTGACTGTTACGTTAGCCGTTGCCTTTCTTGCGCTGGGTGCGGTGGTCATTCTCATTTCCAGCACCCTGAACATACATTTTACACTGCAGACCCAGCAGGAAGTCATCGCAGAGCAGCAGCAGCTCATAGCAGGCGATGCCGCCGATACGGTCAGGGATTTCATTCAGGATAAGTTCGGCATGATGGACGCTGCAGTGAGCATCGGTAACATCGTGGCCGCAGACCATGAAAAGCAGGAATCTGTTCTGGAAACCCTCATCGGTCTCGACCCCTCCTTCCGCCAGGCTTTCCTGCTGAACGAGAATAAGCAGGAGCTGGCAAGGGCATCACGGATATCTCATGTTTCAGGTACTCTCATAGACCATGAAAGCGATGAGCTCTTTTCCCAGGCAGGGCAGGGAGAAAGGGGAATCAGCTCCATATACATCGACGAGATAACGGGCGAGCCAATGATTATGATGGCGGTCCCTGTAACAGACATCTTTGGCGATTTCAGGGGAACCCTGATGGCAGAGGTGAACCTGAAGTTCATGTGGGACATGATATACAACATGAAGATTGGAAAGACCGGCCTTGCCTATGTGGTTGACAAGCAGGGCAACCTGATAGCATTCGGTGACATAAGCCGCGTCCTGAGGGGGGACAACCTCGCCCGCCTGGACGAGGTGGCTGAATTCATAGCAGGGGACGAACTCAATCATGTAAGCAGCGCTGAGATATCAGAAGGCATACTGGGCAACCTCGTCGTTGCCAACCATGCACACCTTGTCAACCCCGACTGGGCAGTGGTCGTTGAGATGCCGGTGGAAGAGGCATACGAAACGATATACATAAGCATATGGCTTTCCCTGTTCACTATGCTGATAAGCTTCTTCCTTGCGATAATAGCAGGGCTCTACCTCTCGAGAAGGATTACCAAGCCCATAATAAGCCTGAGGAACGCCGCCATCAGGATAGGAAAAGGCGAGCTTGATACCAGGATAAAGGTCAGCACAAACAACGAAGTAGGAGAACTCGCTTCTGCCTTCAACCAGATGACAGAGGAACTCAAGAAATCAAGGAAGAAGATTGAGGATTACAGCAAGGGCCTCGAAAGGAAGGTTGCAGAGAGGACAAAGAAGCTCAGGGAATCTGAGAAGAGGTACAAGAACCTTTACAGCACTTACATGGAAATCCTTAACAAGGAATTTTATAATAAGAGGAAAGGAAAGGGAAAATCCTAGAAACGTTTCCCCGCAGAAACCAGAAATTTAGGATATTTATATACACCCGGAACCAAATATTAAGCAATTGAGTAAAAACATGCGATTGAAATGAGCCTTTGCAGGAACCTCAAATCAAGGCAGTTGACTCTTATTATAGTTTTGTCATTATCCCTTTGCATCCTCTCCAGCGGCTGCACCCAGACCCAGCCCGAGCAGAAGGTATACAACGTTGCAATCCTGTCAGGCCTTGATTTCCTTGCCGACACAACAGACGGTTTCAAGGAAGGCATGGAAAATCTGGGATACGTCGAGGGGGAGAACATAGTCTATGATGTTCAGATAGCCCCTGCTCCAATAGGCAACCAGGAAATAATCCAGAAGTTCGTGGATGACAAGGTTGACCTCATCTTCGCCTTCCCCACTGAAGCATCAATGGAGACCAAGGAAGTCGCAGCCGGAACAGGGGTTCCAGTAGTCTTTGCCATCGCTAACATAGAGGACACGGGTTTGGTTGATAGCGTCCGCCAGCCAGGGGGCGACATAACCGGCGTCCGCTACCCGGGACCTGACATTGCAATCAAGCGGTTCGAGATAATGCAGGAACTCGTTCCTGATGCCAAAATAATCTGGATACCCTACCAGCGCGGTTATCCCATTGTGGCCAGCCAGATGGAGGTTCTGCGCCAGCCTGCAGAGGATGCCGGAATCACGCTGATAGAGTTCCCGGCAGACAATGCGGCAGAGCTCCAGGCCGAGCTGGACAGGAGGGATACATTGGATGATATCGGCATTGATGCCATAATGGCTGTGGCCGAACCTCTTTTCGTGACCCCCGATGCCTTTGAGGTAATGGGCAAATTCGCCTATGAACACCAGATTCCAATCGGCGGCGCCATAATGCTGGTAGGGGGATACGGCTCCATCTTTGGCGTGCACGTCAATGACGTAGAGGTGGGTAAGCAGGCAGCCACGCTTGCTGACAAGATACTGAAAGGGACTCCTGCCGGAACCATCCCGGTCGTTTCAGCTGAGAATTTCTTTGAGATAAACTACACCGTAGCCGAGAATCTTGGCGTGACGGTTCCTGAAGGCCTGCTCAGCATGGCAGATGAGGTATTCCGATAACATATCATTATCAGAAAATAAATGGGGGATGATGGAGATTGCATAAGAAATCCATGGAGAGGCAACTGGCACTTCTTGCAGTTTTGTCATTATCACTGTGCATATTTTCAAGCGGCTGCACCCAGACCCAGCCCGAGCAGAAGGTATACACCGTCGGGATGCTGAATGGGCTTGGAGAATTTCTGGAACAAATACCTGTCACGTTCAAGGCCAAGATGACCGAACTAGGATACATAGAAGGTGAGAACATAGTCTATGATGTTCAGAGCACTAAGTTCGAGCCGGAAAGGGAGCGGCAAATCCTTGAGAAGTTCGTGGAAGACGACGTGGACCTGATTTTCACGTTCCCTACAGAGGTATCCATGGCAGCCAAGGAAGCTAACGAGGGAACGGATGTCCCGGTCATATTCGCGATTGCCAACATAGAGGGAACCGGGCTTGTTGATAGCGTGAGAGAGCCTGGTGACCACATAACAGGCGTCCGCTACCCGGGGCCGGACCTCGCAATCAAGCGGTTCGAGATAATGCAGGAGCTCGTTCCTGATGCCAAGACGATGTGGATACCCTACCAGCGGGGTTACCCGATTGTAGAGAACCAGATGGAGCTTTTGCGCCCGGCTGCACAGGAAGCAGACATCACGCTGATAGAGTTCCCGGCAGACAATGCGGCAGAGCTCCAGGCCGAACTCGATAGGCTGACCGCATCAGGGGACATAGGATTTGACGTTATATTGTTCATACCCGAGCCCCTCAGCACGATGCCCGATGCCTTTGAGGTGATGGGCAGATTCGCTTATGAAAACAACATCCCCATCGGGGGCCTTATGATGCAGGTTGGCGGATACGGCTCAATTTTCGGCATAAACGTCGATATCCCCAAGACGGCAGAGCAGGCAGCAATCCTTGCCGACAAGATACTGAGGGGAACGCCAGCCGGAACCATACCGGTCGTTTCATCAGAGAGCTATTTTGAAATAAACTACACCGTTGCACAGCAATTCGGAATAAACGTCAGCGAGGGCCTGCTGGTAAGGGCAGATGACATCCTCTACTAACCTTTTTACTGTTATAAGTTCTTCGCCAGTTAACCACAAGAATGCCGCATTAATCCAATAGGGTGAATGCGGCTGACTAAATCTGGCAGGCAACACCAACGAATCCTGCTTGCTGACAAAAGGCTTCATCCAAAAAGAATTAGGCAATGTTTATATTGTTTTTCGTCCAAAAACTATCATGCCAGAAAGGATACCCACTGCCGGAGTCTTATTGTATGTAGGAAGCAGAGTTCTCCTTGTCAGGCACACGGAATTTGCCAAACTACCTACTGGTTCATACGGCTTTCCTGCAGGAGGGATAGAACCCAACGAATCGTCCGTTGAAACCGCGGTGCGTGAGCTCTGGGAAGAAACAGGATTTATCACATGGCCAATTTACCTATATAAAATAGTGGAGAAAGAGAACACCATCAAGTTCAAGGACGGATGGCATGACGGCACCATTGATATATATCTCTGCACAAGATATTCATATCAAAGAAAGTCCAGTAAAGAAACGATAGCCGAACTTATAGAAGTAGAAGATTTGGATAAATTACCTCTGCTGGTTTCTGACGATGTGATTGAAATCCCCAGAAAATATCAAAACTTCACTCCGCTAGCCTGGACTCTAGGCGTCCAACCCCTTCAGGATATGGTCGGTCTCCCTCTTAACGTCGACTTCTGAGATGCTGTTGACAATCATCTCTATCCTCTCTGTGTAATCATTCCTCTTGACCCTTCCCTGGAAGATGAACTCCTTCCCTAGGTTGGGGAAGTCATCAAAAATGGCTGCCGCTTCGGACTTCTTCAGGGCAATCTCTCTCAGTTCTTCTGTGCTCTTCCCGAACATACTCTCTGCCTGCTCCCTGAAGAATGTCGCCCTTATGTTACCTGTGCCATCGTCTATTATCCCTGACATCACCAGGGCATACGAGGGCTTGACCTCCTTGTGCTCGTCGCAAACCCACTTGCCGTCAGCCTGCTTGACCCTGGAGCTGCATTCAGGGCAGACCTCGAAGAAAGGGTTCCTCGCGAACACCTGGACAAGGGCTGCCCTTGCCTCCACGTTCTGCCCCTCCTTCACGTCGGCAAGTTCCTTCCTCTGGACCCTGCTGAAGCCCTCATCCATGACCTCCTTGTTCGGCATCTCCACGACGGTATCGGCCTTCTGGAGACTCCCCCTGCCGAGCCTCAGCTCAGGGCTGTCCCTGTTGTCAGCCTTTGACCAGCATCCCTGTATCCTCACGGTCTCCCCCTCTTTAAGCTTCCCCTCCTTTACGAGGGAGGTCTCGTCGTTCCACAGGGACATCCTGATAATCCCTGTCTCGTCACCAAGGAGGATATTGATGACGCACCCCTTCTTTCCGTTCCTCTCGAACCCCCTCTCGTCATAAATCCTGACCACCCTGGCGACCAGGTCAATTGACCTCAGACCGGAAACTATGTTCCTTATCTTGAACTCCCTCCTGCTCTCCTGGATGAGGTTTATTCCCATCTCCCTGGCTACCATGTATGCGGCGCCCTCCTCGGAAACAAGCCCTGACAATTCGTCCTGCTTCTCAGATATCATCTTCTTTACCTTTGCGGGAGTCTCCCCGCTGGTCTCGCATATCTTCTCCATTATCTTTTCAGTCGAAAACATTCCACACCCACAAACGATATCATGCAAACCATAAAACAAGGCAAGGCCTGCCCTTAATTATGGTGAAAAAGCTTTTTAAAGATGTCGTGGCTTTCGTCCCAACCAAAACCATTTATATTCGCCCCTAACCAAGATATTAAGAAAAATAAGATGTGCGGTTGAAATGGGCATGGGCAGCAATGTTGGGTCTGGTTACGAGATATTTTTGATAATCCCAGAAATCATATAGAGCGTTAAAGAACAAATGGGTGCCAATGAAAATCCCAGGGAACACGAGCAAGTTCAGGAGCCTGACATTCACGCTAGCCGTTGCCTTTCTTGCACTGAGTGCCATCATGCTCATGATTTCCAGCAGCATGAACATGTATTTCAGCATACAGACCCAGCAGAGCGTTATTGACAGCCAGCAGAAGCTCATTGCAAAGGAGGCCGCGGATTCTGTCCGGGGATTCATCGCAGAAAAATTCAGCGAGCTTGAGGGTGCGGTCAAGCTCTGCGACATGGGAATCTCAACAAATGAAGAGCAGAAGAAGGTGATGGATAAGCTCCTTGGCATTGAGCACTCATTCCGCCAGATTGCCACACTGGACATGCAGGGAAATGAGTTGGCTAAGGTTTCCCGCCTGTCAAGCCTGCAGGTAGGATATCTCAATGAAGAGGTCCTGCACGATTTCTTCACCGATGCTGAAAAGGAAAGGCAAATCAGCCCCATATTCATCGATGAAACAACGAGCGAGCCCCTGATTATAATCTCGGTTCCCATAACTGACATCTTTGGTGATTTGAAGGGGGTTCTCGTGGCCGACGTCAACCTGAAGTTCATGTGGGACCTTGTTGCAGGCATAAAGGTCGGGGAGAGCGGTACGACCTATGTAGTCGATGGCGATGGCAACCTGATAGCATTCAGCGACATCAGCCGGGTCCTGAGAAGGGAGAGCCTGATATACCTGGATGAGGTCAGTGAATTCGCGATGGGGAACGAGAAGGTGCATACGGACGAGGCCGAGATATCCATAGGAATCACAGGAAATCAGGTCGTAACTACCCATGCCCATCTCGGCATTCCCGACTGGGCAGTCGTTGTAGAGATGCCCGTGGAAGAGGCATACAGGGACGTAATCATGGAGCTTACGCTCTCCGTAGCGGTCATTATCATGAGCTTTGTCCTTGCAATTCTTGCAGGATTCTACCTCTCGAGGAGGATTACGAGACCCATAATAAGCCTGAGGGACGCTGCCATCAAGATAGGAAAGGGGAATCTTGACGCTAAAATAAGGGTGAAGACAAAGAACGAGGTGGGAGAGCTCGCTTCTGCGTTCAACCAGATGACCGGCGACCTCAAGAAATCAAGGAAGAAGCTGGAGGAATACAGCAGGACTCTCGAGGAGAAGGTAAAGGAGAGGACAAAGGAGCTGGAAATCAAGGACAAGAAACTCCTGAGCCAGAACGTGGATCTCAAGAGGCTGGACAAGGAGAAGGACGAGTTCATCTCCATAGCAGCACACGAGCTGAAGACCCCGCTCACCAGCATAAAGGGATTCGCCCAGCTCATGCAGAACGACAAGATAATGGGCGACAAGGAGAAGAGGAAGCACTACCTCGAACTGGTAAACGAGAACACGGTAAGGCTCTACAATCTCATCCTCGATTTGGTCGATTCCTCGAGACTCAGCCTGGGGAAGCTCGACCTGGACATAACAGAGGTCGATGCCAGCAAGGTATTCAGCGACATCAGGGAGAATATGAGCATCGTGATAAAGGAGAAGGGCATCAAGCCCGTCTTCTCAATGGGGCAGAACATCCCGAAAATGAGCGCAGACCCCGAGAGGCTGATGCAGATAATAAGGAACCTGATAGTCAATGCCACCCACTTCACCCCCAAGGGAGGGACCATATCGCTCAGCGTCATGAAGAAAGGGGATTTCGTGCAGTTCGAGATAAAGGACACTGGCGAGGGCATACCCAAGGAAAAGCAGAAGCACATATTCTCCAGGTTCTACCAGGCAGACGCCTCACTCACGAGGAAGGTGAAGGGCTCTGGCCTCGGGCTCTCCATATGCCAGGGCCTCGTAGAGCTCATGGGAGGCAAGATATGGTTCAAGTCAGCGGAGGGGAAGGGAACGACTTTTTATTTCACCCTTCCCATATATAAAGAAGGTGCTAAAATTGGGAAAAAGGATAATGGTAGTGGATGACGAGCCGGACACGATTGAACTGACCAAGACCGTGCTGGAGATGAGTGGCTTCGAGGTAACGGCCTTCACTGATTCAAAGTCGGCACTGGATTCCCTGAAGAAGGGTCCCCTGCCCGACCTGATTGCGCTGGACATGAGGATGCCCCATATAAGCGGCCCTGATTTCTGCGAGAAAGTGAGGGCAGACCCGAGGACAAAGGACCTGAAGATTGTCTTCTTCACAGCGTCCAGCTTCAGGGAGGATGTGATAGTGAAGAAATACGGGGTCTTGGGATACATCTTCAAGCCCTTCGACAACGACCAGCTCGTGAAGGACATAAACAGGTATCTTGGAAAGTAATCCCCTTACAGGGAACCAATTACCGGAAAAAAGGATTAACCTTTAAAGCTTTTATACAAATTCTCTCTATAATAGCGACAGCAGGTGCAACTTATGGCAAGGAAGGATTCCTATTTGAAGAAGGCGAAGGAAAAGGACAGGATACTGGTCATTACAGTAGACAGGGACGATGACATAGGCCACAAGACCACCTTCACCGGCCCCCTTGTGGGAAGGGATTCCCTCCTCAAGGCTGCCATGGAATTAGGGCTCTCTGACCCGGGAGATTCTGACACCAACGCCATCTTCCAGGCAGTGAGGGTGTATGACGGCATAAAGAAGAAATACAAATCAGAGGTGGCTGCCCTCACCGGGAACCGTTCGGTAGGGCTTCCTTCTGACAAGGAGATATCAGAGCAGCTCGACAAGGTTCTTTCAAAATTCAGGGCGGATTTCGCCATACTGGTTACTGACGGGAGCGAGGATGAGCACGTCCTTCCTATAATACAGTCCAGGATCCCGATTCTCTCCGTGGACAGGGTGATAGTGAAGCAGGCCCAGCAACTGGAGTCAGGCTACTACAAGCTCAAGGACTTTATAGAGGAGACCATGGAGAACCCCAAGTATTCTAGACTAATCTTTGGCATCCCTGCAATAGCAATACTCATATATTCCGTCTTCGGAATGGATGGCTGGAGGGTAATACTCGCCGTCCTTGGTATATACCTCTTCATAAAGGGGTTCAGGCTCGACCATTACGTCGTTGCCGGGTTCGAGGAACTGAGCACCTCCTTCACGAGGAGAAGGTTCGCGTTCTTCTCCTACATAGTCTCCATAGTGCTCACCATACTCGCTACCGTAAGAGGTTACGATGCCGCAGTGAGCTGGTTCAACATAGGCCTCTTCGAGACAGCCTCTGCCTTCGTCGCATCCTCTGTCTTCTACTATTACCTGGCAGGCGCAATCTCATGGGTAGGGAAGAGCATAACCACGGATGACAGGTCAGGCAAGAGCATAGTTGCCGTAACGATATTCGGCTTCGCAATCGCCCTGGTGGTCTACAACGCCGCACAGCTGATAATAAAGCCAGACCTCTCCCTCTTCAACTTCATCTTCTCCATAGTCTTCGGCTTCGCCCTCATCTTCGCAGCCATACTCCTGGAGTGGAAGCGCTAGAACTGACCTTTTTTACAACTCACGGAATCGCCATATAACCAAAAGGCAGATACCTTTAACGAGTATTACTTTATCCCAAAAAGCTCAACCAAAAAAAAGCGTTCGCGGAAAAGATTAAAACACTCACCTTTCATATCGTTTTCTCTCCACAGCCTCGTTTTCTGTTCCTGACACTTTGCGTTAACTTTGCGTTAACTCTACATTTTGCGTTCTCTAAATGTCGTTTTTCCGTACACGCTTTTGCTTTCAAACCCAGGATTGTTTATGTTGCTCCTTGGCATGAAAAGGGTGTTAACTCTCACTTTGGCCTCAAACCCTCACTTTTTACAAAAACCAAACCACACTTCATAATATATTATACAGAATATATCATATAATATATATCACAGATATACCTTATCAAAAGATATATTATCTAAAATATATTAATCAATACATCCATGAAAATCTATATCACGACACATGATGTTAGAACAATTAACATTTATATAACATAATGCTCATAAATATACAGTGAGTTTTCATGATAGGTGATGTCCAGGATAATAAAAACAGCATACTGGAAGAGCTTTTTCTGCGAGAGAAACCCGCCAAGATACTCCTGGGCATGAAGATATCGAAGGGCGATTCGGTATACGCCACCCTCCTATCGAAGTCGGCTGACTGCACCTATTCCCATACAATAAAGATACTCAACGCCTTCAACAGGCTCGGCATAGTCAGCTTCGAGAAGACGGGCAGGATAAAGAAGGTAAGCCTCACGAACGACGGCTGGGACATCGCGCACAACCTAGAGGCAATGATAAAGAAGTTTGAGCAGATAGAGACAGAGGTAACCGAACAGAAGCCCGAGAAGAAGACAGAGGCCAAGACCGCAAAGAAATCCAAGAAGTGAGAATTGTTTTCCGCACAAACGGACATGTTCTTGAGATACAATTTTCCTGGTAAAAATCACCCCCGGACCCTACCCTAAACGCCCCCAAACCACCCTAAAAAGAGGGATTTTCATAAGGGAATGCCTTGCATGATGCCGTTTTGAGGCCGAATGTCCGGAAATGTGTCTTTCCGGACATATTTATTAGGCAATCCGGACATTATATATTTATGGTTGATGTAGAACACTCCCTCGCTTTGGTAGGAGTCTTTGGAGTAATTATTCTGATAATATCCGCGTTCCTGATTACCTCGGGAGGCCTCATAATAGATAATCCAGACGAGTTTATTATCAATCTAATCGTTACCGTTATTGCTGTTTCCGGGGTAATAATGTTTGCTCAATATAAGCATTGGTGGAGATTCTAGTGGCCGCGAGGAAGCTTCCCAGGTTCCTGACGCCGAACGAGGTATCAGAGATGTTCAGGGTCGCTCAGGGCAACCCAAGGGACGCTATGCTGCTCAAGTGCATGTACTATTTGGGTCTCAGGAACTCAGAGATTAGGACCCTCCAGGCAGAGGATATCGATACCATCAACAATACTGTGAAGGTCGTGCAGGGAAAGGGCAAGAAGGACCGCTATGTTCCTATTCCCGGGGGCTTCTCCAGCGAATTAAAAGCCTTCCTGAAGGACAGAAAGGGATTCGTCTTCTCAGGCAGGGGGAGCGAGGGGACCCTCTCTGACCGCCATATCCGCAGGATAGTGAAATCGCATGCAAGGGTTGCTAATGTCAGGAAATGGGAGGAGATCCATCCCCATACCCTGCGGCACAGCTATGCCACGCATCTCCAGAACAACGGCGTCCCACTGAACGTGATACAGAGCATGCTCGGCCACGAGAGGATTGAGACCACCACAATCTACACCCATCTAGGGATAGACAAGGCCAGGGAATTCATCGACCGGGCCTTCATAAAACCGCTACCAAGGGCACCAAAAGACGACTTCGAGGAGGAATGATCTTGAACATCGCTATGTTCAAGAGATGTGCCAAACCAGAGGCAATCGAACCCATTTTAACTGTGGCACACAGATGTCCGTTTTTGCGCGGATTTAAGCCTCACTCTCACCTTAATTTATTAGCAATCCTGACCAATTATCATCATGGAATCAGAGCTCATCCGGAAATACATGAAAAGTAAGAAGAAGACTGTGTGGGGAACCTTCTTCCTGTTAATCATCCTGGCTGCGGAGACGTTCTACCTGAATTGCGTCGACGTATACGTGTTTCCGTTCTGCGAACTCACCTGGCTGTACATAGCCCTGGCGGTCATAGTGTTGAATATAATAGTTCTATTCAGATAGATATTATAATTAATATATTACATAGAGTATATATTACATAAGATATATAATTAAGATAGTTAAATAAAATATATATTATAATATACATATTAGAATAATCCGGAATTTTACACAAAAAGTGAGACTTAAAATTTGACCCCTGCCAAATTCACCCCCTCCTCAAGGGTGAGTGAAAACTCTTTTAATGCTACCGGTTTCGCCAGGTACCTTTGACGAGTATTAATTGGCGGCAAAAGCATTTGCGGAAAGGACAGGTAAAGTGAGAATTAGATTGGCTTCCTCATATCTATGAGGTAGTCCTGAAACCCCCATTTGCGATATATCTCATGGGCATGTGAATTTGCAGAAAAAACCTGGAGTGAAAGATGTTTTATTCCCTTCTTCCTGAAGAATTTTATGGCATCGTCCCTGAAGAGTGAGCTTATACCCTTTCCTCTGAAACCCTTCTTAATGAAGATGTCAGAGATGCAGCCAATCCTCTCTATGCTGAATACGGGATGACCCTTGTTTATCCGGAAAATCCCGTAGCCTGCCAGTTTCCCCCCAGATTCGGCGACAAGAACGAGCCCATTACCAGAACGGATGTTATTCTTAAGGATTCCTATAAAGATATCCTGTGCGTTCTTCCTCTTCTTCATGTAGGGTTTCAGTTTGGGATTATTGTTCAGAACAACCCTGTCATGCTCTCTGATGAACTCCTTCCAGAGGTCAACGATTCCCGGGACGTCCTTAAGCCTGGCCTTCCTTATTTTCATGCTTGTAACTTGTTTTGCCGTAATAAATAAAAGTGATGGGCATCATCTATAATACATATGTATGGGCACCGGCACATTCTCCATTTCCTCAGGAACAGGGAGCTCAACGAGCTCTACGTAAGCATAGCGGCCAGGTATCTGGCCCTCTCAATGATAGGGGTTTTCGTTCCCATATACCTCCTTGACCTGGGGTATTCCCTGCCATCGGTAATGATTTTCTACGCAATTCTTTACGGCACGCATGCCGTTTTTACGATACCCGCGGGAAAGATTGCCTGCAGGTTCGGGTTCAAGCATTCCATCCTCTTCAGCCTCCCCCTGCTGGTTTCGTTCTACGTCCTGCTCTATGCGCTCCATCACTACCAGTTCCCGATATACGCCATAGCCGTGATATATGGAATCAATATGGCTCTCTTCTGGATGGGATACCATTCTGACTTCTCCAAGTGCAGCAGCAGGGAATGCAGGGGTAAGCAGGTAGGGACCGCCCAGGCAGCGGCCACCGCATTCAACGTGATAGGTCCGGTTACTGGTGGAATAATCCTCACCTTCGTGGGGTTCGACATCCTCTTCATCATCGTGTCGGTCATGCTGCTCGCGTCCGCAATCCCGCTTTTCCTCTCGAAGGACATTCATGAGCCAGTGAAATTCTCTATAAGGGGCGTATTCAGAGACAACAGGATAAGGGACGTCCCCGCATACTTCGGGAAGGGTATAGAGCACGCGACCGGGATAATAATATGGCCGATATTCATCTTCTTCTTCGTGCTCAACAGTTACACATCCCTGGGGTTCGTATTTTCCCTTTCCATATTCTTCTCGCTGGTGTTTGCCTTCGTGGTGGGGAAGTTCTCTGACATAAACAGGAGGCTCGTCCTGAGGCTGGGCAGCCTCTTTAACGCGCTGGTCTGGGTGTTCAGGGCGTTTGCGAGGACGCCCCTGCTCGTGTACATAGCCGACTCCCTTTACGGCATGTCCCAGACCACGATAATAGTCTCATTCAACGCCCTCAACTATGACAAGGCAAAGGACGGGCAGAACAACATAATAAGGACGATAATGTTCAGGGAGATGACGATAGGAGCATCGGCATCAATTCTCTTCATCGCGCTTTTCTTCTTCTCTGACTACTTCATTAACTTCCTCTTCGCAGGCGGCGCCTCCCTCCTCATTATGCTGTTTTAAGGAAGGCGAACAATAATAATCAGGGAGAAAGAGCATGGCAAAAAAGGACAGGACTGACCCCATCTGCGGGATGGAGGGCCACATCAAGGCCCACGGCCATTATTTCTGCAGCGTCGGTTGCATCAGGAAGTACGAGAAGAGGGAGAAGATGAAGAAGGACCTCTATTGCCCGGAATGCTCTGCCGAGGCACACCACCACAAGAAGAAGTGGTATAAGGAGAGGCTTTACCAGGTCCTTATTGTCCTGGGAATCCTCTTCGCGATGAACCAGCTGCTGCTGGTTTACGGGATTACCGCCCTCCAGGGATTCTGGCTGGCGTTCTATGATTACCTGGCCCTGATATGGTGGGCAATCATCCTCGGCTTCCTGATAGGCGGGGTAATCGACTACCTCGTCCCGAGCGAATACATCTCCAAGTTCCTCTCCAGGAGGGAGCGGAAAACGATTGGCTGGGCAGTCATACTCGGGTTCCTTATGTCCGCATGCTCGCACGGAATCCTGGCGATATCGATGGAGCTCTACAGGAAAGGGGCATCGGTCCCTGCGGTGATAGCGTTCCTGCTGGCAAGCCCCTGGGCAAACCTTCCGATAACAATCCTCCTCTTTGGCCTCTTCGGTTTCAATGCCATATTCATCATAATATCCGCGATAGTGATAGCGGTAATAACGGGCTTCGTTTATCAGCTACTTGACAGGAAGGGATGGATTGAGAGGAGCAAGCACACCAGGCACGTCTCAGAGAGCTTCTCCGTAAGGAAGGACATGGCGGAAAGACTAAACACCTACAGGAAGAACCCCTCACCAGGGAGGGTCCTAAAGGGGATAACCCTCGGTTCCTGGTCCCTGACAAAGATGGTTATGTGGTGGATACTCATAGGTGTCATGGCCGCTGGCGTTGCCAGGTCCTTCATAAGCCACGAGATGTTCATGACGTACATGGGGCCGACCCTCCTTGGCCTGTTCGTGACCCTCGCGGTCGCGACGGTGATAGAGGTCTGCTCTGAAGGTTCTTCGCCAATCTCCTTCGAGATATACAGGCAGACAGGTGCCTTTGGCAACGCCTTTGTTTTTCTCAATGCCGGAGTCGCGACCGACTACACGGAAATCGGCCTTATAGGCTCCAACATAGGGAAGAGGGCCGCGCTGTGGCTTCCCGTGATAACGGTCCCCCAGATACTGGTCCTTGGGTATTTGTTCAATATGTTCCTTTAGAATAAACTGCCCTTTTCAGCTACGATGATAAGCCAGTTGGTGAGGTCTTCTGTGCACATCTCCAGAACACCCTCGTGCGGGATTACGCCACCCCACTTGCAGAAGTCATTTTCCCCGCTGGGCTCTGTCAGCATGTTTCCATCGATGTCAATGGCCTGCGCTCCCACGAAGTACTCGTTCGCGCAGTATCCACCTATCACGACCATCGGGTCATCGGGTGGATGGATTTCCATCTGCTCCCTCGGGAACGGGACGTAATGGGTGCCTCCCTCTACGGATTCGAATGCAGGAATCCTTATAACAGGGCCGAAACTGCTCAGGTCACCGCCACCCACAAACACATCAAAAAGAGAATCAATGTCGGGTTTGGGTGAGTCAGGGAAGTAGTTCGAATAGAATTTCGGTGCTGCAAGGGTACATTTCTGCGGCGTCAGTTCGCACAAACATGTCGCTGTCTTGCACGTATATCCCTCCGGGCAGTCCGCAGAGCAGGTCTGCTTTGCCGGATCAAACAGTTCGGTTATCGTTGATCCCAGGAATCCGGAAAATGGGTTCGTCGTTGCATCTGTGTATTCATAGCATGATATCTTCTTCTTGTCGTCGCATGCGCATGATGCTGCGTCGCAGAACGTGCCCTGGGGGCAGTCGTCCTGGCACATGAAAGTCGCGGGATTGTAGGGGTTCGTTCCCGTTGCCTTTAGCGTTGCGGCGTTCATGCTGCATGACAGCTTTGGCAGATTCTGTTCTGTCTTGTTCTGGCACTGAACCCCCCCGCTGTCCTGAACGCACAGCTGATTGAGTTCACAGTCAGCCGTATTGGTTAAACAGGCACCGTTAACGCATGTGGGGGTCGAGATAGCGGTCATGCTATCAGTGCATATCGTTTCTCCGCAGTCCGCATCCTCTGTGCATTGGCTGCTGGGGTTGCCAGTGCAGCCTGAAACAACAATAACGCAAAGCAAAAAAGCCAGAGCAATCGACTTCATGCTTAATTTTTGTTCTTGGTCATTTATATTAGTCCTTGCTTGGCTTTGACTATGATAATCCCTAGGACGCGGTTCCCAAGCAGATAAAGCCTTAGGATGACAGCCATGCCATAGAACCAGCCTTTCTCAATAAAAGCTCATCAGGATTAGCCACGCACCCAAAAGCATCAAGAAAATTGTACTAATCGCTTGTTTCTTTTTGAATCTTTGTGCCTGTTCGTGTATCTGTTCCGGGAATCCGACTTTCATGATTCCCTTGATTAAGGTAAACCATCCCAGTAGCGTGATAACAACCCTCCAGTCAGCAACCCAGATGTTGTGCAGGATTACGGTAACCAGCCCCATGAGCAGGGTGATGTAACCCGTGGAGATGACGAAGGCCTTGTCATCGGTCATCTCTATCGTCTTGCCCAGTTGCCTTGTTATGATGAAGAGCAATCCGAAAATAAGGAAGAAGCCGCCCAGGAATCTCGCGAAAAAGATTGAAACTTCCATCACGGCAATCACACCCATTTAATAATTGTCGCTGTTAATATAAAAAGCGTACTCGCTCGAAACATTCGGCTACATTTTCTTGAAAATTCTCCATGGCAAAGCTCCCTCACGATGACAGCCTGGTCGCGACCACGTCGGTTATTATCCCGTACACAATCCCTGCTGCTATGAATATTGCCGTGCCACCGTAGAAGGAGATGGAGATGCTCGCTATCAATCCCATTATCCCTCCCCTGAGGGCGGCGTTCGCCGTCTTTCCCTTGAGCATGACCAGTCCTCCGCTGAAGCCGACGAGGAAACCTATCATCAGCCTCGCGTAGAAGACGGTCAGAAGGTATTCCGTTGTCATAACAAAGCCGGGAATCTCCACCGTAGAGGTTCCCCAGGCGCACATTACGCCGAAGAATGCGGCAAGGATGAGCGCGATTGCCATCCTCTTAAGGTTAAGACCTTCCATGATTATATTCAGGGCAAATCCTTAAAAAGAAGACCTCTTATTAATAGTGGGGGTGTTTTGATGGAGACCGTGAACAACCTGGCAAAGGCCTTCATAGGTGAGAGCCAGGCAAGGAACAGGTACGCTTTCTATTCCAAGATAGCCAAGAACGAGGGCCTTGAGCAGCTTTCTGAGATATTCCTCGCCACGGCCGAGAACGAGAAGGAGCACGCCAAGTGGCTCCTCAGAATGATTAACGACCTGAGGAAGAAGGAGGCGAAGAGCGCCATAAAGGTCAGCGCAGAGGTCCCGGAAACCCTTTCGACCACGCTGGATAACCTGAAGGCAGCGATAGCAGGGGAGCATTACGAATGCTCGAAGATGTACCCGGAATTCGCTGACGCTGCCGAGAAGGAGGGGTTCCCTGAGATTGCATCCAGGCTGAGGGCAATCGCCAGGGCAGAAAAGCATCATGAGGACAGGTACAGGATGGTACTCAAAGAGCTCACCGGAGGGACAACTTTCAGGAAACCGAAACGGGCCAGATGGGTATGCAGGAAGTGCGGCTACGTGCATGATGGAAAGGAGCCGCCTGAGAAGTGCCCGTCGTGCAGCCACCCGAAGAGCTACTTTGAGGTGTTGTGTGAAGAATACTGAGGTGATTAGATGTTATCGGACATACCGAAGAAACTGGAAAAGCTGGACAGGAAGAGCCTTGACCAGGAGATACTCAGGGCAGGGATAATAGCAGAACTGGATGCCATAAACCTCTACGAGCAGATGGCCGCGATGACGGCGAACAGGGACATAAGGGCAATCCTCCTTGACATAGCAAAGGAGGAGAAGACCCACGTCGGTGAGTTCCAGACTCTGCTCCTTAAAGAGGACCCGGAACAGGTCAGGGAGCTTGAAGAGGGAAAGAAAGAGGTAGAGAAGGAACTATCGAAATAGGTGGCAGGATGGTAGAGCTTTGGAGATGCGAGATATGCGGGGACCCCTATATAGGGGAGAATCCCCCTGACAATTGTCCGTTCTGCGGGGCCCACAGGAGATACATAAAGAAGGCAAAGGAGGCAGAAGCCAGCTTCAGCGTTGAGCTCAATGAGGTGGATAAGGCTAACGCAGAGCACGCCCTCCAGGTCGAGATAAGCAACGCGGCATTCTACTTCTGCGCTGCTCAGAAGACCAACGACCCCGAGGGAAGGCTGCTTTTCAAGGCACTCGGCAAGGTCGAGGCAGAGCATGCCGCGGTCTGGAAGAAGATACTGCGCCTGGACAAGGTCCCCGAGAGCAGTGAGGAATGCCACAAGACAAACAGCGACAACCTCGAGGACTCGCATGCCAGGGAAACCAGGGCGATAGACTTCTACAGGAAGGCGGCGCAGGAGGCGGTCAACCCGAGGGTGAAGCAGATATTCGAGGCGTTCGTTGAGGTGGAGACAGATCACCTTAAGCTCTCGGAGGAGAGGCTGAAATAAGGAGATTGCAATGGTTCCTGAAAACATCTGGATTGCGCTCCTGCTTACGCTCCTGGCAGGTGCAGCCACGGGAATTGGAAGCGCGTTCCCGTTCTTCATAAAGAGGTTCAGGAAGTCATACCTCTCCTTTGCGCTTGGCATGTCAGCGGGCGTGATGATATACATCTCCCTGGCAGAGCTCATGCCGTCCGCGACAGAGGGGATGGGCTTCCTCATGGCCAACGTCGCATTCTTTTCAGGCATAGTCCTGATAATGCTGATAGACTTTCTCATACCGCACGATTACATAGAGGAGCACGTTTCAGGAGGTCACTGCCAAAGAGGTCACGCGGTTGACAGGAAGCTGATGTCAGCAGGCATATTCACCGCAATAGGCATAGCGATACACAACTTCCCAGAGGGCCTGGCAGTCCTGGTCGGTTCCCTGCAGAGCATCAGCCTGGGGATTCCCGTGGCGTTCGCGATAGCGGTCCACAACATACCCGAGGGTATTGCAGTCTCCTTCCCGATATTCTATGCGACAAGGAGCAGGGCAAAGGCCTTCACATATTCGCTGCTTTCCGGTCTCGCGGAGCCCGCTGGGGCGATAATAGGAATCATGATACTCCTTCCGTTCATTAGCCCATGGCTGCTCTCGTTCATGCTGGCCTTCGTTGCGGGGATAATGGTCTTCATAAGCTTCGACGAGCTCCTCCCCCTCTGCTTCGAGAAGGGGATGTGCCGCAAGGAGCACCATTGTATATGGAGGGCCCACGTTCCCATACTGGGAATAATATTCGGCATGCTGATAATGGCATTGAGCCTCTATCTCTTTTAGTTCCGGACAAGCTTAAAAACCCCTGTTATATAACTGTATGGGGGTGATTCATTATGACGAAACTAAGTGAAATCTACAAGTGCAACGTGTGCGGGAACGTCGTTGAGGTCCTTTACACTGGGGTGGGACAGCTGGTCTGCTGCGGCCAGCCGATGGAGCTGCTCAAGGAAAAGACCCAGGACGGGGGCAAGGAGAAGCATGTCCCTGTCGTAAAGGTCGGGGGAAAGAACGTCCACGTGGACGTCGGCTCTGTCCCGCATCCTATGGAGGAGAAGCATTACATAGGCCTGATAGAAATCCTCGGGGACGGTGTGGTCATAGCCAGCGCGAGCCTGAGGCCAGGCAACCCTCCGAAGGCAGACTTCTGCCTCGACCCTGCCGGCGCAAAGATAACCGCTAGGATTTGGTGCAATGTCCACGGCGTCTGGAAATCCTGAATCAAACGCTGACCCTGGTACCGCTCCTCGTTCTCTTTGAGAGGCCCAGATCTCCCCCTCTCAGTTGGTGGTAGGTGAATACCGGCCCGTCAGAGCAGGTCAGGTACGTCCTCCCGTCGCCTCCCCTTATCTCGCAGTGGCCGCATATCCCGTAACCAAGGCACTTCATGTACCTCTCCACCGCGAGGATTATGTTCCCCGGTTCTGTGTACTTCATTGCCTTCTCTGCCGCAGCCACGGCCATCTTCTCTGGCCCGCATATGAAGAACCGGGTTCCCTTCCTTATCCCGGATTCATCGATTAAGTCTGTCACGAAACCCTTCCTTCCGAACGAGCCGTCGTCCGTCGAGACAGTGACGTCCATAGAACCCAGGAGCTTGGAGCAGGGGAGGGCTTCCCTTTCTGACCTCGCCCCGAGGAGAACCTTCGTCTTTTTGGGGTTGGTGTACCTTGCGAGGAACGCCAGCGGGGCGATTCCAATCCCCCCCGCAACGAGGCAGGACGGCTTATCTTTATCATAGAAATCCAGGAACGAGTTTCCGTAGGGTCCCCTCATGAAGATTTTCTCTCCTACTCTCTTCCTGAATATTGAGGAGGTGAAGGAATTCTCTCCTCCGACCCTCCTTATCATTATCCTTATTGGTGAGCTGTCAACAAGGGAGAAGGGCCTCTCGCTGACCCCGGGAATCCAGAGGACCACGAAGTTTCCCGGCCTTACCTTTGCAGAGCCCTCCAGTTCGAATATCTTCACGTCATCCGAGACCTCTGTTATTTCCCTTATCCTGTATGGGAGGAATTCGTCCCTATCTTTCATGCGCCGCACCCCTCATTTCCATAAGCGAGCTGTAGCCGAGCTTCCTCACGGTCGAGAATAGCTCTGAAACCAGCCTCTCGATGAATTTCTGCTTCTCCAGGGTGGTGGGAGGCAGGGACGAGCCCATTGCAACAACATCGGCGCCTGCCTGCACGTATTCAACAACATCTGCTGCGTTCTCTATGCCCCCGACCCCTATTATCGGCGCCTTGGGAAAGGCCTCCCTTAGGGAATAAACGCAGCCTATGCCTATAGGCCTTATCCCCGAGCCCGATACCCCGCCGTACCCGGAGGAGAGGACAGGCCTCCTGGCGTGGATGTTTATCTTCATCCCTCCTGGGATGGTGTTGGTGACAGAGAGCCCGTCTGCACCTGATTTGAGAGAGGCCTCGGCTGCCTTTAGGAACCTTTCCATGCTGAATATGTAGAGCCCGGGCGGGAGCTTTATGAAGAGCGGCTTCCCTGTCGCCGCTTTTATTGCCTTCACGTTGGTCCTTATCCTGTCAGAATCATATCCTATGGTCACTCCGACCGTCTCTCCCGGCTTTATGTTCGGGCACGAGAAGTTCGCCTCGAACGCGTCAACATAAGGTTCGAGAATCCTGGCCGCCTCTGCCATATCCGCCTCATTGTTGCCTGATATGGATGCAAACAGAGGAATCTTAGGTTTCGTTTCGCTGAGCTCTCCTGCGAGTTCCCTGCATCCCGGTCCTGGCAGGCCCACGGCGTTTATGTAAGTCCCGGGCCCGGTCCTGCAGTAGACAGGGGTCTCGTTGCCGTGCCTCTCCTCAATGCTGACTGTCTTGAGTATTACCCCGCCGAAATGCTTCTCGACCTCCTTCATGGGCCCGGGGTATGCAAGGAAGCCGGACGTGACCATTATGGCCGGGTCAATCCTTATCCCCGCAACCACACCCGAAAGGTCTATGTCCACAAAATCCCCCATAAATCATTGTAGCTAAATTTTATAACCTCTTTGTTTCCCCATCGGCTTACAGACGTTACCACTTGTCATATTTATTCAGTCGCAAGCCGATAAGCAACATGCAAAATCTTGAGATTAGGTTAGCTTAAATTTAACAATGACATCTATTAACATGGCCGGGGAGGTTGACATCGGGGAGGTCTACAGGATTCTGAAGAACCACGTCACTGAATACAGGATTCCCTCCGTTGACCTCATAGAGCAGCAGACAAAGGACCCCTTCAAGATACTGGTTTCGACAATCCTCTCCGCGAGGACGCAGGACAGGGCAACCAGGGAGGCCTCCGGAAGGTTATTCTCCATTGCCCCGACCCCAGAGAGGCTGGAGAGATTGTCCGTGAGGGAGATTGAGCTTCTGATCCGTCCTGTTGGTTTCTACAGGCAGAAGGCCCGGTATCTGAAGCAGCTTCCGAAAGCCCTGAGGAAGGCAGGAGGAATCCCACAGTGCATCGAGGAACTGGTGAAGCTTCCTGGCGTGGGAAGGAAGACCGCTAACCTTGTTGTTTCGGTGGCTTTCAGGAAGCCGGGAATCTGCGTGGATACCCATGTCCACAGGATAATGAACAGGCTCGGCTACGTGAGGACCAGGAACCCGCATGAGACAGAGATGGCTTTAAGAGGAAAGCTTCCAAGAAGATACTGGATGGGCATAAACCCGATTCTCGTTGCTTTCGGCCAGAACCTCTGCAGACCCGTCTCACCGAAGTGCGGGGTTTGCCCGGTATACCAGCACTGCAACAGGGTTGGTGTCAAGAAGTCACGAAGGAGATAGCTGGTTTCCCGGAAGGGAAACATCAGGGAGTCGTGTAGCATGTCTGTCACGGGGTGTAATGATGCGATGTCTGATTGAGGATGTGGAGAAGCTGAAGTCAGGAAGCCTCAGGGAGAGGATAGAGTCCAGGCTCAGTGAGTTCAGGGAATCCGGAAAAAAATCTCCGGAGGAGATTTTTCAGGAACTCTGTTTCTGCCTGCTCACAGCAAACTTCAACGCAGGGAAGAGCATCATGATTCAAGAGAGGATAGGCAGGGGTTTTCTCACCCTCCCCGAGAAGGAGCTGGCAGAGAGATTGAAGGAGTTCGGCCACCGCTACCCCAACGCCAGGGCAAAGTATATAGTGGAGGCAAGGAAGCACGTCCCTGAACTGAAAGGCGTCCTCTCAATGGACGGGATAAAGGCCAGGGAGTGGCTGGTGAAGAACGTGAAGGGCCTGGGATACAAGGAGGCGAGCCATTTCCTCAGAAACGTGGGTTTCAGGGACCTCGCCATAGTGGACTTTCATATCGTGGACATACTCACCAAGCACGGGATGTGCGGGGGGAGGAGAGCCATGACCCCCATGAGGTATCTGGAACTCGAGGGGAAGCTGCTCGGGCTGGGCAGGGAGCTGGGGATGGACATGGCAGAGCTGGATCTCTACCTCTGGTATTGCGAGACAGGGAAGGTATTGAAATGATAGGTTCTGCTGCGAGACTGGGCTCATTCCTCAGGGGGCTTGACCCGAAGATGGCAGGGGTTTTCGTCCCCTTTGCCATGAGGCACCCCAAATACCTGAAATCCTTCCCGAGGTTCATAAAGTCATGGAAAGAAGCCAAGAAACTCAGGGAGGAGGCAAAGGACAGAGGGCTTGTCGTTCCACCCTTCCTTATTCTGAGCATTACCTCGAGGTGCAACCTGGCCTGTGCAGGGTGCTATGCAGCCGCGACAGGGACACTCAACAACAGGCCCCACATGAAGGCCGGTGAGTGGAAGAGGATAATAAGGGAGGCAAGTGATGCTGGGGTGTTTGGCTTCGTCATAGCAGGAGGGGAACCCTTCCTGTTTCCGGGCCTAATTGACATGTGCCGGGATTTCAGCGACAGGCTTTTCATGATATTCACCAATGGGACCGTCCTCAAGGACAGTGACATGGAGAAGATAAGGAAATCCACCAACATACTGGTTTTCGTTAGCGTTGAGGGCAGCGAGGAAGTCACGGACGGCAGGAGAGGAGAGGGCGTCCATGGAAGGGCAATGGAATCAATCGTCAGGCTGGCAGGGGCAGGTGTCATAACAGGGATATCCGTCACGATAACCAGGAAAAATTTCAGGTACTGGATGGATGAAGGGAACATGGAAATGTTCATCGGTAAAGGCATCCGCGCGTGCGCATTCATTGAGCACATCCCGACCAAGCCTGGCGACAGGGGATTGATGCTCAGCAGGGAAGAGAGGAAATCCTTCCGCTCGAGAGTTATTGAATACAGGGAAGGCAAGCCAATATACATCGTGCATTCCCCGGGCGATGAGGACTTCTTCGGGGGGTGCGTATCTGCCGGAAGGGGATTCGCCCATGTGACCCCGGAGGGGGACCTGACCGCGTGCCCGATATCCGATGTCGCGACCCACAACCTCACCAAATCAAGCATTTTGGACGCCCTAAAGAGCGGCCTGTTCAGGGAGATAAGGGATAACGAGCACCTTCTGGAGAACGAGGGGACGCCGTGCGCCCTCTTTGCCCACCCCAGTGAGGTGGACGAGATTGCGAAGAGGGTGGGAGCTTACAGGACGTCTTGGGTTTCCTAAACAATTTTAATAATTAGTCCAAAATCTAAAGATGGCATACCACAGGCTGCTGCTGGTCATACTAATCTCGCTGATACTTTCCGTGCTCGTGCAGAGGGAGAACCTCTTTGCTGACGAGTTCTTCATAGTCTCCTACGCCATGATGTCCTTCATCCTGATAGTGGGCATGAAGTCAGAGAAATCCTACGAGAACGCCCTTGGGCTGGGCTTCCTGCTGCTAATCCTCGCTGGAATCCTCTCGACATGGATTGTGGTTGACATGGTAAGCAACATGCCCATAGAGGATTTCGTGTTCAGGTTCGCCGTGACCTTGGTTATGAACTCCTGCTCCATAGGATTCTTCTGGGAGGGCAGGAAGCTGAGGAAAGGCCTGCAACAGGACTACCTGGGCAGGAGCCGAAAGGATGACCTCTTCTGGAGATACTGACCCGTTACAAAAGACTGGCCCTAGAGCCCTAAATTAAGGAAGATAAGGGCAGAACCAAAAACCATACCAAGGCCGATTGCAACGTATAAAATCCTTCTCATTCTGTATCTGAACCTCGATAATTCATTGGAGACAAACCTTTAAATTATTTGCGGTCATGGCCGAACAAAACCGGAAAGACTATTAAACATTCAGGACAATTCCTTATCATGGAGGATGAGAAGATAACCCTGGACATGAAGTCCTTCAAGGCCCTTGCATCCGAGAGCAGGGTGTCCATACTCAAGAGTCTCAAGAGGAGGAGGAAAATGCTTACCGAGTTGTCCAGGGAGCTCAAGATGTCACCCTCCACTGTCAAGGAGCACCTCGACAGCCTCTCCGGAGCAGGACTGGTCGTCCAGATAGACGACGGCCACAAGTGGAAGTATTACGAGCTCACCAGGGCAGGGAAGGATATCCTTGATCCCAACGAGACCAGGGTCTGGGTCATCCTGGGACTGTCAGCAATAGCTTTGGTATTCACTTCATGGGACCTCATAAGGACGACCTTCGGTGACTGGGGAGTGAAGGAAGCGGCCAGGACCTTTGCAGGCGACATGCTCCAATCTCCTTTGAACGAGGCCGCAGAGGGAGCGGCAGGCACTGCAGCCGGAGGGATTCAGGCAGCCGTCCAGATACCATACCCCCATATAATAGCGATAGGCCTCTTCGCCGCGATATTCGGTCTTTCCGTTGGCTACATGCTCGCCAGAAGAAAATGGATTCAGCCAATATGAGACCGAAAACTCATAGGTCCATACTATTCTCATGATAATATTGATGCATTTATATTCTGTCAAGCCAAGATATTTCCATGAACCACGGGGAGATTGGAAAGCTCATTGTCTCCATACTGGTGTGCCAGGCAGCGGGAATAGTGGGTTCAGTGTTCACCACTTCGAACATACCCACATGGTACGCCACCCTTAACAAACCATTCTTCACCCCACCGAACTGGCTGTTCGGTCCTGTCTGGATAACCCTCTACACCCTTATGGGAATCTCACTGTATCTTGTAATCAGGGGCGGGTGGAAACAGAAGGAGAAGAGGAAGGGCCTCTGGCTCTTCGGCGCCCAGCTTTTCCTGAATTCCCTGTGGTCTATCTTCTTTTTTGGCCTGCGGAACCCGCTCCTGGGAGTGATTGGGATAATCCCGCTCTGGATTCTCATTCTCCTGACTATCCTGGAGTTCAGGAAGGTAAACAGGACAGCGGCCTGGCTGCTGGTCCCATACATATGCTGGGTCACGATAGCAACCGCACTTAACATCGGGGTCTGGCTGCTCAATCCCTGATTTCCTACATCATCAGTTCTATGAACCGTTTCTTTAATGGTCCGAACCGGAGAAGTTCCAGCAACATTCCCTGACCCGCTGTTCCGGTTTCCCTGCTGAATTTTAACGCACTCAGAATAATCTCATGCTTCCTTTTTATCCCCAGAACCTTTCTAATTAAGACAGGGACATGCTCCTTGTCAATAATCATTCTTGCAACGTCCTCCCCGGACGCCATTGCAAAATATATACCTTCTCCTGTAAAACCGGATGTGAGGCCCGCCGCATCACCGACCAGGAACCTGTTGCCGAACCTGAATCCCCTGTATTCGTAGCTAACGGCCGCACCCTCAAAACTCGCTCCTGATATTTCATAACCTCTCTGCCTGCACCATATAGAAAGGTTTCTTTTCATTATCTTTAGGGGCATGAAACCGGTATGCCCGCCCGTGCCTATCGAAGTGGTTCCCCCGTGAGGTACAATCCATCCATACCACGGGCCGAATGTGTTGTAGTCGAGATGGAGCTCCAAATCCCGGTATTCCTCACCAACCCAGTACTGTATCCCCATGCCAACATCCTGCTTCAGGCCGATGCTCCTCCTGACAGCAGATGAGCTGCCATCGGCTCCAACCAGGCAATCAAAACCAATCCTCTTCCCATTGGTTACAACGTAACCCTTTCCAACCCCTGTTACTTCAGAGCCGAATTCTATGTTGGCTCCTGCCTTTCTCGCCTCCCTGTGCATCCATTCGCTCAGCCTCTTCCTGTTCAGCGTGGCCACGAACGGAGTCTTCATCCTGACCTCAACCCTTCTGTGGGCAGTGGAGAATAGAACCCTCCTGAAAGTCCTCTCAAAGATATCATCAGGAAGACCCACATATTTAGTTTTTTCGGTCATGCCCCAGAGACCGGTACATATCTTATTATCAGGGCCGGGCTTTCCCTCCAGAAGTATGAAGTCCTCACCGTTCTCTGCTAGGATTTTAGCGCACCTCAGGCCCCCTGGCCCACCACCCACTATAACCGTTTTGTAATGCTCCATAAAACAATCTTGTAAGAAGGATTTTAATGCCTAAGCTACTTCATGGCCTTCTCTGCAGAAACAATTAACGATAACTTTAAATATCAATTGATACTAATAGTTATCATATGAAAAGAAAAGATATCAAATTGACCATCAAGGAATTTTTCTTTTTCAATCCAACGGTCAGGCTCAGGGTCAGGGAAATAGAGAGGAGGGCGGGCTGTCCCCTACCTTCGGTGATAAGGTACACGAAGGAACTGGAAAGCGAGGGTATACTCAAGAGCTCCACGCTCTCGGGCGTAAGGCTATATTCTGCTGACAGGGGCTCAGATAATTTCATCATGCAGAAGAGGCTGCATAACCTAGAATCGCTTCACGATTCAGGGATGGTAAGGCATCTAATAACAGAGCTCAGCAATCCAGTAATCGTCCTGTTCGGCTCTTACTCAAGGGGCGAGGATACGGAGAACAGCGATATTGACATTTACATTGAGTCAGCAAAAAAGCCGGAGCTGAAGGAGTTTGAAAAAAAGCTGAAAAGGAGAATCCAGTTGTTTATGCACAAAAACATCCATGAGATAGGCAACAAGGAGCTTGCAAATAACATAGTCAATGGGATAATCCTTAACGGGTTTATTGAGGTGTTCACGGAATGAGGGAAGCTAGCTGGAATGAATGTCTGGAAACGGGCTCTTCCCTTAAAGTGACCACTGACAGGTTCAAGATTAATTCCCTAATCGAAACAGCCAACGGAAGAATAGGCTATCTGAATTCAGGCAAGATAAATGAAGGTAATGCCAATTACGTCTTTGAGGGATACTATGCATCGATACTTGAGTTGCTGCATGCCGTTATTCTGAGGAGTGGCTACAGGGTCAGCAACCACATATGCGCCGGATATTATCTCAGGGACGCGCTGAAAAGGGACGACCTGTTCAGGGCTTTTGATGATTTGCGCTTCAAGAGAAATTCGCTTACATATTATGGCAGGAGGATGGACTTCCAGACAGCAATGGAATCCATAAGGAAATCGACTGGCCTTGTCCGTAAATTAAAGGAACTGCTTGAATGAAGCCCTGCAGATGCCTATTTCAGCATCACGAGGATGGCCTTCTGGACATGCAGCCTGTTCTCTGCCTGGTCGAATATCACGGACTGGGGCCCGTCCATCACGTCATCTGTTATCTCATAACCCCTGTGCGCAGCAAGGCAGTGCATCACGATGGCCTCCTTCTTCGCGTTCCTGAGTAGGGTCTTGTTTACCTGGTAGGGCCTCAGTGCCCTGGTGAGGGAGGCGGCCTTGCTCTCCTGCCCCATAGAGACCCATGTATCCGTGTAAACCACATCCGACCCCTTCACGGCGTCCTTCGGGCTCCTGAAGACCAGCGTTGGAGACTCTCTCATTATGACTGGGTCCGGCCTGTATTTGTCAGGGCAGCCAATCATCATCTCCACCCCGAGCTTCCTGCAGCAGTGCATCAGGGAATGGGTTACGTTGTTCCTTGCATTCCCCACGTAAGAAAGCCTGACGCCCTTCAGGGAGCCGAGTTTGTCCTTCACCGTGTAGAGGTCCGTGAGCGCCTGGCAGGGGTGGAGGAGGTCTGTAAGGCCGTTTATCACAGGAACGGATGACTTGTCAGCAATCTCCAGGATGTTCCTGTGCAGGAAGAGCCTCGCCAGGATGAAATCGCAATATCGGGACATAACCCTTGCGGTGTCTCCTATGGTCTCTGACCTTCCGAGCTGGGTATCGTCCTTGCTCAGGTAAATGGCGCTGCCCCCGAGATGATTCATTGCAACGGTAAAGGATATCCTGGTCCTTGTGGAGGGCTTGGCGAATATCATCGCCATGACCTTGTTCTTCAGGAGGGGCCTGAAGGGGTCTTTCCTTAATTTGTCAGTAAGTCTGAACACTGATTCTATCTCCGAACGGCTCATGTCAGCTATCGAAATCAGGTTCTTCATCTCAAGCACCATACACCACGTTCAATGTGGGGTTTGAGAGATGTGCCTTTACCAACGCTATGTTCAATTGCATGGATACCTGCCACAAATGGCAGGGCACTTGATACCACTGATCCAAATGCCTATGGCGATGCCACGAATCTAAAGGTCCAGCTTCACTCCGCCTACCTTCTGGGCAATTATGTTGTAGATGAATGCCGTTATAGCCCCCATCACGAATCCGATTATCGCGTACAATATCGGGAAGAATACTATTGCTGCAACTCCCATGTAAGCGGAGAGCATCCCCATGCCCGCCACTGTGTCAAACGCTGACACCATTCCTGCTCCGAGCGCAGCTATTATCCCCGCGATGAATCCGAAGATGGCCAATATTACGGCAGAAACCGTTGCCATGGACATCACGTCTATTGCCTTCAATTCCCTGAATGCCATTTAATTACCTCCATTCTTAACATGATTTCAGGTTTTCTTCAGTCTTGATTTTGCCTTCCCTGTTATGCTGGTTCCCTCGAACCCCGGTTTTATCCACCTCATCCCGAAGTATCCTATAAGCCCTATGATGATTATTGGTATCTCCATAAGATAAATGGATAAAATATCCCCTGCGCCCAGGGTGTAGCTCAGCCACGGAAGAATCCCGTCGAGAAGCGTCTTGTAGAGTATAGACAGGGCGAGATATCCCATCTTCCTCGAGCGCACGGCCATGAACACCAGGACCGCCGCAAAGACGTGGGCAACCATGACGAACGCCCTCTCGAGCATGGGCGCGAATATCACTTCTGTCCCAAGCTCCAGCTGGGAGAGGACCTGCAACTGGTATTCCATGGGCAGGGAATTAAGGATTGATGGAAAGATAATCAGGACGAGGATGCTCATGAAAGAGGACAGCCCCAGGAAGATTGCCTCTGCAGCGCCGAACCCGACGCCGAACGCGATGGCTTCCTTCCATCCAGCCCTCCTGAGCCCCGACCTTATGATGAACAGGTAGCTCATCCCTGACTCGAGGAGCCCTGTCCTCAAGCCCACGTAAATACCGCTCACTACCAGGATAGCGAATATCCCATAGAGGGAAAAATAATCATAGAGCATGGGACTCAGGGTGTAATCCATCACGCCCTTTATGGCTATGGCCACCAGCCACACAATCCCTCCGTAGAAGAAGAAGTCCATCTCCACTCCGGATTTCCTTTTCCACCAGACTACAGAGAGGATTCCGACGAGGAGCATACCTATGCCGCTTCCAAGCAGGAAGGGATTTACCAAAATATCACCAATGAATTATTTAATGCTTTAAAATAAAAAGGCCTTTCCTGCTCAGTCAAAGAGGCCCTTCTTTCCCCTGAGTTCCCTGAGGCGCTCTATCACCAGGACCGTGAGGATGACCGCTATCCCGAGCAGGATTCCCACTATGCCTATCCTGACCAGCAGCGGGACGTTCTCCACGGTAAGGAAAGCCCAGAGGCTGTATCCAATCAGGATGAGCATCCCGGCTATCACGAGAACCAGTCCTGAGAACTCAACCCTCCTCATCAGAGCACCTTAACAACATTTTCACATAAAGAAATAAAAATAGAGGGTGTTCTCTCAATTTATCTCCAGCCGCTCATCCAACGGAGGGTTCGAGAAATATGCCCTGACATCGAATCCAGAATCTGTAAGTTCTATCATCTCAAAATTTTCACGCTTTATAAGTTTGAACCCTTTCTTTGGTAGATATTTTTTCTTGAACTCTACAAAGTTCCGGACAGTGAAATCCGCGTCACCCATCTCATGTCTCGTATCATCAGGGATACGGATTTTGAGAAGTTTCAGGACGCCGGCAACCGTTTCCAGCGGACTAATCTGGAAGAGCGGTCCCGTGGGAGTCTCTTTTATCACGTTCCCAATCATTCTCGCGGATTTGACCAGCTTATTGTATTCTTCATTGCTCTGGGAAAATATGCAGGCATAATTCACAGGAGAGCCGTCGTTACCGATGTGCTTGTTCTTGAGTTTGGTTGCCAGTTCGACGATGTATCCGACCTTTCTCCTCAGACCCTCTTCATCCATGCTTTAAGTTATATTGTCAGATTCATATATACTATCCCGACCAATTATTAATATGCCAAAGGCCCGTTCCGGGAAGCGGAAGGAAACCATTGTCATTGCGCTCGGGGGGAACACGCTGCTCTCTGCAAAGGAGAAGTTCTCCATCCACGAGGAGGTGGAGAACGTGGAGGAGTCGTGCAGGGAGATAGCGGGGATAATAAAGGCCGGAAACAGGGTGGTTCTCACCCACGGTAACGGCCCCCAGGTTGGTGACATACTCCTCCAGCAGGAAGCCGCGAGGAAGGTTGCCCCACCCATGCCGCTGGACGTGTGCGGTGCCCAGAGCCAGGGGGAGATTGGCTACCTCCTCCAGAGGTCAATGAAGAACATAATCCCCGGGATAAGCGTCGTTTCCCTGGTCACGCAGACCATAGTTGACCCCAGGGACCCGGCATTCAGGAAACCGACCAAGTTCATAGGACCGTTCTACAAGGAGTCCGGCCCCGGCAGGAGGAAGGACTCTGACAGAGGATTCCGTCGTGTGGTTGCCTCACCCGACCCAAAGGAGATAGTGGAGCTGGAGGAAATCAAGACACTCACGGATTCCGGAACCCTCGTTATCGCGGCAGGAGGAGGAGGCGTTCCTGTAGTCATCAGGAGGAACCGCCTGGATGGCGTGGAGGCGGTCATTGACAAGGACCTGGCAGCGGAAAGGCTGGCAAGCTCGCTGCGGGCTTCCACGCTCATGATGCTCACCGACGTGGACGAGGTGTGCCTTGATTACGCCACCCCCAAGGAGAAGGGGCTCAGGTCCCTGAGCATCAGGGAAGCGAAGAAATACCTGAAGGAAGGACATTTTCCTCCCGGAAGCATGGGCCCCAAGATAGAGGCAGCCATCAGGTTCCTAACCCATGGGGGCAGGAGGGTGATAATCACCTCCCCTGAGAAGGCTATGAAGGCCCTCGAAGGAAAAGTGGGGACGACTGTAAGGAAATGACTAAAGTCTGTCCAACTCTCTCGTAACATTTTCCCACTCGGCCTCTGTTTCCGAGAAGCCTTGGGATAACAATGAAATCATCGATTCGTATTCTTCCCTGCTGACAAATCCCTCCCTATTAAGGATGAAATATCCATATGGAATAGAGAAGTTTCTCGTCCCTTTCCATATAATAAATGCTTCGGGATAAAGGGTCAGTGGCCCGCTCGAGGGCAGTGTTTCTCGGTTGGGGTTGCAGCAGTCTATGACCAGGCTCCCATCTATATCCTTCATAATATCTGTTACTTCTCCTGTTTCATCCTCACTTATCGTGTATTTCCATCCATCCTTAAGACTGGCATGTGCACAGAATACATTGATGGCATCTGACATATTCCCAATTACCTGCCCTAATACCTCTGGATAATTTTCTGAAAGTCCCCTCAGGAAACTGTAAGATCTCAAAAAAAGGTTGCTTGTTGCATACTTTTCGCCTATCATTCGATAGGAACCAACCGCTCTTACGGGATACTCTCCTATATCAAAATCTATCTGGTGAACGTCCCCTCTTTTCACGTCTATTTTCATAATAACAACAAATGTAACTATTAAATAGTGACTATATTATTTATAAATGATTCGTTCTTAGAGTTTTAAAGACCCTACTTCCTGAAAAGGAAAACGAACCTTATGATGAGGATTAGTATGATTACTATGGCGATTATCGCTACCACGACGGTCTTCCAGGCAGGCCTCTCCAGTATCTGCTGGCCCGTTATCCCGTCTCCGGTTGTTGCGTTCTCGCCTATAACTATCTCTACGAACTCGCTCTCGTTCCATCCTGACCCGTTCTCTTCCGGCTCTTCGGAGGGAACGAAGCCTGAGGGGACGTTCGCATTTATTGAAACCTCACTGCTGGAGTGGCTCGACTCGGCGTAGACCGTCACCGGGTAGGAGCCCTCTCCTGTCCCGTAAAGCGGTGAGAGGTAAAGATAGACAGTGTCCGACTTCCCAGGGGCCAGCGAAACCTCCTCCGGTTCCAAGTATGCCCATTCAGGCCCGTCGAAGCTTATCGTCCATGTGTCTTCCTGCTCTCCCGTGTTCTCTATCGTTATCTCGACTATGCTCACCTTGCCGACGTCAACGGAACCCTCGCCGTTGTGGAAGTTTAGCCCGTAGCAATCCTCAAGGGGAAGGACGTTTATCTCTGCAGAGCCTGAAAGGGAGAGTCCGTTCTCTGATTCAAGCTCCACCGTGAACATGTAAATACCCTCATCCATTTCAGGTACCGGATAGGTGTATTCTGCCTGGCCGGAATCGCCCGCATTGAGGGAGATTACGGTGCTCTCACCGTTGTAGCTGAGGGTGTAGACGTCTGCCATCTCACCCCTGTTCTCTACGGTCATGGTGTAAAGCACGTCTGAAAATGAGCACGTGTAAACGACCTCCGGGGTGACCAGGAGCTCTGCATCATAGCATTTGGTGACATGAATCCTCACGTCAGAACTGTCAGAGACCTGCCCGTCCGTTGCGGTTACCCGTATGGTCTGGACGTCCTCAATGCCCGATGTGTCAACCACGAGCTCTATGTCAGCAGATGCCCCTCCAGGAAGGGTTATGGCATTGCTCTCGAACTCACCCAGATCAACAGAGAGCTGGAATGTGTTCTCCATGGCACCGGTGTTCTTTATGGTAACCGTGAAAATTGCATCCTCTCCCCTGCAGACCTCGGTCTCCGAGGGGTATGCTATCACGGCAACGCCCTTGCAGTCATCTGAATTGACTGCCCCGGTAACGGTCCTGACAAACCCGTCGTCCGCGAGCGACCTCACCGTGACGCTGAAGGTAGAGACGCCGGTGACGTCCGGTGCTGCGAGTATCAACACCGTGCTGCTCTCACCGACCGGAACATTGAGCGTCTCCTGTCCGGAAACGACCCAGTCAGCGGAGGTCTCCACTGAGAACGTGTCGTCTTCTGTTCCCGTGTTGGTGATTATGATATTGAACTCTGCATACTCCCCGAGGCATATGTCATCCTCTATGGGCTGAATCTCGACCTTTGCGTTGTAGCAGTCCTTGGGGTCCACCTTGAGGATGCATGAGTCCTGCGCGTACGAGTCCTTTGACCTTGCTGTCACAACAACCTCTGTGTATCCCGTTCCCTGCGGGGGGTTGAGGGACGCTGCTATTATCCTGCTCTCACCAGCGCCGAGCGTGACAACCGTTTCTGAGAACTCAATCCAGCCAACAGAAGCTGACAAGTCAAAGGTTTCCTGCCAGGTTCCCCTGTTCCTGAGCGTAAATTCATAGTTTGCCGGCTCACCGGTCTCTGAACAGGTCTTCCTGTAATCATCAATCACGTTAAGCTCCACGCCGTGGCAGTCCATGACCTCTATGGTTATGGTTTCTGATGCGCTCTTGTCTGACATCCCTGACTCCGCAGTTATGGTCGCGTAATACGTACCTGGCTCGAGGTTGAAGGGAACGGTTATCCAGAATGGGTCAACCTTCTTGGATTCCCCTGAAGCGAGCATGACATAAGGCTTTATGAATCCCATGTCCTCTGGCCAGTCAAGGGTGAGCGTTACACCATCCGTCTCTGAACCGGTGTTGGTGACTATGACCTCTATCTCGCTCAGGACCCTGTCAGGGCACGTGGATATGTAATTAGAAGGGTGCTGGAGGGTGTTTACAGAGAGACCGACACCGTTTGATGCAGATACTGATGGAATCAGAACGACTGAAAGAATGAGCATCACTACCCAAAGCTTTTTATCCATGTTCATATATTTCACTGTTAATTTTTTTAAACACATAGGAGAAAAGCATTTAAGCGTTTCTTTGGCTCAAAATTCTCTCTCCTTCCTGGGGAACGATATCATCCTTACTTCGTGCTGGTGCTTGAGTCTCCTGCTGGCAAAATACACCACCACGCCGGAAAGCAATATCACGATTATCAGGACGGTCCATGCACTGGAAAGCGTTCCTGTGAACATTCCTGTTAATCCGTCAAATCCTCCTTCCTGGCCGGGGGCCGCAACGAACATATCGACCTGCTTGTTGTAGGTTATCCCCTCTGTCACTGACCTCACGCTTACCGTGAACTGGTAGTGGCCTGCCTGCCTGGGCGAAACGAACACGTAGGCGTTCTTCTGGTCATCGACCCATGCAGAAGGCTTGTAATCCGTCCAGTCGTTAGGAAGGCCGCTTACCGAAACCTGGAATTCCTGCGGGACGTAGGAATTTATGTCTATGGTGATTATCTTTGACTTGTACTGCTTCACGTCGAGGGAAGATGGCCTTATGTCCACTTCCGTGGGCCCGCTGTCATCAATGACAGGCTGTGAGCAGTCATAGGGGCAATTGTACCAGCTCTCACCGGATTCGCACACACCGTTGTAGTTGCATGCTCCCGGAGAAGGCCCTGGCGAGGTGCCTATGTACATGGTACCGTACACCGTGTCGCTGGCGCCGCAGGTCGCGTCGACCGTGACCCTCAGGGTCTTGGTTCCGCTCACCGAAGGGCGGAAGCTTATGCTCTTAACGGCGCTCGAGCCCTCATCGAGCCAGAACGATGTCATCCCTGTCTGGACCCCATCCAGATAGATTCTCATGGTCATGTACCTCTTCACGCTCCCGGTGTTCTTGACCTGCGCTTCAACGTAGGCGTATCCGCCGACATCAATGCTCTGCGTGTAATCGAGGTTCCTTATCTGGACACCGCAGCTTCCCGTGTATCCCTCACCTCTCTGGTACCATACCCTCTCGGTTTCAGTGTCTCCACAGTCCGCCTCTGCCCGGACCTCTATCTCGTACTCATGGTCTTCGTCATCAAAGTCATAATCATTGTAATAGAAAGTCCTGGTGTCACCTTCGTCTACCTGGACAGTCCTCTGGTATTCCTTGTCGTCATCGATGTATATCCTGTAGGTAACGTCCTCGTCCTGTGCTCCCTTGTTCTTTATCTTGAAGGTTATCTCATCACCATCGACGTCAAGGTCAAAGAGGTCTATGTTACAGTCTTCGTCTCCACCATCTTCGCCGACCCAGAGCCTCTCATAATCGGAATCGTCATTCCCTTCTTCGTCAAACACTTCCACGTAGCACTTCACCTCGTCGCCGTCACCGAAGTAGGATGCCGGGAGCACGTCATAATCATCATCATTATATCCGGAAACCTCCTTTGTCCTTGTCCTCTCAAGGTCTCCCTCCACGAACCACCTGAACTCCACATAATCCAAATCTCCGTCGGGGTCAGAAACCTCCACCTCGCACCTTATGTCATCGTCCTCGTCGGGGTTCTCTGGACTGAAGCCGATTGATTCTATGACAGGGTTCCTGTCACACGACCCTCCACAGAATTCATCTACCCACACCCTCGTGGTGTCAACGTCCCACAGGTGCTGGGTATCCTCAACCCTCACGGTCACGTCAGAATGGCCGCCCTCCTCTGCGTCATGGCACCTGAGGTATCGGTTGGATGATATGTAGCAGTCAATCACCTCCTCATGCGTCTGTCCATCTATGGAAAAATCAAGGTTGGAGTCTAGGTCCTCTGCATCGCTCGCGTATGCCCAGAGGTCTATCTGCTCTATCCCCTCCGAAACCTCCGTCCACCTGTCAGGAATCTCAGCTATGTTGGGCGGGTTTCCCTGGTAGGTGCTCTGGACTGTCACCTGGTTGTAATCATGGTCCGAAAGGTCTGTGGTGTCCCATACCCTGACATCGCACTTCACGACATTCCCGTAATTGGTGTACATATCCTGGAGGATGTCACTCTCTTCGTCAGCGTAACCTGAAACGGATTTCGTCACGCTCCTCTTGAGCAGGCCATTGACATACCATTTGAAGTCCACGTACTCCAGGTTGCCGTCATTGTCCGATACGTCCACGTCGCACGTTATGTCATCATTAACTCCCGGGGTAGTGGGTATAATCGCTATTGTGTCAACGGATGGCGGATTGAGGACAGTCCCTCCGTTTACTGTCACGTCGTCCTGGTCCCAGTCGGTCGCGTATGTGAGGTCAACCACCTCTGCCTCGCATATGACGTGATCGCCATACTCCGTGTAAGACGCTGAAAGAAGGTCTGTCCTGCTGTCGCTAAACCCGTAAACCGAGTAGCTCTGCGTCCTCACGGTTATGCCGTCCACCTTCCACGTGTAGTGGAGGCTTCCCAGGTCCCCGTCGAGGTCTGAAACGTCAACGTGGCACGCGAGGATGTCAGTGACGTCCGGGTTGGATGGCGTCACGTATATGGAATCAATCACAGGGGGCGGGTCTCCCTCGCACGCCTGCACTGTCACGTAATTGGTGTCAGAATCATACTCGCCCTCATCGTCATAGACTATCACCTCGCATATCACCGTATCCTCATAGTCAGTAAAGCTTGCGGAAAGGGTGTCGCTCTCACTGTCGCTGTAGCCAGAAACCCCCTTCGTTATTGTCCTTACTATCGCTCCCTCCACACGCCACTTGATTATCACGTGATCGAGGTTGCCGTCTATATCCTCGAGAACGGCGTCACACTGAAGGTCATCCGTCGCCTCGGGATTGGAGGGTGTGATGTCCACAGAAGTTACGATTGGGGGGTCGTTGCCCGGTTGTGGGGCCGGAGCAACGCTGACTATTGAGTAGTCAGAATCACTCATCGACTCGGAGTCCCTTACCAGAACCTCGCACTTGACCAAATCCTCGTAGTCAGTTAAGCTGTTCGGGAGAAGATCCGAGTCGCTGTCCGAGTAGCCTGAAACGCTCTTTACCTGTGTCCTGACGAGTCCACCGTTCACGTACCACCTGAACGTCAGGTCGAAAAGATTTCCGTCGGGGTCAGAGACGTCTGCCTCGCAGGTTATGTCATCCCCGGTCTCAGGCTCACCCGGTGTCACGATTATAGAATCGACTTCAGGGGGGTAATTATCTCCCTCCCCGATGTAGCTGTCATCCGTGTCAGAATCATACTCGTATAAATCATCATACACTATCGCCTCGCATATCACCTCATCTCCCGTGTCCGTCCATGAGCTGGGAAGCTGGTCAGCAACGTAATCCAGGACGCCCGAAACATCAACAGAGGATGTCCTCACTATGCCACCGTCAACATGCCACTTGAACAGCACGTGGTCCAGGTTGCCGTCAAAATCATAAACCTCAACGTCGCAGTCGAGGTTGTCATTGGTGTCCGGGGTCTTGGGGGTTATCTCTATCTGGAGGATTTCAGGGGGCTTGTTGCAGAACGGGGTGTCTATGTAAATCTCGTCTGAATCAGTGTCATCCTGAGCCTCGGAATCGTAGACCGTTCCCACACAAATAACCGCATCGCCCTCTGACGTGAAGCTGTAGTCAAGGACGTCCGTCTCCGTGTCAGAGTATCCGGAAACGCTCACCGTATGTGTCCTGACCAGGATTCCCTCCACGTACCACTCATAATCAACATAATCCAAATCACCGTCCGCGTCACTGACCTCTGCCGTGCACGTCAGGCTATCGTCCGGGTAGGCTGGGTCGGGGGTTATCTCCACCACAATCTCCGGCGGCTCGGTGCAGGGACATGGGCAGCACGGGCATTCACAGCACCCGCAGCTTGAACCAGTGCAGCAGGATGAAGAAGATGTTGACGTAACAGTCACCGTGACTGCGTCTGCCATCCCTGCCACTAAGGCAATGAAGAAGATTAACGAAACCAGGAAAACGATCCTTGCTTTCATCTTACCCATCCTATCACACCTTTATTTGCCCGGCTTTATCCAATCGGGACAGGCCGGGTGTCTTTTTATCATTTTTGTAACTGACTTATAGTAAATGAATGATAAACTTTAAATACCTTTGCTTTTTTGTCACTATATTCCAGTAAAGCCAGAATCAGCTGGCTGCATTCATCCAATCGCTTTAATGCAGCTGTCTAAAAGCAGGAACCGGTGGGTTACCTTGCCCCGAGCTTCTTCCTGAGCTCCTTCATCTCGGTGAGCATCTCCCTCTGGTTTGCTCTCATCTCCACGAAGACCGGGTTCTTCTCTGTCGCCCTCTCCATCTCTGCGGGGTATATCCACTTGAAATCAACGACAGCGAGGATTGCGCTCGCCACCGCGACAACGAACAGCGTGCTGACGAGGTTGAAGTCAGTCCCTATTATGAAAAGGTAGCCTATCATCGCGAACTGGATTATCGAGATGTAGTTCCTGACCCTGTCGAACATTATCTTGAATGTTATCATCCTTACCTTCTTCACCTTCGGTTGCCCGGCTTTATCCTGTTGGGATAGACCGGGTGTTTTTTTCTCTGCCATTTGATACCGACCTCCGACCTATATATAATATTTACATAGGAGGGGGATAAAAGCTTTGGTCCCTTGCCCTGTCAAGAAGCAGCTTCCTCTCTGAGCGGGATATTACCTCCTTCAGGGAATCGAGATAGTCAGGCTCTGACGTTATGGAATTTATACCCATGCTGACCAGTCTCTCTATTAGCGGATGGTTGTTCTCAATGCTCCCGTAGGCAGAGGTCTCAACATTGTTCTTCCTGCAAACCGAGACCACGTGGTTCACGAGGCTCAGCACTCCGGGGTTCATCTCGCTGAATATCCTGGACGTCCTGGGGTTGTCCTTGTCAGCGCCCACTGACAGTTGTGTCAGCTCGTCAATCCCTATGCACACGAAGGATATCCCTTCCCTGCACAGGTTCTCTATGTCCAGCGCCGCAGCAGGGGTCTCTATCATTATCCCAATCCTTATCGGAAGGTCAGATATGCCCTGTCTCACCCTCCTTATCTCCTCTGCCCTGCTCACGAAGGGTATTGCAATCATTATGTTGTCAAGGCCCTCCTCCCTGAGCCTTATCAGGGCCTCGATCTCACATTTCAGTATGTCCTGCTCGTCAAGGCTCCTCCTGATTCCATGCCACCCCAGCAGGGGATTGTTCTCAGTGGGCTCGTCCTCACCCCCTTCCATGTCCCTGAACTCGTCTGTCCTTATGTCAATGGCCCTGTACCAGACCGGCTTGGGGTAGAATGACCTGGCTATCGTCCTCAGGCCGTCAACGAGTATCTTAATCAGCTGCTCGGGGTCGTTCTTCGAGAGCCATATGGAATGCTTCCCCTTGTCAGCAATCATGTATTCTGGCTTAACGATACCCACGCCATCACACTTCCCCACCGCTTCATTGACCCTCTCGGGGAACGACATTATGGACTTTATCCCCGTTGCAGTAACCCCCCTTCCCTCCATCGGAACTTCCGGAAGAGGCTGAGGCTGCTGGAGAGGAAACTGTCCGGGCAGTGACTGTGGAACCTGACCAACCGGAGTCTGGATAGAGGGAACCTGAATAGGGGGTTGCACAGGTTCAGAAACCATGGCAGGAACCGAATAAACGCTTCCAGCGCCGGTGTCCAGGATTACTTCTGTCCTGTCCTCTACAGACGAGGTCGCATTGCCGCACCCCACGATGCATGGTATCCCAACCTCCCTGCAGAACCTTGCCGCATGGCACACCCTTCCCCCTTCGTCCGTTATCACGCCGCCGGCGTCCCTTATGAATCTCGCCATGTCAGAATCCGTCATCCTGGTGACTATTATCTCTCCCCTGGAAAAATCGTGGAGCTCGCTCATGCTTATTATGACCCTCGCGTTTCCCTTGGCGCTCCCGTGGAAGGCTGGTGTCCCTGAGGCCAGCTTCCCGTCCCCGGGCAATTCATTCTCTTTTGGTTGGCCATAACCAGGCGAGGGGGTGCTCTGAAGGATTATCACCCTTCCCCGTTCCATTGACCATTCGACCTCCTGGGCATGGCCGCTGAAATGCCTCTCGAGCTTCATTCCGGCGTTCCATAACTTCTTTATATCCTCCTCATCCAGGGAAGGCCTCTCCGTTCTCTCCCTGGGAACGGTCTCCCTGATGCTCTTCCCTGACATCGCATCCCTCTTTATCATCCAGTTCTTCTTCCTCACCCTGCTGGAGATTATCCCTCCGCTGTCCTTCTCTAGGATGAACTCATCAGGGGTCACCATACCGGAGGATATTGCCTCCCCGAGCCCGAACGTTGACTCGATTACCATCCTCGAGGAATCGCCTGTCTCGGGCTGGTTCGTGAAGAGCCACCCGGACTTGTCTGACTCTACCATCTTCTGGACAATCACCCCCATCATCGGGAAGCCCTCAATCCTCCTCGCCTTCCTGTAAAGCAGTGCCCTGGGGGTAAACAGCGATGCCCAGCATTCTTTCATCGCATTGCATATGCTTGCATAGCCCTGGACGTTCGTCAGGTATTTCATCTGCCCGCTGAACGCCGCGTGCGGGCTGTCCGACAGTGGGGAGGACCTCACGGCCACGAAGCTCTGGCCCCTTCCTGCCTTTATCAGGTCAAGAGCAATCCCGCCGACCTCCTTTGCCTCCTTTCCTATCGAGAGCTCCTCATATTCCTCCTTTACCGCGTGCTCTATATAATCGGGCACCGTCCCGTTGGTTATCATGCCCTGTATATCGACCGACCTCTCCCTGAGGGACTGGTAATCAGAGAAGTTTATGTTCTGGAGGGCTTCCTCTATCTTCTGTGCTATTCGATTAGCCTTCAGGAACTTGACAAAGGATTCTGAAGTCAGGATGAACCCGTTAGGGACAGCCATTCCGGAGTTGTAGAGCTCGCCGACAATCTCTGCCTTTATACCAACTCCTGGGGTCCCCCTCTTCACACCCTCCAGCTTGACCACGTAATCCATCCTATCCGTAGAAGTATTGTGAGCGAAATTATTAATTGTTGAGCATGACCTTTTTACGGTTA
>CAZIAB010000003.1:0-42199 GCA_964537525.1 uncultured archaeon
TGTCCCATTTGACTGCAATTTTGTTTGAGGTGTTGTAGGTCCTTGAGGTGTAGTTGGCGAGTAGGTAGTAGTGATTGGGCATCTCAACGTCGTAGGTCGAGTTGTATGTCCTTCCCGTGGAAAGGGTTGCCGCAGAGTCGTCAAAGGACTGGTTGTATAGGGCCTTGTAGCTTCCTCCTATCGTCAGGTTCCCGCCACCGCCTGATGCATTTATAGCGCCGGTCACGTATATGTATTCGCCCTTGAGGAGGACCCCTCCACCTGCGCCTGAGCCACCTGTTTCTCCGCTGCCTCCCGTGCCCCCGCCTCCGCCTCCGCCTCCGGAGCCTGCGCTACCACAACCAAACATAGCACCATCAGAGCCTGCGCTTCCGGGCCCCCCACCGGCGCCTCCTGTCCCTTGGCCATCGCTCCCTGATGAGCCCGTGCTACCTGAAGAGCCCGAAGAGCCGATGGAGCCATTGGTGTAAATTACGCCTGTGACATTTATCTTTGAAGCAAATAATCTGATGTATCCTCCACCATTCCCTCCGCTACCTCCTGCTCCTGATGAGCCGCCTGCCCCTCCCGCCCCGCCGACGCCGCCGTCATAAATTGAATACCAAGCTGCACCGCTCTCCCCTGCACCTCCCCCGCCACCTGACCCTCCGGAGCCTGCGCCCCCGCCACCGGAGCCCATCACTATCGTCTCGTCGGTGGTTGTGTCTCCGTTTGAGTAGCTTCCGAGGTAGCCGCCATCCAGGCCCGTGCTTCCCGTTCCCCCTGCCCCGCCAGCGTCGCCTCCATCACCACCATAACTAGATTCTCCTGCACATACGGAGCCGCCGGCGCCTGATGAACCCACCGAGCCACCAGAACTGGCTGTACCTCCGTATGCCCCGCTGCCAGCAGAGCCTGAATTGCTGGAGCCTGCGCCTCCTGGGTTGCCGTCCTGACATATACAGTTAGCTCCGGAACCGCCGCAAGCACATGTGTCAGGCACTGGGGTGCCTCCGGAACCGCCAGATGCGGCAGAGCCGCCTGAACCGCCAGGATAGCCTGCGCTAGAGGCGTTGATGGTTCCGTTAACCAGGATGTTATCGGCCGTGATGTTGAGGTAGCCGGTCCCATCGGTTGTGTTGTAGGGGGCGACCGTGACGTCGTAGAGGGTTAGGTTGTAGCCAATGTAATTGAGGTCTCCATATAGTTCTCCTGTTAGAACAAGGGCAGTCTGGTTCCTTTCGACAGTGAGGTTGCCGTCAGAGCAGGTGGTGTTGTAGTAGGTTCCTGCGAAATCTGAACAGTCGTTGTCCTCGAAGCCACCGCCCGGCGGGTCGGTGAGGTTCACCCACTGGTCTGCCCCGTAGAGATCTTTAAGTGTGTGTATCTGGATGGTGAAGTTTACCCATAGATCGAAACTGTTTATGTCCGACCAGTTGAGGTTCCCTGTAGTGTCGTTGGCCCATATAGTGTAGTTATAGGTCCCGTTCCACCAGCCCGTATAGTTGTGGGAGTAGATGTAGATGTCCGTCTCGTTGGACATTGTGTAGTTGTATGACGTGCCGTTGGGGAGGGTTACCTCAACCCAGGACGTGTTGATTGCGAGGGAGCCTGAGACGTTGGCCTGGATTGTGGTGTTCCTGCCAAAGCCGTTGGGGCCCGGTGAGGCGGAAATGCCTGTGATGTTTATGAGCGGGGTTACGTAAAAGCAATGGTCTGTGGTTCCCATGCTGGAGTTGAGGTTGCCCAGGGAGTCGTTGGCCCATATCACCCAGCATATGGTTTCTGCCGGGTGGCTGGTGGTGTCTATGGAGAAGTTCGAATATTCTGGCTTGGTGGAGAATTCAAAGCAGGACTCGTTCGTGAAGGAACCGGTCTTGTTGGTCCTCAGGATAGCGGTGGATAAGGAGGAGTTGGTGTCGTTCCATAAGGCTGAGATGTTCACATCATCGCCTTCTGTGACAGAGCCTGAGGAGTTGTCCTGGTCATGGAGGTAGTAGGGAGCAGTGAGGTCTATTGTCATACTCCTTGTCTCTGACTGGTTCTCCCTGCCCTGGGAGTTGGTGCAGTTGACCCACCAGTCATAAATCCCGCCTGTGAGGGTTGTGCTTGTTATGGTTGTTGAGGTGTCGTTGAGGGCAGAGTCGTTGTTTCCTGCAACATATTCAGTCCCGTTATCAACGTAAGCCGTGCAGTTGTAGGTCCCTGGCACCCAGGACGAGACGTTGAAGACGAGGTCGGGAGTCACGTCATTGGTCGCGTTATCATCTTCCGGGGATTCAAGGAGGACGGTAGGGATTGTGTAGGTGAGAGGTAGATAGTCGGTGTTGTTTGTCACAGGGGTGTAGGAGTTCTGGCAGATGCCGTTGCCGTCGGTATCTGAGCACGTGTCTGAGAAGTTCAAGCCGTCGGGGTCAGTCCAGTAGTTACCTCCTATGCACGGGCCGCCTATTATGTTGGTCTTGGAGCAGTCCAAGGTGGTGTTGAAGTAGTTCTCGTTGAGGTCATCGTTGGAGTAGAGGTTGACCGAGTTGTTGAGGTAGTTGTTGTAGAAGGTATTGTAGCTTGGGTAGTTGGAGCCTACTGATTCGAGGTAGATTCCATAATCAGTATTGTTCTCTATTCTGGAGTTGTTTATGGTGTTGTAATGAGAGATGGAATTAATATCTATGCCGTTTTGGATATTGTCTGATGACGTTATGTTGGTGATGGAATTGTTGTTTGAGTGAGTTAGACTGACGCCGCGAGTGTTGTTTTTGGCTGTTATATCGGTGAGGGTGTTGCTGTCTGCTTGATTAAGGGTCATGCCCTCTTCCTGGTTGTAATTTGCAGTTATGTTGATGAGAGTGTTGTTGTTGGAGTAGTATAAGTAGAGACCATTGCTGTTGCTGTTGGTTGTTATGTTGGTGAGAACAGTGTTGTTGGATGAAATGATGTATATACTCGAGTCTTGGTTGCCTGAGGCATTGATGTTCATGAGGGTGTTGTTGTTGGAGTGGTCAATTATCAGACCATCGTCGTTTTCTAACATTATACTATTTATGATGGTGTTGGCAGTGGAACTGGATTCGATATTAAGGCCCGCCCATTGGTTACTTGAGATTGTGGTGTTAGTGATGGTGTTGTTGTTGGAGGAGAAGAGGTAGATACCAGCGGAGAAGTAGCTCAAATTGGTGCAGTCCATTATAGTGTTGTTGTTGGAGCCGTCGCCGGTCTGGTTGAGCCAGATGCCGTAGCCGTAGCTGTCGCCATCGCCGGAGATGGTGAAGCCATCGCAGTCGAAGGTTATGTTGTCCGTGCCGTAGAAGCTTATGCAGGTCTCTCCTAAATTGGTGCTGTCGTCTGCTCCTGCATAGTCGGTTATGTGTTCTGTGAGGCGGACAATATCGCCTGAGGTGGCCTGGTTCTGGATTATGTACGAGCAGGATTCGCAGGTGTCGCAGGTGTGTTCAGGCAGGTCAATATTCACCTGCCTGTAGTCAGTAATGTTGAGCTTGCCCTTGGAGTTGATTGCGTAGGCGGAGTAGTTGTAAACCCCGTTGGATAGGTCGGTGAAGTTGTGGTAGAGGCGGTAGAGGGCGTTGTTGTAGGAGGCGTTTATCTCCTCTGGTGAGAGGGCGCGGTTGTATACTGATACCTCGTCAACATATCCGGAGAAGTTTGATGTAGCCATTCTATTATCACCGCCTATTTCCATTTTGTTGCCTGTTGTTATGGACAGGTTGGGAAAGTTTGGCATCGAAGAATAATCATCTGAATCAACCGGGGAGCCGTCCCTGTAACTGTTCATGTGTGTTCCATTGCATATAAGCACATATTGGTGCCATTGATTGTCTGAAAGCACCCCCCCATCAGTGGTGGCCCAATCAGTTCCGTTGCCCATGTACCACAGGTTGTTGTAATAAAGTCCGAAACCTGAGTTTGGTCCCCACATGCTTATCGGAACATCGTATGTTGAGAAGTCGTTGTCCCTTATCCAAATGGAAACGGTGAGCTCTTCTGTTGTTGGTGGAAGTTCTGATGTTCTGGTCATGTTGATGACCCCGTTGGTTTGGGTAAAGAGCATGGATTGTCCATATTTTCCTGTGGTTATACCGGTTGTTGACAGTCCGCCCTCAAAGTTACCGAAATGTCCGTATGTGGAGTTGTCAAAGACCCCTGTGGAGTTGTAGAAGTCCATGGACCAGTAGCCGACAAGGGAATAGTTCCAGTCGAAGAAGGCCGAGGTGTTCGTGTAATCGGTTATGGTAGTGTTGAGGTAGGCCCAGTCGTCCTGGGTGACGTTCCCGTCATCCGGGGTCGGGGGCTCCCATATTATTATTGGCGCGATGTAGGTCAGGGGGAGCCAGTCGGTGTTGTTGGTCGCGGGGGTGTAGGAGTTCTCGCAGATGCTGTCGCCGTTGGTGTCTGAACAGGCGTCTGAGTAGTTGTAGCCGTCCAGGTCGGTCCAGTAGTTCCCGCCTATGCAGGGGCCGCCTATTATGTTGGTCTTAGAGCAGTCCATGGTGGTGTTCCAGTAGTTCTCATTGTTGTCATTGTCGGAGTAGAGGTTCACCGTGTTGTTTAGGTAGTTGTTGTAGAAGGTATTCCATCGCGGGTATTGTGAAGAGGATGAATCGAAGTATATGCCGTATGTTGTGGAGTTCTCAATCCTGGAGTCGTTTATGGTGTTGTACCATGCTGATTGATAGAAACGGATACCTACATCATTGTTGCTGGCTGTGGTGTTGGTTATGGTGTTGTTGTGGGAGTACCAGATGAAGATGCCGTAATCCTGGTTGTCATTTAGTGTGATGTTGATGAGGGTGTTGTTGTTGGAGTACCAGAGGAAGATGCCACGTTGGGTGTTGCTGTTGGCTGTTATGTCTGTTAGGGTGTTGTTGTGTGAGGAGAAGCGGATACCGTCCAAGTTTGAGTTGGCTGTTATGCTCTTGAAAGTGTTGTTGTTGGAGTTAGAGTCGATATAGAATCCGTACTGTAAGTTTGAACTGGCGTTCATGTTGGTTATGATATTGTTATTGGAGCTGGAGGTGATATAGAGACCATCGACATTGTTGGAATTGGTGGTTATGTTGGTAAGTGTGTTGTTGGAGCTTGTCTGGAGATAGATGCCCCTTGAAAAGTAGCTCACGTTGGTGCAGTCCATAATGGTGTTGTTGTTGGAGCCGTCGCCGGTCTGGTTGAGCCAGATGCCGTAGCCGTAGCTGTCGCCATCGCCGGAGATGGTGAAGCCATCGCAGTCGAAGGTTATGTTGTCCGTGCCGTAGAAGCTTATGCAGGTCTCTCCTAAATTGGTGCTGTCGTCTGCTCCTGCATAGTCGGTTATGTGTTCTGTGAGGCGGACGGTGTCGCCTGCTGTTATCTTGTTCTGTATTGTGTACGAGCAGTTGTCGCAGGTGTCGCATGTCCATTCTGTCAAATCCCCGACATCGAAGCAGTGGTCTGTCGTGACCATGCTGGAGTTGAGGTTGTTCAGGGAATCGTTCGCCCAGATTACCCAGCATATCGTCTGGCCACCATATCCCGGAGTGGAGAAGGTGAAGTTCGAGTATTCGGGTTTCGTTGAGAAAGAAAAGTAGGATTCGTTTGTGAAGGAACCTGTCTTGTTGGTCCGGAGGGTTGCGGTTGACAGGGAGGAGTTGGTGTCGTTCCAGTAGGCTGACATGTTCACGTAATCGCCTTCTGTGACAGAGCCGGTTGAGTTGTCCTGGTCGTAGAGGTAGTATGGCGGGTCCGGAAGGATGGTTATGTCATCTATCGTGCTCAGGTTCTCATATCCATGGGTGTTATTGCAGCTCACGTTCCATGAGACAGTCCCTCCAGAGGGGAAGCTCCTGTTGAACTCGTAAAGGAGGCTTGACTCGCTGAACGTCATACCAGAGGGGCCGTACGGAGGGAAACTGAAGGAGATGTTGCAGGTTACATCAGAGCCGTTTATGTGGTCTGAAGACGTGTTGGTGTAGTTAGCATAGAAGCTTATGTTCTGCTCGCTGTAGGCCTGGATTGAACCTCCTTCTGTGTCGTTCTGGTCCCATATCGTGAGGTTGGAGTTAATGCCCACAGAATAGTTGGTGAAGTGGGTGACATTGAAGGAGAGGTTGCCTCCTGAATAGAAGTTCACCACGCAGTCCTGGCATGGGGAGCCGTCCTCATATATCACCGGGATCTCTAGCCAGGGGAGGCCATAGAAGGTTATGTTAGCTGGGGTGTTGAAGGTGTTGTTGAGGTTTGAGGAGTCAACGTAGACGAAATGGCTTCCGAAGTCAACGTACGAGTCGAAGTCTGCGCCCGAGGCGTTGACTTCATTGTACCAGACTATCTTGGCTGTGCCGGCTATATGGAGAGTGGCACCGGAAACATCGCTTATGTCAGCGGAATTGTTGAAGTCCGTTGTTTCCAGTCCTGTGAATTTGGTGTAGGTGGCGTTCTGGTAGAGGTAGGAATAGTTGAGCGTCACTCCTTCGAGGGTTGGTGTGTAGGAGCTGTTTTCTGTGGATAGGAGCGCCGTGTACTGGAGGTATCTTACTGAGGAGTTTATCAGACCGGAGGGGTTGATGTGATTATCGCTCCAGGCTGTCCAGTCTGAATTATCAGGGGATGTCCTAGTCTGGAGGTTAAATCTCATCGTGCCCCTCTTGTAAATATCAAGTATCTCCTCTGCGGATAGGCTCCGGTTCCAGATTGCCACCTCGTCTATCGTCCCATTGAAGAAATTGGTGCCACCGGCCCCGTATCTGCCCAGTTGTGTTGTATATCCAGCAGTATAGGTGCTGTGACTACCGCCGGTATTCTCATTATCAAGAACCCCGTTTACGTATAATTTTAACTCTGTTGCAGAGGAATTATAGGTGACTGCAACATGATACCAGTTGCCAGGAGTATAGGTGAAATATCCGTTAACAGTCAAGCAAGCCTGCCCCAGGCCTTCATAAGTTCTAAATTTACTGTTATATGCGTCTATGGCAAAACCATAACCGCCTATACCCAAATGACCGGCAGAGATTACGTCCCCCGATGTTGTGTGGGTCGAATGTGGTCTGACCCACATCATAACTGTTTTATCGGTATTTGCCAGCACGTAACCGCAATCAACGTAATCATTGCTCCCGTCGAACTCCAGTGAGATGTTGAGTTTGCCTGCGGTGAGGTTGCAGTCAGCCGGGTCGCAGTTATAATTCTTAAGCTCGCCGTGACTTCCGTTGCCTGAGCTGTCAAGGGTATAGTTTGTTGAATTCACGGAGTTCAGATGGAAGAGGAGGACGTTGTCTGTCATGTTGAACGGTGTGGTTGCCTGGGAGTCGGGGAGCTCTGCCTCTGTGTCGTTTTGCCAGCAGTCCGTGCAGGTCCAGGAGATGTTATCCCATTTCACTGGCTCGCCTGCATCAAATGACTGGGATACATATTCTCCGGTGACGTTGGTTCCGTTGAGCGTGACGTTTCCGTCAGAGCATGTCGTGTTGTCATGGGTCCCTGAGTCAAAGTCAGAACAGTCGGTGTCCTCAAAGGATTCTGATGCCTCGTTGTCTGCCCAGGCGAAGGTGTCGCCGAACCTGAACTCGAGGTGGTGCTTTCCTGATGTGAGGACATGGCTGGTTTCGTAGCCGGTCCCTCCGCAGGACCAGTCCTCGTAGAAGACCGATTCGGTTCCTTCAAGCCATGTGTAATCCAGGGTTTGGTCATCGCAGCGGAGCTCGAGGAAGCGGAGGTCCTCTGTATCTTTCTCATCCGACCAGGTGGTCCCGTTGATGGCTGTTATTGTGAGGTCTGCTGTCCCTTCGGTGATGAATTCCACGGTCCAGTTCCCTCCCACGGTAGGGTAGGATTGTACGTTGAGGACCTCTATGTAGGCGCCGGCGTAGCCTGAGAATGAATTGACGGTGAAGGTGATGTGGGTTCCATTGTCCTGGAAGGGGATGTCAATCGTTCTCCATGAGGGGCAGGAGCGGGATGGGAAGTCATAGTCGTCGCAGACGAGAATCGTGTTGACAGGTCCTGACTTCTCGAGGGTTATGGTGGCCTCCTCGAGAGCGAGCGGGTTGAGGGCGATTGTCTTTGTGTTTATTTTGTAGGTTTTTTCGCGGATTCTCGCGCTCCTGCGCTCGCTGACGTCTATATTTCTGATGTCGGTGAGATTTATTCCCCTGAGGTCAAGCAAGACGCCGTCCTTGAGGAACCTGGCATCGAAACCCCTCCTGGAGCGGGAGAGGTTGAGCATCTTTGCGTCTATCCTCATGAGGAATTCTGCGCGGAGGGCTTCAAGCGCGAGGTCCCTGGTCTGGATTACAGAGTAGGTGAGGTAGTCTAAGTGGAGAGTGGCGTTTCCCTGGGTTTCTATGAGGATGGTATAGTTGTCCTGCTCAGGGACATTTATAGAGCAGGTCTCCTCACAGAGCTCAGAGAAGAGGGTCCTGAAGGGTGTCGGGGCAGTCACGTTGGTTATGTTCTCCTTTGTGACGTTCTCTTCGGTGATGTTGGTGATGTTTTCTGGGAGGGTGAAGTTCTCCTCTGGGAGAGTGATATTGGTTTCGTTGATTGGGAAGGTGACGTTGTCTGGGTCGGTTATATTGGTTATGTTCTCCGGGGTTGTGATATTGACCGTTATGTTTTCGGTGATGTTGGCTGTCAGGTTTTCGGTGATGTTGAGAGAGGTGTCGGGGAGGGTGAAGTTCTCCGTGGTTTCGTTGGGGGTTTGGTTTGTTGCACTACCAGTTACCCTACATTCGGGGGCGTTCGACAGGTTGCATCCCTCCCCCGACTCTTCGGGTTGGGTGAGGTTTGTGAGGTTTTCTAACATTTCCGCTGTTTCTGGGGAAAATTGCGACTCGTTGGGTGTTACATTGTCAGCAGAAGGGGAGTCATTTGATGGGGGAGGAGTAGGGAGTTGGCTAGAAGAAGAAGACGAATCAGACATGTTGGTGCCGGCCAGCATGCCTGTTATAGGGGTATCGGGCGGTGGGGTGTGTCGAAGGTGGGTTGAATCGAAAATGAGAAGCGTCTTATCGTTGGCAAGAAGCCACACTTTGACGCTGCCTTCTCCGACAACCGAGCCGCTGAGTGAGACAGAGCTCAGCTCTCCATCCGTCTCTGGTGAAAGGACAAGCGTCCCGTTCCCGAAGGGCTGGTTTATCCTCTGGGTATGGTATGTTTCTGTTCCGAGGAAGAAGCCCGTCATGTTGGCGAACCCGAAGAAAAGGGCGAGGAGGATGCAGAGCCCCAGCGCCGTTATTGCGGGCGCTTTCATTCTGGTTCTGGGTTCCTCTTCCGGCTCGCTGCCGAGGAAGACCCCTTTCCCTCCGCTGGTTTCGACGGAATCGTAGTAGAAGGATTCGCCGAGTTTCCTTTCTTCAGGCTTCCTGGAAGGGTTGGCTCGGGTCAAGAGACCAGCCCCCGGGGCATATCCGGGAGTAACAAAGAAGTAAGAAACATGACAGTTACCCTACAAAAAACTCCCATGTTATATAATATATGTATTGGTTATATTTATAGTTACCCTACATTTAGCTAGATAATCGGGTAGTAGGGTAATTAATCTTGGGTTGGAAAAGTGTAGGGTAAAAGTAGTGCAACTCATTTCAGGATTGGTTTGAGTACCTCGGGGATGGCCGCCATGATGTCCGAGGCTATCAGTCCCGGGCCAATATTCTTCTTTGTTATGTCCCCTGCCAGGCCGGTCAGGTATGCGCCCGCGCATGCCGCATTGAGCGGAGGGTTGCCCATTGAGAGGAAGCTTCCACAGAGACCTGAAAGTATGTCACCCGTCCCTCCCCTGGTCATCCAGGGATTTCCGCTCCTGTTGAGGAGGGTTTCCTTTCCGTTGGATATCACGTCAACGTGGCCCTTTAGGAGGATTGTCGCGCTGAGAGTTCCGGCGAGTCCCGATGTTTCCTGCTCCCGTTTCTTGAGGTTGGTGCTGGGTTCAGAGCCGGAAAGGAGGGAGAACTCCTTTGAGTGGGGAGTTAGTATGGAATTCTGCTTTATGATGCCGGGTTTTCCTGAGACAGCGAATATGGCGTCAGCGTCTATGACGCAGGGTTTGTCAAGCCGGGAAAGGAAAGCCCTGACAAAGGAGACTGTCTCTTTCCCTCTTCCGAGGCCGCCACCGATGACGACTGCATCAGCCTGTTTCGCCATCCCCAGGACATGTCTGACGTGCCGGTTGCTGAAGAATTCCCCCTTCAGGGGCTCTGCTATCAGGTCAGGTGAGAAGGAGGCTATGATGTTTGCCGCGCGCTCGGGTGCGGCAACAGTGACGAGGTCGCAGCCCCCGCGGAGCGCTGCCATGGCAGAGAGCGCGGAGAAGGCAGGTGCGCCCGAATACTTCAGTGAGCCGCCCACGACGAGGAGCCTTCCAAAGTCTCCCTTGTGGGACCACTCTTTCTTCTTCGGGTAGCAGGATTTCAGCATCTGGCTCGTTACGTATTTTGGCATTGATATCACTGTCTGACTTCGTCTATCTGGGCCTTCTGGAGACGGTCAGAATAATCGAAATAGACGGTCTTGACCTCAGAGAACTCCTCTATACCAAGGATTCCCGCTTCACGGCCATGGCCGGTCTCCTTTACCCCGCCGAAGGGAAGGTGTACCTCTGAGCCTATGGTGCTGGAGTTCACGTAGGTGAGTCCTGCCTCTATCCTCTGTATGGCGAGGAAGGCGTTCCTCATACTTCTGGTGTATATTGCAGAGCTGAGCCCATATGTGACGGAGTTGGCGTATTCTATTGCCTCGTCAAGGCTGTTCACTGGTGTTATCGAGAGGGTCGGGCCGAATATCTCCTCCTGGGCAATCCTCATGTCATTATCAACATTGGTGAAGATTGTTGGTTTGTAGAAGAACCCCTTTCCTGGGAGAGGGGAGCCGCCTGTGAGGAGCCTTGCGCCCTCCTCCTTACCGACCCCGGTGTAGTAATGTATCTTTTCCAGGGCGCGCCTGTTTATCACAGGACCCACATCGGTTTCTGGCTTCAGCCCGTCACCGAGGCGGAGCTTCCTTGCCTTTCCCACCAGCATCTTCTCGAACCTGTTCTTTACCTTCCTGTGGATTATCACGCGTGAGGCTGCGGTGCATCTCTGGCCGGTCGTTCCGAAGGCGCCCCATATTACGCCGTCCAGCGCGAGGTCCAGGTCCGCATCGTCCATTATAATTATCGGGTTCTTTCCCCCGAGCTCGAGGCCGACCTTCTTGATGCCGGCACACCTCATGGTGGAGAGTCCCACGTCCCTGGAGCCCGTGAAGGATATTCCCCTGACCTTCCTGTGCTTCACTAAGGTTTCCCCGACCGTGCCGCCGGGACCTGTGACCAGGTTTATCACACCAGGCGGGACGCCTGCCTTCTCGAACATCTTCACCAGTTCTATCGCGCAGAGCGGCGTGTCAGAGGCGGGTTTCAGTATCATGGTATTGCCGCATATAAGGGCGGGCGCAATCTTCCATGCAGGAATCGCCATGGGGAAGTTCCATGGTGTTATCAGGCCGCAGACCCCTATCGGGATTCTGGTAGTCATGCAGAACTTTTCCCTGAGCTCTGAGGGCGTCGTGGAGCCGAAGAGCCTCCGTCCCTCGCCTGCCATGTATTCTGTTACGTCAATTGCTTCCTGGACGTCTCCCCTCCCCTCGGCTATGACCTTGCCCATCTCCATTGTGACGAGCCTCGCCAGCCTCTCCTTGTCCTTCTCCATGAGGATGGCTGCCCTGAGGAGGATGTCCCCTCTCTTTGGGGCAGGGAGGTTGCTCCATCCCTCCAGCGCCTTCTCGGCGGCATCGACCGCCCTCTCGACGTCGTTGGGCGTCCCGGTCTCGAATTTCCCAATACTCTTTTCCGTTGCAGGGTTTATGCTCTGGGAATTCTCACCAGAGTCTGATTTCTGCCATTTTCCGCCAATGAGTATTCCATGCGTCTTCATGTTATCACCTCCCGAAATCATACAGGGCAGCAAGCGCCTTTGCCGCCTTCTCTGGGTAGGAGAATGTCGGCGTCCCGAAGTCCTCAATGCTCTTCTTCAGGACCTCTGTGAACCTTCCTCCTGCGGCTATGACTATCAGTGGCTTGTCGCATTTTCCTGCAACAGCAGAAACTACGTCCGTTATCTCCGCTGTGAGGGTCGGTATCTGGAAGAGCGTTATGACCGCTATCATGTCAACGTTACTGTCCGCTGCGGCTGCCTCCATTGCGAGCCTGTATCTCTCTACCGTTGCGTCTCCCGTGAGGTCAAGCGGGTTCTTGATTACAACGTGTGGCGGGTATCTCTTCCTGAGTCCCCCGATTGTTGCCCTGTCCATTTTGGCGAGACGGAGGCCGTTTCCTATTATCCAGTCCGTTGCAAGGACACCAAAGCCCCCACCGTCGGTTATCACCTGGACGCGGTTTCCTTTTGGCTTTGGCTGGGTAGCGAAGACCCGGGCGAAGTCAAAGAGCTCCTCAAGGTTCTCCGCTGTTATTATTCCGGACTGCTTCATTGCTGCGTGAAATATCTCATACTCCCCTGCGAGGGAGCCCGTATGAGAAGAGACGGCCGATTTTCCCTCTGAGGTTATCCCCCCCTTGAGGACTATTATGGGCTTCTTCTTAGAGACCTTCATCGCGATGTCGTAGAATTTCCTTCCCTGCTTTACACCCTCAAAGTATGCACATATTACCTTTGTGGTGGGGTCGTTGGCCAGGTGTTCTATCAGGTCTGCCTCGTCAACGTCCATCGCGTTCCCGTAGGAAACGAACTTGGATATCTTGTAGTTCTTCATTGCCATCCAGTCAAGGACAACAGAGCCCAGTGCACCTGACTGGGATATGAAGGCTATGGTGCCCTCGCCGGGGCGCTCGAGCTTGTAGCGGGGAAGGAAGAAGGTGTCAACCTCAGAATAGGGGTCAAACACACCGATGCAATTCGGTCCTATAGCCGACATGCCGTATTTCCTGATGATTTTCTGGCAGTCCTCCTCCAGCGAGGCGTTACCTATCTCCCTGAAGCCGCCGGATATTATTATTACAGCACGGACTCCCTTCCTTCCGCACTCGTCCAGGGCCTTCGGGACGATGGGAGCTGGGATGCATACGACGGCGAGGTCTATGCTGCCCGGGACCCTGGTCACGGACGGGTATGCCTTGAGTCCGAACATCTCGTCTGCGTTCGGGTTTATGGGGTATATCTTACCTAAGAATTTCCCCTCTATGAAGTTCCTGAGTATGACGTGCCCCACCTTCTTGGGGTTCCTAGAGGCACCTATGACAGCGACTGACTTCGGCTGGAAAAAATAGTCCAGTTTCTTCATGGTATTTATTATGGAAAGGCGTAATATAAAATGTGCTGAGAGGAATAATTTCTGAGCGGGAGAGGGATTTGCCGGAATCCACGATAGGGCAGATGCTGAAGCTGTGCGCCGAGTCAAAGGATGTGATTTCGCTCGGGCCCGGGGAGCCTGATTTCTCTTCCCCGCCGAACATAATAAGGGCGGCAAAGAGGGCGCTTGACAAGAAGATGACGCACTATTCTCCGGTAGCGGGAAGGGCCGATTTCAAGGAGGCGGTCATTAAGAAGCTGAGGAAGGACAATGGGATAGAGGCGTCTCCTGAGAACATAATAGTTACGTGCGGCTCCACAGAAGCCATTCTCCTAACACTCATTGCGACCGTTGACCCTGGGGAGGGGGTGATGGTTCCTGACCCCGGCTTCCTTTCATACACTCCCACTGTGGAGGTCCTGAACGGCATGCCCATAACCATCCCGTTGGTAGAGGAGGAGGGGTTCCAACTGAATGTGGATGTTATGAAAAAAAGGGTAATAAAGAAGAAGACCAGGGCCATCATAATAAACACGCCCTCGAATCCAACCGGAACGGTCTTCAGAAGGAAGGTCCTTGAGGAGGTTGCTGATTTCGCGGTTGAGAATAATCTACTGGTAATATCTGATGAGGCGTATGAGAAGCTGGTGTACGGGGACGCCAAACACGTTTCCATCGGCTCGCTCAACGGCATGGAGAATTATGTGATGACTATGCAGAGCTTCTCGAAGACGTACGCGATGCCCGGGTTCCGGCTCGGATACGCGTGCGGCCCCGCGGACATAGTGGGGGCGATGACGAAGCTTCATATATTCTCGTCGCTGTGTGCTCCAACGGTCTCTCAAGTCGCTGGTATAGAAGCCCTGAGGGGGCCGCAGGGCGCCGTGGAGAGGATGAGGAGGGAGTATGACAGGAGGAGAAGGATGATAGTCAGAAGGTGCAACGAGATTCCGGGCATGAGGTGTTCGGAGCCGGAGGGCGCTTTCTACGTGTTTCCCAACACCAAATCGTTTGGGATGAGTTCGTATGATTTTTCAATGAAGCTGTTGAAGGATGCCCGGGTGGCAACCATACCGGGGACGGAATTCGGCCCGGGCGGTGAGGGTTACATAAGGCTCTCTTATGCAACAGCCTACGGGAAGATTGAGAAGGCGATGGATAGGATTGAGAGAATGATAAGGAAGAGTTAATGTTTCTTTCCCGGGGGTTTCTTGAAGAAGCCGGAAGCTCTAGTAAAGAAAGGTTTGTTAGTAGGATTGAGCGGGCGGTTGGAAAACAATCATAATAAATTTGACCTCATCGAAGTATATATCATGGTGAGATACTACAGGAACACCGTCGTTAATGTAATAAGGATATTCCGTTTTCTGAAGCAGGCGCATGAAGAGGACAGGGGCCATCTCACCGTGAGCGAGATAGCTAGGGAGCTGGGAATGCATAAGTGGACAGTCTCACGGACGCTTGACATATGGATGGGACCCATAGTCGACATGGTCATACCGGAAGAGTTGGAGGACGTCGGCCTGAAGATAAAGTTGGTGTCACTCAAGAACCCTGATATTAAAGAGGAGCAGGTCGTGAGGATGCTTTCGGTGAGGAATTAGACAAAGACCTTTAGGAAGGCCTCCAAACCTATCCAGTTCTCGTCGTCATACCTTCTGGATTCGGCATCCATCAGGGGGAGGAATCTCCATTGGTTCTTGTTATACCATGCGAGGAATCCCATTGCCTGGGCGGCCTTGCACCACGATATGAAGGGGGTTAGTTTGTTCTTGCTGAGGACCGGTTTTTTTGACCACGATTTTATCTCAAAGCAGAGGACCCTCCCCTCCTTTATTGCCACGAGGTCGGCCGGGGTATGGGTCCCTCCGGAGGAGGCTGCCCTTATACAGGAATATCCCCTGGACGACAGGAACCTGAGCAGTTCCCTCTCCGCACGGTAACCCTTCGCGTACGTCTTCATGATTATAATATGCTTTGGTTGTTTTTAGGGCTTTGGGCAGAAACATATTTAAACAGAAACCGTAATATGAATCCAGTGATCGGTATGAGGATGCTTGTGATAGCGGATATGCATGGTTATATAGACGAGGTATCGGAATTCTTCAGGAAGATTGATGCCTCCGGGTTTGACCTGATAATATCCCCAGGGGACTTCACGGACATGTTCAACCAGCCGCCCGGCTTCTCCCAGACGCACATTGCGGACCTTATGCTTCAGAAGCTCATTGCATACAACACCCCGCTCGTCTGCCTTCCTGGAAACCACGACCCCTATGAAATAATTGGCCTCTTCAGGGAATATGGGGTGAACATCCATGGCAAGCATAAAGAGTTTAAGGGAGAGAACTTTATTGGTTGGGGTGGGGCGCTGACGCATTTTGGAACAGCGTTCGAGCCGAGTGAGGAAGAGACAAAGGCCGCCCTGGACACACTCTCGGAAAAGGTTAGTAAGGGGGGCTTCACCCTCATCCTGCACAACCCGCCCTATGGGACAGATAAGGACCTGACGGTTTCTGGTGAGCACGTTGGCTCAAAGGCGATAAGGGAATTTATAGACAGGATGCAGCCAAAACTCGTCATATCGGCCCACATACACGAGACAAGGGGCATATCGAAGCTGGGCAATGTGATTTTATTCAACCCCGGACCTTTCTATGCGGGGTATTATGGTGTTGTAGAGATTGTTGGGGAAAGCGTAAAATGTGAATGCAAGAAGGTGGATCTCGACATCTAATCCTTTGGTTGGGTTATGTTTTTCAGGTTCGTTATTATCTTGTCAACGGAGTCCATCCTGCAGATTGCCAGGGGTATGTTCTCTACCTCAGCTATTCTCTTCGCAACCTCGTTGATTGTGTGGAGGCCGTGAACCACCACCAGGCCCGGATGGAGGTTGGTTAGTTTTATCGCAACCATCGGCGTCTTCCCTGTCGAGGTCTTTGTGAAGATGAGTGCCCTTTGTGTCGTTATCCCGTACATCTTCACGAGCTCTGTGAAGGGCAGCTCTGTTATTGCCTTGAGAGAATCTATTATAGTGTAGCCATATATTTCCTTATCTATCCCTCCCCTGACTATAAGTGCGCTGTTCGTGAGCCTGCAGAATTCTTCTATGGGCATGGGTGAGGAGAATTCCTTTATGTCTATTATCGCACTTGAGACCGTGAGTGGGGAGGATTCCCTGGAAAAGCTCCTCAGGACGTTCCCACCCCTCCCCTCATCTATCTTGAGGAGGGCATTGACGTATTTGTTGACCATCTTTATGCCAGGCGATCTCCTCCTGCCAGATTCATAATCTGATATTACAGAAGGGGTGATGCCCAACTCGTTTGCGAGGGTCTTCTGTGATATCTTGAATATGTTCCTCCATTTCTTTATGGCCCTGTCCGAGTTGTCTGTAAGGACAATCTCTCCGACAATGTCCTTGGCGAGTTTCTGTTTGGCAAGAAAAAACTCGTCAGTTATGTTATTCATATCCGTTTATTGTCAGAGTGGTATTTAAACGTTCTTTTGTTGTTTTGGGACATGACCCATGTTTCGTGTGGAGGTTCTTTCCGTCCGCCACACCCCCTCTGTTTCCGGTGGAAATTGGTTTTTTATAAACAAACAAGAAGAAAGATATATAACATTGTTATATTATAATAAATAATTTTTATATCAAACAAACCTTTTATAAATAACTTTCCAATAGAAACAATGGGGTCAGGGTCTATACTTCGGGTGTGGCGTTTCAATGCAGAATTCACTTAAGGATATATTCGATAGTTATGTTAAGGAGAAGCGTGTTTTCAAGGACAAGGACACCCTATCCATAAGGTTTGCGCCAGATAACATACCGCATAGGGACAGGCAGCTGAAACAGATTGGTCTGATAATCGCCCCTGTCCTCAGGAACGAGAAGCCATCCAACATATTCGTGTACGGGAAGACAGGGACAGGAAAGACCCTTGTTGTTTCAAATGTCATAAACACACTAATGAAGTCTGCAGAGGGTTCGGATTCCAAACTGAAGATAATTTACGTGAACTGTAAGATGAAAAAGACGACCGACACGGAATACAGGCTCCTTGCTCACCTACTCTCTTACTTCGGTGAGACGGTTCCATATACGGGCCTTCCAACAAACGAGCTGTATTCGAAATTTTATGAGCACCTTGATTCAACGAACCAGAACATGATAATAGTTCTGGATGAGGTGGATTCCCTTATAAGGAAGATAGGTGATGACATACTATATAACCTGACCAGGGTCAACCAGGAGCTGGGCAAATCCCAACTTACGATAATAGGGATATCCAACAACATATCATTTATAGAGACCCTCGACCCCAGGGTAAAGTCGTCCCTCTCTGAGGAAGAAATCATATTCCCACCATACAACGCATCTGAGCTGAAGGACATACTGACAGAGAGGACGGGTGCCGCATTCAATCCCGGGGCAGTCCCTACGGGCGTCGTTGCCAAGTGTGCGGCCCTTGCTGCGCAGGAGCATGGTGATGCGAGGAAGGCCCTGGACCTCCTGAGGGTCGCTGGTGAGATAGCCGAGAGGAACGGCAGTTCTGTTGTTGAAGAAAGGCACGTCGACATGGCAGAGAAGAAGCTGGACACGGACAAAATAATGGAGACCATACAATCCCAACCGAAGCAGTCGCAGGCCGTTCTCAAGGCAATACTGTCCCTCTATGAGGGAGGAGAGAAGAACATACAGACGGGCGACGTTTATGATATGTATTCTAACGTTTGCCGCTCCAACGGAATAACCCCCCTGACGCAGAGGAGGGTTTCAGACCTGATATCAGAGCTCGACATGTTCGGCGTGATAAATGCAAGGGTGACCTCAAAGGGGAGGTATGGCAGGACGCGCGCGATAAACATAAACCACCCGGCAACCCTCATCACTAAGATGGAGGGCTTCCTGGCAGGGGAGTTTGGTTGAATGGAGAGAAAAGAGGCCGTAAGGAAACTAATATCCAGCGGAGAGATACCTACCCCAGAGCTCATAGAGGATATGGTTTCCGGGAAATGCAGCCAGCCCTCTGATGAGAAGGGGGGTGGAAACAGGGATGGTGTGGAGAGGATTGTGGTGAAGATTCTCTCACCAGAGAGAAAGGACAAGCTCTCATCCGGGGATTTCACATCCTACAACAACAATAAGTATGATGGCCTGATGGAAATCATTTCACAAAAAATAAGCGCCATATCGATAAACAAGGCAAGGGAAACCTTTGGTGAGGTTGGTGTCATTGGAATGGTCAGGGAAAAGACACCCACGGGGTATGTGATAGAGGACACCACAGGCTCGATAGAGCTTGTCCACAAAAACGGCGGTTTGGTGGTGGGTGATGTCATAGGGGTGTCCGGACAAGTCAGGGAGAACCGGCTCTTTGGTGGGGGGCTAGTATTCCCGGACGTTCCACTAACACAGAAATATGGCACAATAAAGGGCGTCAGGATATCGCTATCCAGAAAGCCTCCTGAAAAGAGGGAGGAACGGGCGCTCTATCTTCACGCCGAGAGGAAGGGCGGAAACCTCCCCAACGGGAGCAGGATAGAGGTATCTGGAGGCGGAATGGCCAGGATACTTTTTTATTCACCCCTGGGAAAAACAGGCCCCCGGGAGTGTGTGGAGAGCCTGAAGAAGAGGCACCTCATCGTCTCACAGAAGGAGATAACTTCATCCAGGGATGATTTTGTAATAAAGGACGTTCCTGATATACTGTGGGTGAATTCGGATGCCCACTTTGTGGAGAGCTATAAGGGGGTTCTTATCATATCGCCCGGAAACGAGATGGTCAGCATTGACCTGGAGACCAGAAGGGTCTATTAATACAGGAAACAAAGATAAAAGGATGTTCGCCTACGTCATGGCCTCCCTCCTTGCGGGTATCTTTATAGGCACGCTGACTGGCGTGATTCCAGGCATCCATCCCAACACGGTTTTTGTCTTCCTCCTCAGCATTGTTGTGTTGCTTCCGCTGCAGTCTGATATACTGCTTGTTTTCATAATCTCCGTGGCGGTCTCGAACACGTTCACGGATTTCCTTCCCTCCCTGGTGTTCGGCGTGCCAGACCCGGCCACCGCGCTGTCTGTCCTGCCCGGCCACAAGATGGTTCTGGAGGGGAACGCGCATGAGGCGCTTTTCCTGACTGTCGTTGGCGGCCTCGGCTCAATATCCCTGACAATACTCACCCTTCCTCTCATATTCCTGGTTCTCCCAGCGCTCTATGGTATTATAATCCCTTTCATGCACGTAATCCTTACAGGAATCATTGCATGGATGGTGTTCGGTGAGAGGAACAGGAAGGCCGCCATTCTCGTCATTGCGCTGTCCGGGGCGCTGGGGTTCGTGTCACTCAATGCGTTCTCTGATGCCGCCCTGTTCCCTGCCTTCACAGGACTCTTTGCGCTGAGCACGCTGTTTGCAAGCGTGAGCAAAGGGGGAGAAATCCCCCCTCAGAAGAGACCCTCTGAGGTCAGGGGACCCTTCAGGAGAGGGATAATCACTGGCTGGCTTGCCGGATGGTTCTCCGGGATGCTTCCCGGAATAGGCGCGGCCCAGGCAGGCACCCTCGCGGCCCAGGTTCTGAAGGCAAAGACCAGGGACTTCCTGACAGCGCTCGGTGGCATAAACACGTCCAACATAGTTTTTACGCTGATAATGCTCTACCTGCTCGGCAGGACGAGGTCTGGTGCGGCAGTGGCAGTCTCGCAGACAATCGAGTTCATGGGGCCGGGCCACATGGTCCTGATAATAATCACGGTTGTTGTTGCGGGCTGCGTTTCCGCCCCACTGACGCTCTTCCTGGGAAAGAGATTCATATCATTTGCAGAGAGGCTCGATTACGTGAAGATGAACAAGGCCATAATAGCTGGCCTGATACTTATGGTGGCCGCCTTCTCCGGCCCGGCCGGGATACTCATAGCGTTCGCTGCAGTCTGTATAGGGACGATAGCGATAAATTCCGGGGTCAGGAGGTCGCATCTCATGGGTTTCCTGCTGATTCCGACGATTCTCTACTTCTCTTCGGTTGGGGTTTATATGAAGGTGTTGGTGGGGATGTGAATGTTACCATGTCCCATTGGGGGTAGACGTTAACTTCATGTGGAGTTCATACAAAATTGACACAAACTTCACGGATTAGATAGAAAGAGGAGCGAGCGCTTCGTCGAGAAGGGACCTTTTATACGTCTGCGTGAAACCCACCCTGTTCCTGAACGCGTCCAGCCGGGTCTTGCCCTCTACATCAAGACAAAAATAGGAACCGCTACTGTAGAGGGACGACCTGACCCCGATTCCCTTGAGGAGGGACCTGACACCTTCCAGGCCCTTCCGGTTGACAGAGGTGCACCTGACCCTCCTTATCTTATGCCTCCCCCTTTTCGTCTTCTTGACGTAATGCGTAACGACACCTTCGCAGTCAAAGAACCCGCGAAGGAACAGCACACCCAGTTCTCTGTCATCAACGCACCTCGCTGGAACGTTCCAGGAACCGGTTCCTGCGACAACACCCCACCTTGACACGAAAGCCTCAACGACGCCCTTCCCGTATTTAACGACCCTGTAAGAGATGCGGGACTCGTTCCCATGCTCCTTCACGCTGGTATACACCCTCGGCTTTCCTACACACTTTCTTAGCGCGTCCGAGAACACCCTGACGAGTTCCCATCTGGACGTGCCCAGTGATATGTAGTAGTTTCCAACCTTCTCATTGAGCTCTATCCGCCCCGCTGCGCAAAGAAGGCCGCAAAGGTAGGCGCCTGTTTTTTCCATGTGTTGTATTTGACGTGGATGTTTATAAGCATGTCCCATTGGGGGTAGACGTTAACTTCATGTGGAGTTCATATGAAATTATACGACCAAACCGTGCGCAGGAAGCAAGGGCACATGAAATTCACGCCAGTCGCGTCAAGACGCCCCGGGCTTTGTCCGGGGGAATGGGTATATGTTTTTAATTTGCAGGTCCCCACCACTTCAGTGGCGGGCACTTAGCGGGCACGTCATCACGTACTCGACCGGGCCCCTGGATGAGCCTATGAGCAAGGGCTTCCCGCACTCGCATGCCCCTGAAAGGGAAGAGCCCTCATAGAATCTTCCGCACCCGCTGCAAACGAACCCGGTCATTTCAGATATCCCCGCCTCCTTCACAGCGACCCTTTCTGCTCCCTGTTCCAGGCCGAAGGACGACATCAAATCCATCTGCTTCCCGTTACCGAGCAGCTCCGACTTGCTCACACCGAGCGCCCCGAATATCCTCTCCAGCGGAGGCAGCAACTGATTCTCGATATAATATTTGGGGTCTACCTGGACGCCCTTCTCCTTTATATAGTTCGGGTCCTCTGCTCTCTTTGAAAGCAGCGAGGTCCCCTTAACTATGACATAACCGACCCTGTCACCGACCCCCGGCGCCTCCTGCGGGTTCCTTATCCTCATCTTTTTCACGAGCTCCACGTGCGGCTGTATTCCCGCATACCTCTCCGGAGACCTGGTCAGGGACTTGGTCACGACGAGCTTCTCCACAGGTATCTTCCCGCTTGTCAGCTCCTTGACAATCTCACTAAACCTCTTCACGGCCTCTCCCTGGTCATCCTTCTTGACTATGATATCTATTATCTCTTTCATGGTATCGCTGACCAGTTCGCACCAGTCCCTACGGACGGTTTCTATACCCTTCATCTCTATACCCTCTTTCCATCCGCCGTCGACGGGCTCGAATTTCCATGCGACATACCTCTTCTTCGTGAGCGGGAGAAACCTCCTGAAGAGCTTCTCGAACTCGAGCTCCATCATACCAGGAAGCTTGTCTGTCACGTACTCTGATATCTTCTCAGCCTCCTTGCGTATCCTGTCCATATCGTCCATGTTCACCTTAACCATGACAGAATCCGTATCCCCGTAAACGACCCTATGCCCGAACTCCCTCTCAACCATATCCTTGGTCTTGTGTATCATGTCCCTGCCGGTGGCGGTTATAACGTTGGCTATCCTTATGTCATACACCCTGGCACGGGAATATCCCATGTGCCCGTAGAACGCATTTGCCATTATCTTGAGCGCCCACTGCTCAGCATCGTAAACCCTCTTCCTGTTCTCATCCTTCGCGTTCACCATCTTCTTCTTCGCAGCGCTCCTCCTGTTCATCAGTTCCTCGAGTATCCTCGGGATTATACCGTGCCTGACGTTCTTGGGAACGAACGATGTTCCTGTAACAGTGACTATGGGGTTATCGACCCTCTTCTCAGTTATCATGGTCGTTGGGCAGACATTGAAGGTCCTTATTATCGACGGGTACATGCTCTTGAAATCAAGGACAACCACGTTGTCATGGAGCCCCTTGTCCGGTTCTAGGACAAATCCTCCCTTGAGCTCCTTCTTTCTGGAGGACTCCCTCTCAGCAACATCCTCCTCTTTTGGCCTGGGCGGGAACACGAACCCCTCTTTATTGAATTCCTGAAGAAGGAAGTTCTCTATCCTCTGGGTTTCCCCGCTCGTTAGCGTGTCCTGTATCAACGTCCCGGATATCTTCGAGAGAGCAACGTATTTGTCCATGAGCCTCATCTTCAGAACGAGATCCAGTGCAAGCACCGAGTCCTTTCTGCAGTATTCGACGAACCGCTCGAACCCCTCCTGGTCGCCCTTCCATAAGTCCTCCATCTCGCTTATCCTGATGGGAACCTTGCTGTCACCGAGCAGGTTCTTGACGACCGTCCCGAGGTCATACCGCATGAAGGAGAAATCCTTCTTGATGATTTCAAAGCTGTCGAATATTATCCTCCCAACGGCAGAGACCCTGTACCTCGCCATGAGCTTCTTTGCTATGACCGGCTTCTGCGTGCACCTTCCCATCACGGGACGAATCCTGTATCTCTTCATCCTCTCAAGCAGGTATGGGAAGTCGAAGTTATTCACGTTATAGCCCGTAATGACATCAGGGTCATACTGGGAGACGATGTCCAGGAACCTGTTCATGATTTCCTCCTCTGTTGAGACCGCTATCACACCCCTCCCCGGCCTGGTGCTTATGAGCATGGATTTCTCACCCTTGAACTCCTCGCTGAAGACCACAGATATCATTATTACGGGGTCCCTTCCGGCATCTGGGGCGGTCCCTGAAACGAGCGGTATGCACTCTATATCAAACGCCATGAACCTCAGGGGCGCATTCTCCGGCTTGTTCATGGGTTCTATACCATTTGCCTTTACTGACTGGTCTGTGCTTACGGTCATTGTTGGCGCGCCCTCGCTGTCCTTCACCTTTATCCACCCGAGTCCCTTTATCCCGAAGTCGTTCATGAACCTGTATTTGAACAGGATGTCAGACTCATACGTACGGAAGCCCCTGTTGTGTATCATGTCCCTGATTTCAGGTGTCCTTGACGGGTTCTGCAGCGTCACCTTCCACATGTCAACGGGCCCGCTGTATCCCATGACCCTCTTCCTCCTGACTTTTTCCCTCTTGAGCACGTTAGGGTCCCCTTTGATGAGCTCCAGCGCCCTCTCATCATCGACGTAGAAGTAGGGGAGATACTTGTCATAGAACACACAGACCGTCTTCCCATCCGCCTTCTTGCCGAATATCCTCACGATCGGCTTCTCATCAACCAGCACGTAATCAACGTCAAGTACCTGTATCTCCATCATCACACCCGTCACAGCAGGGGCCCAACCCAACAGGACAGAGGCCCCAACCCATTCCAATGACCCAACTGAACCCTAGAAAATCTGGATTACCAACCCTAAATTATTGTCAGCACATAATAAAAAAACACCATTACCCCAGACATATATTATAGAGGAGCAATATCAATAGACCGTGTCGAGGCTCATGTAAACCATCCTCAGGAGAATGTCTGGATACCCTGCGCCGATTATCTCACCATCGAGGACTTTCCGCGGGCCATCAGGAGGGACATCAATCTCATACGCCTCCTTTTCCTCATAACCGGCATTGGCAGGAACACCCTGTGCGCGCCACCCCTTCTCGCTGGCTCTCAACCTGAGAGGCAAGACCCTTCCCGACACAGTTTGTCTAATCTCAGTGGCAAGCGAACCCGCCCTTTCAAATTCCTTTGCCTCCTCCGCGGTCAGAAAAACCCTTACCTGGCTGGAACCGTCAATAGAAGCACCAATGTAATACATAATTACTAAAACGAGCCAATCAATATAAAGCCACAACAAACCAATTTAAAAACCCGGGACAAGTGATATGCATGAAAATCAACCCCAAGCAGCTCGAGAAGATGGCAAGGAAGATGGGAATCCAGAGCACGGAGATAGACGCAGAGGAGGTCATAATAAGGACGAAGAAGAAGGAAATCATCATCACGAATCCACAAGTGTCAAAGGTCAACATGGCCGGACAGGACACCTTCCAGATATCCGGCGACATCGAGGAGAAGGACTCCTCAGAGTTCTCAGAAGAGGACCTCCGCCTAATCGTTGAGCAGACCGGCGCCACCCCCCAGGAGGCCGCGGAGGCCCTGGAAGAAACAGGCGACATCGCCCATGCCATCCTGAAGCTCAAGAAATGAACTGGTTTTAAGCCGGGGCTGCCATAATATATTAATATGGACGAGGGCCAGTGGCACGAGACTGATGCCAAGCGCGTTCTGAAGAAGCTGGGTTCGTCTCCCCATGGAATCTCCCCGCAGGAGGCATCCTCCCGCCTGAGGGAATACGGGCCGAACGAGATAAAGTCAGGGAAGAAGATAAACCCCCTTGCCATCTTCCTCGGCCAGTTCAAGAGCACCCTCGTCATCATCCTTATCTTCGCCACCTTCTTCTCTGCCCTCATAGGCGAGGTCATAGACGCGATAGCGATACTTATCATAGTAATACTGAATTCGATATTCGGCTTCATGCAGGAATATCGCGCCGAGAAAACGATAGAGGCGCTCAAGAAGATGACCACCCCGGAATCAATCGTCATCAGGGACGGAAAGAAGCTCAGGATACAGAGCACCGAGCTCGTACCCGGAGACGTAGTCCTCCTGGAGCAGGGGACCCGCGTCCCTGCTGACATGCGCATCATAGAGACAGCAGAGCTCAAGATAGACGAGGCAATCCTGACAGGAGAGTCGCAGCCCGTCACCAAGGAAACCTCTCCGCTCAAGGCAGGAGCCCTCGCTGACAGGAAGAACATGTGCTACATGGGAACGGTAGTTTCTTACGGGAGGGGAATGGGAGTCGTCGTTTCAACTGGCATGAACACAGAGATGGGGAAGATTGCCCACAGGATAGAGGAGACCCCTGAAGAGGAGACGCCCCTCCAGAAGAAGCTCGCTGCGTTCGGCAAGAAGCTCGGGGCGATAATCCTCGGCATATGCGCTGTGGTCGCAACCACCGGGATACTCAGGGGAAGCCTTCTTACCGGAGACCCGGTAACAGAGAAGCTGATAACCACGCAGATAATAAACGGCATAGCCCTGGCGGTAGCAGCGGTCCCTGAGGGCCTTCCTGCGGTAGTCACGGTTACCCTGGCCCTGGGCCTGAGGAGGCTCGCTAAGAGGAACGCGCTGATGAGGAGGCTCCCGGTCGTTGAGACGCTCGGCTCCACGACAGTCATATGCAGCGACAAGACAGGGACCCTCACAAAGAACGAGATGACGATTAGCAGGATATGGCACCCGGGAAGGGACATATCCGTGACAGGGGCAGGATACGAGCCAAAAGGAGGGTTTCTTGTAAACGGAAAGAAGACCGACCCGTCCAGGGACAAGCAGCTTTCCCTCCTTCTGAAGACCGGCGCGCTCTGCAACAATGCGTCGCTTGATTTGTCCGGGAAGACATGGAGCATAATAGGCGACCCCACAGAGGGTGCAATCATCGTTGCGGCCCGTAAGGCAGGATATCATAGCGATGACATGGAAAGGGAGCATCCGAGGAAGAAGGAGTTCCCATTCACGTCAGAGAGGAAGATGATGAGCACCGTGAACTCCTGCGGAGGGATTGTTGTCAACGTCAAGGGCGCGCCTGAGAACGTGCTCAGGAAATGCACCACGATAATGATTAACGGAAAGGCAGCAAGAATGACACCCAAGCACAGGAAGGAAATCCTCTCAATGAACACGGAATTCGCCACAGGGGCCCTGAGGGTGCTCGCCATTGCAATGAAGGAAACCATGAGCATTCCAGGGACACAGGAACAGGCAGAGTCCGGACTCACCTTCCTCGGCCTCGTCGGCATGATAGACCCGCCCAGGAAGACGGTCAGGGATGACATAGAGCTCTGCAAGAGGGCCGGCATAAAGGTCGTGATGATAACAGGCGACCACAGGGACACCGCCATCGCCATATCGAAACAGATAGGCATAGTGGGTGACAGGCCGGTTGCCCTGACAGGCGAGGAGCTCGAAAAGATGTCTGACAAGGAGCTCTGCGGTAAGGCAAACGACATATCCGTCTATGCCAGGGTTAATCCCGAGCATAAGGTCAGGATAGTCGAGGCCCTCCGTTCCAACGGACATGTAATAGCAATGACCGGTGACGGCGTGAACGACGCCCCTGCCCTGAAGAGCGCAGACATCGGGATAGCCATGGGTATAAAGGGGACGGACGTTGCAAAGGAGGCCTCGGACATGATTCTCAGGGACGACAACTTCTCGAGCATAGTGAGCGCGATAAAGGAGGGCCGCGGAATCTATGACAACATAAAGAAGTTCATACAGTATCTCCTGTCCAGCAACACAGGGGAGGTGCTCATAGTCTTCATCGCGACCCTGATTGCCCTGGTTGACCCTGAAACGGGCCTCATACTGCTGCCAATCCAGCTGCTCTGGATAAACATCCTGACCGATGGTTTGCCTGCACTCGCCCTGGGGGTTGACCCGGCATCGCCAGGGATAATGGACAGGAAGCCCCGCGACCCCAAGGAGAGCATACTCACCAGGAGAATGATGACAGACATAATAATCGTAGGCATAGTGATGTGCGTAGGGACGCTCTTCCTCTTCTGGCTCAATCTACCTACCGGAGGGAGGCACGCCATGACAGTCGCCTTCACTGCGATAGTGATGCTAGAGATGGTAAGGGTCCAGACGGTCAGGTCAGACTACAAGATAGGACTCTTCTCGAACAAGGCCCTACTCATGGCAATGGGCCTTTCGATAGGGTTACAGGTCATCGTTGTCTACGTGCCGTTCCTCCAGCCAATATTCAGCACGGTACCCATCGGCCTGGAGGACTGGATTGAAATAATCATGGTCTCGCTGAGCGTAATGGTTATAATGAAGCTGAGGACAATAATTAAGAGTGGTTAGATGTACGAGGCAATGAACATCCTGATATTCATCGTCAGCCTTGGAATCCTCATAAAGGGCGCGGACATAATAACGAACTATGCCTCCCGCCTCGCAAAGCTCTGGGGCATCTCCGAGCTCGTCATAGGCATAACCATAGTAGCAATCTCTACATCCCTCCCTGAGCTCGCCGTGTCCCTCATATCAGTCCTCGGTTCATTGGGAGGGATAGCAGTTGGAACGATAATAGGCTCCAACATCGCCAACATAGGCCTTATTGTTGGAATCTCCGCCCTCGCCTCCCCGCTCATGGTGACCAGGAAGTTCATAAAGGAGGGCATAGTCATGCTCTTCTTCAGCATAGTGACTGCCGCCCTCCTCCTTGACGGAATGTTCTGGTACGAAGGAATCATCCTCATATTGATGCTGTTCGGCTACCTCTATTACCTGATAAAGTCAACCATACCAGGGACATCGCACAAGAGAGTCACCAGGGCGGCTGAGGAGAAGAAGCACAAGGCAGTAATAAAATGCATCCTTTTCTGCGCGCTCGGCGCCGCGTTCATCGCCATAGGCGCGGAGGTTCTCGTCTACTCCACGATAAACATCGCCACGTGGCTAGGCATATCAGAGGTCGTCATAGCACTGGTCGCAATAGCGGTGGGAACCTCTCTCCCGGAGTTCGCGACCTCCGTGGTCGCGGCGCTCAAGAAGATGCGCGGGATATCCGTGGGAAACATAATCGGCTCGAACATATTCAACGTCTCCATACTGGGCCTGGTCGCCCTGTTCGGCCCCATACCCACAGAGGCCATAATAAACAACATAAACATACCGATAATGCTCGTCCTCTCCTTCCTGCTAATCCTCTTCATGCGCAAGGGAATGAAGATAGACAGGACAGAGGCAATAGTCCTGTTAGGCATCTACGTGGTTTTCCTGATACTGCAGTTCGTATATTAGAATCACTTTATAACGACCCCGAGCTTGTTCAGCGGCTTCCCGTTTATGAAGCCTCTCAGGGTCTCTGGCAGGTCGCTTATCCTGACCCTTATCTGCTTCATGGTGTCCCTGTCCCTCAGGGTGACGTCGTTCCTTTTGAGCGAGTCATAATCTATGGTTATCCCCGCAGCAACCCCGGCCTCGTCAATCCTTCTGTATCTCCGCCCGATGCTACCGGACGAATCGTAGAACACGTTGAATCCTGATTCCTGGAGAAGCCTCTTCACCTCCCTTGCCTTATCCGGGAGGTTGTCCTTGTTAACCAGCGGAAAAATTCCAGCATCAAAAGGTGAGACCCTCCTGGGAAAGAGCATCACATCTCTCTCCTTCTCCTCCCTGTACGCAAGCTCAAACAGGGCATAGATGTTCCTGTCAACACCGAAGCTCAGCTCCAGGACGTGGGGGAGAATCTTCTTGCCGTCAACGTCAACCACCATGCTGACGCCAGAGACCTTCTGGTGCCCTGACAAATCATGGTCGGTCCTGTAGTGGAGGCCGGCAATCTCCCTGTACCCCCCTATACTTTCGAGGTCCATCTCAACATCCCAGTGATACCTGTTGTAGAATGCCCTCTCGTCCTCATCCAGCTCCCTGAACCGAAACTTCTCTTTCGGTAGGCCAAGGACGTTCAGGTAGAACTGCTGCATCCTTGCCATGTGATAGACATAGAACTTCGGCAGCTTCAGTTGCCTGACCGCCTCCTTTGCAGATATCTCTTTTATGGTCCCCCTGGACCTGTTCTTGACAGGAAAGACCCTGAGCTTGTATCTCTCTATCTCTCCGAACCTGGGATGCTCCCTTATATTGTCCGGGTCAAAGAAAACCTGGAGCTCTGCCTGCGTGAACTCCCTCTGCCTTATCAGAACGTTTCTCGGGGATATCTCGTTCCTGAATGCCTTGCCTATTGCGGCAAGCCCCATGGGAAGCCTCTTCCTCAGGGCATCGAACTCGTGCTTGAAGTTAACGTAAGCTCCCTGCGCCGTCTCCGGCGAGAGATAGCCAGTCCTCTTTGTCTTGCCTGTCCCTATCTCAATCGGGAACATCATGTTCAGGATACCCACCTCAGCGAGCTCACCCTTGCATTTCGGGCACCTTATATTGTTGTCCTTTATAATCTTCTCCATCTTTCCGAGAGAAACACCCTCGAAGATGCCGCCGAGCTCTGCCTCTATTATATGGTCGGCCCTTTCAACGTGCATGCACTTACTGCACTTGACTATGGGGTCCACGAAGGATTCGAGGTGGCCTGACGCCCTGAACACCTCCTCGGGCATGACCTGGCAGACGCTTATCTCATGGAAATTGTCATCCAGCCCGAGGAAGTATTCCCTCCAGACGTTCTCCCACTTCCTCTTCAGGGAGGCACCGAGGTGGGCGTAATCATAGAACCCTGCTATGGGGCTGTATATCTGCGAGGACTGCCAGAAGAACCCCCTCCTCTTCGCGATATCAAGAAGCTTGTCGGCCTTCATCCAACCACATTCCATATTTCGCTGTCAGCAATTTATAATTGTCGCTGCTCACATAAAAGGCATTTATTATCTTTACACAAGAATAACCCATGACCCGCCCTCCCCAAACCAGGAAACTGAAGGTTGACCTCCACACCCACACCACGTTCTCCAAGGACGGCGGCCAGTCCCCGGAAGAGCTGGTCGAGACAGCGCTCGCCCACGGGTTTGACGCGATAGCGGTCACAGACCACGACACGGTGGAGGGTTCGCTCAGGGCAGAGCGATACGCAAAGGGAAGGGTCATCGTCTTCCCTGGCCAGGAGACTGTGACAGACAAGGGAGAGATAGTGGTCCTTAATATCAGGGAAACCCTTCCTGCCGGAAGGAGGCTTGAAGAGACCGTCAGGCTCGCCAGGGAGAAGGGAGGGTTCGTGATAGTTCCCCATCCATTTGACCTGATGAGGAGGGGTATAGGCGACAGTCTGGACAGCATACTCACCCACGTGGATGCCATAGAGGCATTCAATTCCAGGACCATATGGACCAGGTTCAACAGGCGCGCGATGGAATACGCGGAGTCCAAAGGGAAGCCAGTGGTCGCGGGATCGGATGCCCACTTCCCTGACGAAATCGGAAAGACCTACATGCTGGTTTCCTCCAGGAAGGACCCCGCGGACATACTGAAATCCATACTCGCTGGAAGGGTGGAACTCGTCACCAGGGCCCAGAGCCGCTACTCAAAATTCATGAGGGGGTTCAGGAAGCTCAGGACATACCTCTGACCCCCCACCCAATATAAAAAACAATCCCCAATATAGATTATGTGGTTGGTTATAACAGTAGGAATGCTTACAATCACCTATCTGGTTCTCGGACACGTGGGCAGCAAGAGGATAGAAAGGGAAAGGTCGTCGCTCACTGTCCCCAAGAAGCTACCGCTCGTTTCCATAATAATCCCCGCCTACAGGTCAGAGAAGACCATAGAGTCCACACTCGGGTCAATAAAGGCGCTGAGATACCCGAGGAAGGAAATAATAGTGGTCAACGAATACCCGGACAGGACCCCGGAGATAGCAAGGAGATACACCCAGAAGGTCTACCACAGGAATGAGAGGACAGGGAAGCCCAGCTCCCTGAATTTCGCGCTCACCAAGGCAAGGGGGGAGATTCTCTTCTTCCTCGATTCTGACACATCCGTCATGCCCGATACCCTGGACAGGATAATACCGTGGTTCTCGAAAAGCGGGGTTGCAGCAGTGATGCCGAAATACCTGGTCAGGAACAGCAGGAACGAGCTGGCCAGGCTGGCCGGAGTTGAGAACGCCTTCACGTTTGCCCTGATAAAGATGAACATGTTCTTCGGCTCGCTCATAGGATTCCGGGGCTGCGGAGTCGCAATAAGGAGGTCTGTAATGAACAGGCTCGGTGGATGGCCCAACACACTCCTGGAAGACAATGACCTTGCGGCAAGGATTGCCAAGAAGGGAATGAGAATCCAGTGGGAGCCGCTCGCCATGATAAAGACAACAGAACCTCCCAACAGGAAGCGGTTGAGGAACCAGAAGATAAGGTGGGGCAAGGGGAGCTTCTTCAGCTATGCCCGCCACTGGAGGTTCTACATGAAGGCCCCGCAGTTCCTGCTGTTCTTCTTCCCCTACCTCCTGCTGAGCATGTTCATGATTGACACCCTCCTGATAGGGACGGTCATGTCCCTGATATATGACGTCCCCAGGTTCTTTGCCTTCATTCTTTACCAGATACTCCTCGCCTTCCTCGCGATGCTGCTCCATTCAGTCATAATGGTCTGGTCGACCGGAGACAGGAGGGACCCACTCGAAATCTTTGAGTTCGTTTTCTTCTACTTCCCCCTGACCACCTATTACTATTTCCTCGGCCTCATCAAGGGAATAAGGAAAAAGAAGAGAAAGGAGCCAGAGCTCGACTTCAAGTACTGGGAGTAAACCAACCAGCGACAAGCAAACAACAAAACTTACGATGACGGCTTTCCGAACCCAGGATTGTTTACATTGTTGCTGGGTCTGAAGTGCCGTCCAATTATATGATTAACTGCGCCCTACCTCTTGACCCCGACCGCCGCAATCACTCTCCCGAACCTGTTGGCCAGGGGGTTGTCGTAATTGAGGCGGCTCACCTTCCTGTTCCTGGGCATGCCTATTGAAAGCGAAAGGACCCTGCTCTTCATCCATAGCGGGGCAAATGCCCACCCGAAGGAGAACAGGAACTCCCCACCTATCATTTTCTCGAACCTCATCCCGGACCTCTCCATCCTCTTCCTGAGCTCTGTCTTGGAGTATGGATACTCGTTCCCGTGAATCCACGTCCCCGTCTTCTCTGCCAGGAGCTTGCCAATCCTGTAGGGCGGGGACTTTATCTGGGGGACTGTTATCACAGACCTCCCACCTCTCTTCAGGGCATTGGCATGGACGTCCACTATTCCCTGCCTCCTCTCCCCCCTAAAGTGCTCTATCACGCCCTCGCTGTGGGAGATGTCAAACCCTCCCAAATCAGTCTCGAACGCGTCCCCGAGGACCAGTTCTCCGTCAACGCCCAGGGACTTCATCACGCGCTTCACTATGCTAAGCGCATCCCTCGAGTAATCAAGGAACGTGACCTCCGCCCCTCTCTTTGCCATCATGCAGGTGCTTATCCCTGTCCCGCACCCGATCTCCACCACGCGCTTCCCCCTGTAATCATAATCCCTTCCGAGAAGGGACTCGTATATGCTCCACGTATAGTTCTCCCTCTCAAAACCAATATCCTTCATTCCGGTCCAGACAGAATCCCACGAAGACTCAGACGACATGGTTTAATTAGACACGGAAAGGTATAAATTCGTAACCATGAAATATAAGCATGGCAATCCGTTTTTCAGTGATAATCCCCACCTACATGGAAGAGCGCGCGATAGGAAGGACGCTGAAGCATCTGGAGCGCGCAGGGCGCGGGTACGGTATGGAAACCATAGTAGTGGATTCTGACTCTCCTGACAGGACGAGGGAGATTGCGTCCGGCCTCGGGGCCAGGGTACTTAACATCAGCAAGAGAGGCATTTCTGTTGCCAGAAACCACGGAGCCATGCAGGCCAACGGAGAGATTCTCATCTTCATAGACGCCGACGCGATAGTCCCGGACAACCTCTTCTCAAGGCTGGAATCCGTCTTCTCAGAGCCGGGCGTGATTGGCGCTTCTTGCAGCATGATGCCCGATCCATGGGTGAAGCCCACACTCTTCGAATACACCTTCTACAGGGCATGGTCGGGTATAAAGTCACTTGCCCACGCGGTGAAGCCCTGCACATCAGGGGAGAACGGCATAATGGTCAGGAAGGAAACCTTCAGCCGGCTGGGCGGGTTCGACGAGAACCTCCCTGCGATAGAGGACCTGGACTTCGTCTTCCGCGCATCGAGATGCGGCAGCTTTCCCCTCCTGAGGGACCTCACGATAAAAGACTCCATCCGCAGGTTCAGGGAGCTGGGCGTCCTTGCCTTCTCAAAGACATACCTCACCAACTGGATATACTACACGTTCATGAAGAACAGCAGGGTAAGTGAGTGGCACCCCGTCCGCTGACTAAAGCAGATACCCTGTTGTGTGCTCAGCGTTTCCTACTGCCTTGCCAAGTTCTTTGAGACCGACAACCCTTCCTGTTTTTTTATCCATCACCCTGAACTCAGATATCACAGCAGGATACTCATTATAGGTGAGCTTGTTGGGAATAACCCCTGCGCTCTTCTTCCTGAATGTCCACCACGAATGTGAATAACAATCAACCACAAACTCTATCTCCCTCCCTTCATTCTCTCCTGTGACTCTGAACACAGGAACGTCTCCACCGCTTCTCTTGACCCTCATCTTCTTGAAGCTGTGCATCTCATTCCCATCAAAGAATGATATATCCTTTTTTATCGACTTCCCAAAAACGAGCTGGTTAGTGTACGTCAGTATTCCGCCGCTCTCAAAATGGAAGATTCCCCAATACCATGGGATAGCAGGGGCATTCACAAAAACCCTCTGGAAGTACGCGCTCCCCTTTATTGTTTTTCCCTCAACCCTACCCTTCAGGCCGGTGCGATTAACCTTCATTATGGAATAACCCTTTTCGCCAACAAAATTGTTTGAGTGGTGTCTTGGCCGAGAAAAATCATACTCTCTGTCAGCCTCAGCAACAAAGACAAAATCATCACCTATCTTCACAACACCACACTTTCCATTCACAGAGAACGATGCCGGTGTCCTGGATTCTGATACCAATCCTCTTTCACCAACCCTTATCCTGCACTGCTCCAGAAGGAAGTTGTGGTGCATCCTTTCACCATCAAAATACCATGCAGCAACCACACCATCCAGGACATTACCATCACGCGCCTTCTCAATCTTTATATCCAGATCATTGCAGTTAATCCTCTTTGTGTTCTTCGCTGACCATAGAATCATCAGTTGCCTTGGCTTTTCAGGAATCTTTGGATTATCAAAAAAGAATATCCACCACCACCACCACCAGGCGCCGCGTGAAAGGTTCTCATTCTCTATATCAAATACGTTCTTCAATTCAATAAACTCAATCTTCTTTGGCATATAATGGTTTATTGGTGGCTTTCATCATTTAAAGGCAGCAGCGGGCTGAGCAAAACTTAAAAACCTGACCCCCAATCATTTAGAAGTGGTTCACATGACAGACCTTACAGCCAGGACAGTGCATCAGTTCAGTTTTGGTTTTCAGCCACGATTCTTTAGCTTTTTTGTGTAATGCCAGGAGATTTCCAACTATTGGCATGCAGTCGTCCCCAATATTATTTTAACAACCAGAACCAATAAGGATATAGATATCATGACAGAGGACATAGTGAAGAAGCTCTCCCCACACGAGAAGAAGATACTACTTGCCCTGAAGAAGCTGCGCGAGGCAGCCACTGGCGAGATAGCAAAGGAGACCGGCCTCTCTGAGGACAGCGTCCACAAGGCAGGGCAGTGGGCCAGCATGAAAGGGCTCGTTGAGCACAGGGAAGAGGTCGAGACAAAGGCAGAGCTCACTGATGAGGGGAAGAGATACTCTGAGGAGGGAATCCCGGAAAAAAAGCTTCTGGAGACGATTTCAGTCAAGGCCATGTCGATACAGGAACTAAACAACCGCATTGACAATTTCAGCATTGCCCTTGCATGGGCCAAGAAGAAGGGCTGGATTCAGATGGCAGGGGGCAAGGTAAGCATAACCATGCAGGGAAGGGAGGTCCTCTCAAAAAACACGCCCGTCGAGGAGGGCCTCAAGGGAAATATCCATGAAGAAAACATCGATGAGCTCAGGGCAAGGAAGCTCGTCACCGTCAGGGAGAAGAAGACCAAGACGCTCTCCCTTACGGAGAAGGGCAAGAGCATCCTACCGCACCTCAAGGACGTGAAGGCCATAAAGGAGGAGGTAGGCCAGCTGACGCCCTCTCATATAAAGACAGGCAAGTGGAAGGACGCAAAATTCAGGGAGTATGACGTCAACACCCCTGTCCCCACGCTCTACGCTTCCACAATACATCCCTACGTCCAGTTCATCAACGAGACAAGGAGGAAAATGATTGCGCTCGGTTTCCATGAGATGAAGGGCCCTTTCACAGAGACGGAGTTCTGGAACATGGACGCCCTCTTCATGCCCCAGGACCACCCCGCCAGGGGGATACACGACGTCTTCAGGCTGAAGAAGCCATCCAGGGGCGAGGTCAGGGACAAAATGGCGCTGGAGAGGGTCGGTAAGACCCATAAGAACGGCTGGATAACCGGCTCCACGGGCTGGGGACACTGGAACCAGCAGCAGACTCTCAACCTGGTCCTCAGGAGCCACACGACATGCGTTTCTGCCAGGACCCTCGCTTCCAGACCGGAGGTTCCCTCCAAGTTCTTCACAATCGACAGGGACTTCAGGCCCGACGTCCTCGACGCTACCCACTCCTTTGAGTTCCACCAACTGGAGGGGATAATCCTCGGAGAGAACCTGAACATAAGGAACCTGCTCGGATACCTGGAACTCTTCGGAAAAGAGGTCGCTGGGGCAGAGGACATCCGCTTCAGGCCGGGATACTTCCCCTTCACAGAACCCTCTGTCGAGATGGATGCGAAGATAGGGGGGAAGTGGGTGGAGATTGGAGGCTCGGGGATATTCAGGCCAGAGCTCACGAAACCCCTGGGGGTTGACGCCACGGTCCTCGCGTGGGGCCTGGGGTTCGGCAGGCTGGCGATGATAAAGCTCGGGATAAGCGACATGAGGGATTTGTTCAATCACGATGTCGAGTGGCTCAGGAAGAGGAGGCTGGTGGTCTGATGCCTGTCATAGAGATAAGCGCCCCTGACCTCAAGGGTATGCTCGGAAGGAAGGTGGCGGACAGCGAGCTCGAGACCGTCCTGCCCCTGAACAAGCTGGAGATAGATGAATGGGACGGAGACAGGATAAAGATTGAGGTGACGCCCGACAGGCCTGACCTGATGAGCACAGAAGGGATAGCGAGGCAGGTTTCTGCATGGCTCGGGATAAATAGAGGGTTGCCAAGCCACGTGGTCTCGAAACCAACCATATCCATGGCAGCAGGCCCTGTCAAGGTCAGGCCATGCATAGTCGCCGGGGCGGTTAGAGGACTAAGGCTGGACGATGACACTATCAGGAGCATAATGCAGCTCCAGGAGCTGATTGACCTCACCATAGGAAGGGACAGGGTAAAGACAGCGATAGGCGTCCATGACCTCTCCAAGGTAAATCCACCCTTCTGCTACAAGGAAGTCGACCCCAAGAGCGTCAAGTTCGTCCCCCTTGGATTCAGCAAGGAGATGACAATGGAGGAAATCCTCAGGAAGCACCCAAAGGGAATCCAGTACAAGCACATCTTCGGCAAGGCAAAGAAGCTCCCGATAATCATTGACAGCAAAGGAGAGATTCTCTCCTTCCCTCCGATAATAAACGGGGAGCTCACCAAGGTGACCGAGGGAACGAAAGACATATTCCTTGACATAACCGGCTATGACGAGGCACCAATAAGCTATGCGCTGAACATACTCCTCACCTCCATGGAGATGCGCGGCGGAAGGATAGAAGCGGTCAGGGTCAACAAAAAGATCTATCCGAACCTGAGGGCAAGGTCCATGAAGCTCGACACTGGATACGTCAAGAGGATGCTCGGATACAACCTCAGGGACAGCGAGATAAAGTCCCTGCTCGAGAGGATGAACTACGGCGTTAACATGAAGAACAGGACTGTCCTAATCCCCCCGTACAGGTATGACATTCTCCACCTCGTTGACATCATAGAGGACATATCGATAGCATACGGATACAATGATTTCGAGCCAGAGCTTCCCCGCCTCCCCACTGTTGGAAGGCCGCACCCGTTCGAGGAGTTCTGCAACAGGATAAGGGAGATGATGATAGGCACGGGCTTCCAGGAGGTGGTGAATTACACTCTCACGAGCCCTGAGAAGCAGTTCAAACTCATGAACGTCCCGGAGGGAGGGACAGTGGAGATAGCCAATCCCATGTCAAAGGAATACTCCCAGGTGAGGGTGTGGGCAATACCCTCGCTCATGGCAAACCTCGTCTCAAACAAGCACAGGAGATATCCGCAGCGCCTGTTTGAGGTCGCTGACTGTGTGCTCCCTGACCCGAAGCAGGAGGTGAGGACGAGGAACATAAGGAAGCTCGCGGGCGTCGTCAGCCACGCGAACGCCAACTTCTCAGAGATGGCAGCCATAGTGAATTCCATAGATGAGAACCTTGGCCTGAAGACATCCAAGCAATCCACCGAACACCCATCCTTCATGAAGGGTCGGTGCGGCCAGATAATGAAGGGCAACAAATCGATAGGAGTGTTTGGTGAGATATCCCCTGCCATCCTCAGCAAGCTCGCCCTCAAGATGCCCGTCACGGCCTTCGAGCTGGAGCTGGATGAAGTCTACAAAAACAAATAACACCTTTTTTACGAGAGCTGCCGCTTCTCCAAAAAACGTGTACGAAAAAACACGAGTAACCACTATACAAACCTTCCGAAAGCTTTAAATATATGGATTTATATATATAGTAATATTAATATATATCTATTAAGTGATTTCATGAAAACCCAGACCCTTCACATGCCGAGACTTGACACGGTCCTTATGGTAGAGGACACGATAAAGAAGCTTGATTACTACCCGACAAAGAACCAGCTCTGGAGGGCCCTACCGAAGATGGTCATGTGGCAGACACTCGGCCTGATTCTGGAATACCTGGAGAAGAGCAACAAGATACTGATAACAAAGGACAAGAAGATAATGTGGGTCGCGATGGACAACAGGAAGCTGAGAAAGCTCTTCGAAACTTCAGTCAAATGGGAGAAAAAAGGCAAATGACGACAATAAGGCTTTCCCATGAATTCCTTAGGGATTTTGCCAAGCTCGAGAAGCGGATTGAAAGGGGAAGCGGCGACGCCGAATACATAATCAGGATAATAAACAGGGGCATGACCAAGCTATCCGAGAATCCCGAGGCTGGCCAGAAAATACCAAGAAAACTGTGGCCGGAATATTACACAAGCAAATACGACATAAACAATCTCTGGAGGCTCAGGCTCGATGACAGCTGGAGGATGATATACACGCTGGGAAAGGAAGGCATAGAGATATTCTGCATAGTTCTGGAAGCAATGGACCACAAGAAATACAACAAGAGGTTCGGGTACAAATAACCCTTTTACATCTAATCATATCGCCAATTAACCATAAGGCAGGAAATGATGATATATTTACTATAGAGTAGTCAAATAGAAAAGCTTATAAATACACTTCTGATAAATAACCATAAGGTGAATAAATGGTATTCGGAATTGGAAAATCAAGAGAAGAGAAAAGATTTGAAGAAGAACAGCTGCGCAAAAACGAAGAGGAAGAAAGACAGATCACTGAAGCATTGAGAAAAATAGTCGTTTTTCCAGGAGACAAGAAGGAGTTTGAGGATTTTATCGGCTATAAGACAGCGTGGGTTGATATGGGGGGTCAAATCAAGGGGCTGCTCGTCTATGCGGGTGTAGATTATAATGACCATGAAGGATATGAAAAGTACAATCCGTTTGTGATGTATGACATTGCGTTTCAAAGGAAAATTCTAGAATCCGGTGTCGTGGGCCTGGTCGATTCAAACTTTACTAATACTAGAAATATGTCAACAGGCGACGACATTTATTTCGGTGCACCCGTAAAAAGAAAGTGAATCAGTAAACGAACCGTCCGAAGAACCTGTGGAGCACGGGCCTCTTTATCTTGTATTCCATCCCAAGGACGTTGGCTGCAAGCGCAAGGAACTGCTGCGAGGAGAGCGCCTTGGGGCTGTGCGAAACCACAGGGGACTTCTCCGCTATCGCCTTCCTGACGTTCTGGTCCTCGTTTATTATTCCTATGACAGGGACGCCCAGGAACTCTTCCACCTGCTCCAGCGGGAATTCCCAGGATTCCTTCCTGACCCTGTTCACAACAACCCCCAGGTTGTGCGTGTGGTATCTCTCCGCGACCCTTATCAGCTTCAGAGCATCAGTGAGGGCAGGAACCTCCAGGTTGGTCACTGTTATCAGCTCGTCCGAGGCCTTTATGGTGGAGACGGCCTCCTTGCCGAGCCCTGCCGCGGCGTCTATGATAACGAAATCAGTCTTATTGAGTAACTTGTACATGGAGTCAACAATCTTGTGCGAGCTCGGTGTAATGATGTTCTCTATGGATATGTCAGCGGGTATTATCCTGAACCCGTCCTTGTGGTGATAGACAGCATCCCTGAGCGCTGCCTTGCCCTTTATCACGTCCTGTATGGTGGTATGGTACATGGGGATACCCATATGGAGGCCGAGGTTGGCGGTGGTGAAGTTGGCGTCCACCGCTATCACGCTCTGCTCAAAGACAGACAGCGCAGAGGAAAGGTTTGACACGACGGTGGTCTTCCCGACGCCCCCCTTTCCGGAAGCGATTGCAATAATCCTCGTCATGTTATCTTATTGTCCTTTAACTCATAAAAAGCTGACCCCGTGGGCATTTTCCGTGAACGCTTTTGGAACAGTTTAGTATTCGCTATAGGTAACTGCCACGATCTTAATTGGCGATGCTCTTAACAGTAAAAAGGTTAGCGGACCCGGCAGGATTCCCTAAACCACTTCATGCCCAGGATTGTTTATGTTGCTCCTGGGTGCGAAAGCGTTCTTTCCGCAAACGCTTTAGGGCGTTTATCGGCCCTAAAGGGTTTTTTCGAACCTGCGACCCCTCGCTCTCTCCCACCAAGGGTTAGGAGGCGAGTGCTCTATCCAGCTGAGCTACGGGCCCAATGCTTGAATGACGTCTTTATCCAATTGATGTATGACGTCTATCTAACCTTTGCAATGACGTGTACAACATCATGTTGCACGGCGTGTGTTACTTTTATTACAGGGCTTGCGAAATTATATATATGAAGCATTTGCTTTTATTAGCTTTATTCTTTCTGGTCCTCGTGTCGGGCTGCACATCAGAGACAGGGAGGGTAACGGACACGTCCCACCAGGATGGTGCCCACGACGATTATGAGGAATACGTTTCTGCCAGGCAGACCGACCCCTGCATGGGCGTGGAGTGCGACATAACCACCATAACATGTCCCGACGGAACAGATGTCTCCTGCCGCGATTCGTGCAATCCCTCCACAGGGAACTGCGTCTCCTGCGAACCCCTCTGCACGGGCCACGAGACAACGGAGACGGTCAAGGTCAGCGGAGGTTCGCAGCAATCAGAGCAACCCGAAACTGACGATGACTGTCCCACATCGTGCGGCACATGCCAGAAACTCTCCGACTGCAAGTGCGTGACGCTCCTTGACTGCGAAGGGAACGGCATATGCGAGCAGGGAGAGTATCCCGACGGACAAGATTGCGAGCCCTGCCCCGAGGACACGGCCTGCACATCATACCGCTTTGACTTCTCTGTCCAGCTCTGCATCCCAGAGGACACCTGCTGCGGCAACGGGGCGTGCGACAACGGCGAGACAGAACAGGATTGTCCGAAGGACTGCTTCCAGGAACAGGGAGATATCAGAATCCTTTCAGTCAATGAGATAGACGAGTACGTCGAGATTGAGGGCTATGGTTTCATCCTGACCGGCTGGACGCTGAAGGACGAAACGGAAAAGAACGTCTATGCCTTCCCAGAGGGTTTCGTAATCAATGGCATCGTTACTATCCACACAGTAACCGGAGAGAATACGAAGACAGACCTTTACTGGGGCAGGGACTGCCCTGCGAACTCGTTCCAGTGCGTCTGGAACAACGACGGTGACACTGCATATTTGATAGACAACGGAGAAATCATCGACGAATACTCCTATCCCTAATCCCTGTCCATGCAACTCTCGCAGAGCCACTTATCACCGACATTCTTGAGGTCGTCGGAATAGCCTTCGCACATCTCGCATATGCCTGATATCGTTCCCTCCCTCGGGGAGACCCTCTCTATCCTCATCCTGAGCTTTTCTGACATTATATCAAGCAGCTGCGGCTGCACGAGAACGATTTCCTTCTCAGACACTATCCCATAAAGCTTTCCGTTCTTCATGACCGGAATCCTCTTGAACCCGGTCTTTATCATTAGCTGCGCGACCTTCTGTATATTCTCCTCAGGAGGGACGGTGACGACACTCTTCTTCTTCATATCACCGAGCTTCATCTTACTCGGGTTCTTCCCCTGCGCTACGATAGAAACAATGTCATCATTCGTAACCATGTTGACCGGCACCGAGCCCTTCATAACTACGACAGAGCCAATCCTGTTGACCGTCATTATCTTCGCGGCATCCATGAGCGTTATGCCCGGGTCAGCGGTCACCACGAACCTCCTCATTATCTTGTCAACGCTTACCATTCCCATCACCCCTTTCTGATAATTATTGTTCCCGAGTTTTATAAAGGTGAAGATTTCCATCAAAAAACAGCTTATTTTTGGAATATTCCACAATATGTATTTATATATGTTTTGGACAATTCTAAACATGGCAGGAAGAATCACCAGAAGAGCCGGGAAAAAGAGGATAAGCGAGCAGACCAGGAAGGTCCTTGAGGTCATCTGCGAGAAATGGCCAGCGAACCCGCTGGAGGTCGCAATAGAGCTGGGAGAGAACGGAAAGAGCAAGAGCCTCTCTGCAAAATACATCTACCACTTCAGGCGACTCAAGGAGATGGACCTCATACAGATGAAGAAGACCGGCAACACCTACATCGCCTGGCCG
>CAZIAB010000004.1:0-33802 GCA_964537525.1 uncultured archaeon
GCAAACGCTTTAGGACGTTTACCGGTCCTAAAGGGTTTTTTCGAACCTGCAACCCCCCGGTATCTCCGGCGAGCGGCCTCCGAAGCTTCACCTCTGTCCAGCAAGCTGGAAAGAACGGGTGCTCTATCCATTAAGCCACGGGCCCATCCTTAATTCCTGCCACACACAAAGCATGCGACAAACAATGTCTCATCCTTCGGGATAAGACGATTTATATTGGTTTTCTCCTTTTAAATGATAGCAGCTAGGCCCTCTTTACCTTAGGTCCCTCAGGGGAGTCCTCAACCAGCCAGCCCTTCTTCATTATCTGCTCTCTGAGCATGTCCGCCTCTTTGAAATTCTTTTCCTTCCTGAGGGCTTCTCTCTTGTCGATGAGCTTCCTTATGTCAGCAGGGCACCTGTCCGTGGGAAGGTCTACCTTCACTCCGAGGACCTTTTCAAAGTCGAGAATCTGCTCATAGGCCTTCCTGGCCTCGTTCTTTGAGATTCCCTCTTCAGAGAGGCGGTTTATCTCCCTCACCATCCCGAACACGGCGGCGAGGGCCTCAGGCATGTTCAGGTCATCTGAGAGGGCCCTGTCAAAACCATCCCTGGCCTTTTTGATTATCCTCCCGGTCTTCCCAGAATCCCTACCGCCCTTATATGTCTTCATGTCCCTTGCAAAGCACCTCAGCCGCTCGATGCATTTCTGCGCGTCCTCTATGCTCTCCTCTGTCAGGTTCATCTTAGTCCTGTAATGCGCTGCGAGGAGGGCATACCTCACTGCCAGGGGGTCGTGGCCCTTCTTCACCAAATCCTCGAGGGTGAAGAAGTTGCTCTTTGACTTTGACATCTTCTTGCCGTCAACCATCATGTGCCTCACGTGCATCCAGTACCTGGAGAATTTCCTTCCCGTGGCGCTCTCTGACTGGGCAATCTCGCAATCATGGTGCGGAAAGATGTTGTCCTCCCCTCCTGTGTGGATGTCTATGGTCTTCCCCAGGAGCTTCATGCTCATCGCTGAGCATTCAATATGCCATCCCGGATAACCACTGCCCCAGGGGGATTTCCACTGCATTATGTGTTTCGGGTTGTTTATCCATAGGGCAAAATCCAGCGGGTTCTTCTTCCCCTCCTGTTCTTCAACCCTCCCTCCTGCGCCTGCCTTGAGCTGCTCTATCGTGTTTCCAGACAGCTTGCCATACCTCTTGAACTTCCCCACATCATAATAGACAGAGCCGTCACTCCCGATGTAAGCATACCCCTTCTTTATTAGGGTCTTGTTGAGTTCTATCATCTCCCCGACAAAGTCTGTCGCCTTGGGCCTTGCCATTGGCTCGAGCATGTTCAGCATCTTCCAGTCCCTGAGGAATGCCTTGGTGTAGAAATCAGCAATCTGTTTGGGGGTCTTGTGCTCCCTCTTCGCCGCTCTCTCTATCTTGTCCTCCCCCCTGGAGTCAGCCACCTCGTCCTCTGTCATGTGCCCCACGTCGGTTATGTTCATGACCTGCTTCACCCTGAAGCCCTTCCATTCCATGAACCTCCTGATAAGCTCGGCAAGCATGTACGACTTGAAGTTCCCTATGTGCGCGTAATCATAAACAGTGGGGCCGCAGTTGTACATCATCACCGTCTTTCCCCTGAGGGGTTTGAAGACTTCCTTCCTCCTGGTAAGCGTGTTGTAGAACCTTATCGCCATGTAGCTCCCTCTCCTAATAATTATAAGGCGGGGTAACTAATATAAACCATGGGTATCTTCGGGGGGAAGAAGGACAAGGACAAAGAGAAGGAAAAGAAAAAGAAGGATGAAATCCCTCTCCCTCCGCTTCCCCAGATGCCCAGGGATAAGAGGCTGTTTCTTCCGAGAAAGAGAAGGGTGAGGGTAGACGTAGAGTCAAGGGAATACAAGGTCTTCCGCAGGAAGGAGAAGATAAAGCTGAGCTGGTACGAGAGGCTGTGCAGGCTCGCCGCGAAGATAGTCACGATGAAGGCATCCGGCAAGACCAAGACAGACCTCGAGCAGGCAATCGCCTTCACGGGGATGAAGATAACCCCGGACAACGTGATGTCCCTGATGGTGATGACCATAATATTCTTCGCAGCGCTCACCCCGGTCGTCATAATCCTCGGCTTCATCCCCATCTACCTGGCGATAATGGTCCCCCTCCTTGGGGTAGGGGCTGCATTCTACTTCCTGAAATACCCGAACAACTACGTCAAGAAGCTCAGGATACAGGCATCCTCCCAGGTCGTCCTTGCCATACTCTACATGGTCATATCCATGAGAATCTCTCCCAACCTCGAGAGGGCGCTGGCCTTCTCCGCGTCCAACGTTTCCGGCCCCCTGGCATGGGACATGAGGAGGCTGCTCTGGGACATAGAGATGAGGAAATACTATTCCGCATCGGACGCCATGACGGATTATATAGCAAAATGGAAGTCAGAGAACGAGGAGTTCTCAGAGGCCCTCCGCCTGATAAGGGAGTCAGAGACCCACACCCCCCAGAGGGCGACCGTCATACTCGACCAGGCCCTGGAGGTCATACTGGACGGAACTAAGACCAGGATGAAGCATTATGCACAGGACCTCCAGCTCCCGGTGACGGTCATCCACATGCTCGGCATACTCCTTCCAGTGATGGGAACGATAATGGCTCCCCTGGCAGCGGTCTTCCTCTCTGACATAGTGGGGCCGATACACTTCATACTCGGCTACAACATCGTCCTTCCCCTCATGATACTCTGGTTCATAAGCAGCACCCTCGGCAAGAGGCCGATGACGTTCTCGCAGGTGGAGCTCAAGAACCATCCCGGCATCCCCAAGAAGGGGTGCTTCCTCCTCGGGAAGTCGAGCATACCGGTCTTTCCGGTGGCAGTCCTCGTCCTGGTTGCAATGGCAGCCTTTCCCATATACTTCTTCTTCCAGAACCCTGAGCTGATACTTACCGGTGACAGGGGAGCCCACAGCCCCATTACCCTGATGCTCTCCGGGTTCATCGTCCTGGGGATTGCCTTCTCACTGGCGGTCTATTTCATACTCTCCAATTTCCAGAAGTCGGGGATAAAGGACGGCATCCAGAAAACAGAGACCGAGTTCGAGCTCGCCCTGTTCCAGCTCGGAAACCGGATATCTGGAGGGACACCCACGGAGGTTGCCATAGCGAAATCCATAGACGACATGAAGGATCTCGAGATAGCGAACCTGTTCAGGATAACCCTGAGGAACATCCAGAACCTGGGCATGACGTTCTCAGATGCGCTCTTTGACAGGAATTACGGGGCCATGATATACTACCCCTCGAGGCTCATAAGGAACGTGATGTTCGCGGTCGTTGACACCGCGAGGACGGGCATAAAATACGCCTCAGAGAGCATGCTCAGGATAGCCAGGTACATGAAGAACATAAGGGAGACCCAGGAATACATAAGGGACCTCCTCTCGGAGACGGTCTCCTCCATGACCTTCCAGGCATACTTCCTGAGCCCCCTGATAACCGGGCTCATAGTGGCAATGGCTGACGTCATAACCAACGTGCTCAAGACCCTTGGCTGCTACCTCGACACCATGGAGATGGGCTCTGCGATGGGTCTGGAGAGCTTCACGGAAGCGTTCAACATGAAGCCCTCCACGTCCCCTGAGGTGTTCCAGATAATAATCGGGGTCTACATAATCCAGGTCCTCATCATCCTCGGGATATTCCTCACCAAGATAAGCAAGGGAGACGACAGTGTCGCGCAGTGGTACCTGGTCGGCAGGATGCTTCTCATAGGGACCCTGGTCTACTTCCTGGTCGCGATAATATCGAGCTTCATGTTCGCTGACCTGATAGGTGGGGTGTTATCGGACCTCGGGCTTGACGGGACCTGCTAGCTCCACGCCCCTTCCGATGATTCTTCCTGAAAGCCTCTTCCTGTTCCTTTCAACGGAAAGGTTGGACATTCCTTCCTTTGCCTTCCTGTCGGAAATGCCCAGCAGCCTGGAGAAGGACAGGAGGTCTGATGGAGACCTGATTTCCCAGAGGGATTGCGCCCCGGAGGTTATGCAAACTGGCGCCCTGTGCCTGTTCACCTCCCTGGCCGCCTGGCTCATGGCTGAGAATATCCACGAGCGGCTCTTCTTGTAAGAGGAGAGCAGCTCCCCGAACTCGAAGCATATCATGACATCGTTCTCCCTCGCCAGCCTCGCAATCACGTGGTTTATCCCGCTCCCCTCGGGCGAATGCCCTGTCAGGATGTCCACCTCAGGCGTCTCCACAACTGCCCTGTTCAGTTCGGGGTTCCCTCCCCGGACGCATACAATCTCGAAATCGTTCCTGTGCTTCCTTGCCAGCCTCGGTACATCCGACGCCCTTTTCGGCTCCAGCATTATCCCCCTGGAAACGTCAATCTCCCCGCTCCTGAATACCTGCGATGTCTTATCAGAATCAGCGACAGAACACAATCCGCTCCATCCCATCTCCCGGGCCCGCTCCAGCAACCCTCTGTCGGGCCTTGCCCTGACGAGCATGTCATGAAACCTCATAAACCAAACCACCTATTATAATTATGAAGCTTTCCGATAAAAAGGAATCGCTGATAAGGAACCTCATCGCTGAGGGGTATCTGAAGAGCGCCCCTGTCATAGAGTCCATGAGGAGGGTTCCCAGGGAGGGATTCGTCCTCCCGGGTGACATGGCCTCTGCCTACGATGACCACCCCCTCCCAATAGGCTCGGGCCAGACCATATCCGCTCCCCACATGGTAGCGATAATAACAGAGAACCTGAACCCGAAGAAAACCGATAAGATACTCGAGGTCGGCGGGGGGTCAGGCTACCAGGCTGCCGTCCTCTCACCCCTGGTTAAGAAAATCATTTCAGTTGAGCTGGACAGAGGGTTGTCCGGTTTTGCCAGGGAGAACCTGAAGAGAGCCGGTATAAAGAATGTGAAGGTAGTCCAGGGAGATGGAAGCAGGGGCTTCCCTGAGGAATCCCCTTATGACAGGATAATCGTTTCCTGCGGCTCTGACAGGGTCTATCCCGCGTGGGAAAGTCAGCTGAAGGACGGCGGGATAATCCTCGTCCCGCTCAACAGGCTCGGTTTCCAGACCCTATACAGGATAACCATGAAGAAGGGCAAATTCAAGAAGGAGAGGATACTCGACTGCTCGTTCGTTCCCCTCAGGCACTATTCAGAACTATTCTTCTTCTCCTGGGTTTGAAAGCATCTTCTTGAGGGAAGAAGTGGCGTTCTCCTTTATCCAGTCACCGTGCCCCGGAAGGAGCGTCTTGATTTCAAGTCCCATTAACCTCTCTATGGACTTGAGCAAATCCTCCTCATTGCCTCCCGGCATGTCCGTTCTTCCTATCCCGTCCGAGAACAGAGTGTCACCGCTGAAAAGGATTTTCTGCTTCCTGTCATACAGGCAGATTGAGCCCGGTGTGTGGCCAGGAGTGTGGATGACCTCGAGCTCCATCCCCCCGGCTTCTATCCTGTCTCCCTCCCTGAGCTTGAACTTGACCGGTCTCGGGGAGAGCTTTCCCTCAAAGAAATCGGCCCACGATTTCTCGTTGTCCCCTTTCTCTATTACCTCGGCGTCATCTTCATGTGCCGCTATCTCGGCCTTCAGGAAGTAGCCATTCCCTCCTATGTGGTCGAAATGGCAGTGAGTGTTTATTATCCTCTTCACGTCAGCCATGCTCATCTTGAGCATCTTGACGACGGAATAGAGCCTGGTGAAGTTGAATCCCGTGCCGGAATCGATTACAGTGTCACCTATCAAATATATGTTAGAATCCATGTCAGAAAGCTGAACCATCGTTATGTTTCCCAGCTTCTTTATACCCATCCAACCCAACTCCAAACCGTCCGTTTGAAACCGGACGCATACGCTATATTAATCTGCTTAATAATTGACAGCAAACAAATAAAAAGGGTAACCGAGGGGGGTCAAATTCTCAGCTTACGAGAGTCTCCCGACTTCTGCAAGCTGAGGAGCAACAAGCAGACTCTTGAAAGGATGTTGGTTAAAAAACCAGCTTACGAGAGTCTCCCGACTTCTGCAAGCTGAGGAGCAACAAGCAGACTCTTGAAAGGATGTTGGTTAAAAAACCAGCTTACGAGAGTCTCCCGACTTCTGCAAGCTGAGGAGCAACCAGAAAGAACCCTTTTACTGTTCCCCACATCGCCAGGTAACCATTAGAATGCCGCATTAATCCAACAGGGCAAATGCGGCTAACTAAATCTGGCAGGTAGCTATAACGAATCTTAGTCATTGACAAAAGGTTTCATCCAAAAATTACTGTTTGGAGACCATGCCCCTGAAGAAGCTTCCGAGGCGGGTCTGGAGCCTCTCCTTCTCCATCAGCTCTGCGGTCATCCAGCTCCTCCTCACGAAGTCAGGAAACTTTCCATTGTTCTCCATGTGGCTCTTAAGCCAGTTAATCGTTACCTCATCATGCGGGTAACCTGAACCAACATCACCGTGTTTTTTCTTTAATTCTTCTATATCTTTATCCCTCTCCACCTTCGCTATTATTGAGGCAGCTGAGACAATGGGGTATCTGATGTCTGCCTTATTCTCCATTATCATCTCTGGCATTGGGTCACACTTAACCATTTTTGATACAAACTTGTTGAATTTATCAAGATTCCTCTCAGGACAATCAATGTACATCCTGTTCGGGTTCAGGAAGTTGGTTATGTCAGCCATCTTCATGGCCTCTATCTGGTTGAGGTTCACTCCCCCTTTCCTGTGGGAGTCAATCTTGCAGGCCCCCACCTTTATCACTGCAATGTCCTTTGCCAGCTTCTCTATCTTCCCTGCAAGGACCACCCTCTGTTTTGGGGTGAGAAGCTTGGAATCCTTCACCCCGATCTTCTTGAGAGAATTAGCGGTCCTCTCATCGGCAGAGACGCCTGCCACCACCAGGGGCCCTATCACCGCTCCCCTTCCTGCCTCATCTATCCCCGCGACCAGGAGCTTATCGGCCATGCTAACCTATTGACCAGCAATTAATAAATAATACTCATCGTTTTCCGTACACGCTTTTGGCAGAGTTAAATAGCAGGAAAGTTATCTGTAAAGGGGTGTATAGCGGGAGGAGGATTTTCAGCTTTGCTGAAAGCGCCTGTTCCAGCAGTGCGTTTGAACCTCCGACCTTAACCCGAAGCAAAGCTTCTTTGGGTGTCCCAGGACCAACCCTATGAGCCTTTCGCAACCTCTCTTTCATGTTTCTTTCCCAAGGCTTTCTTTGAGAAAGGCCTTGGCCTTCTGTAAAGAAAGGCTTCAACGAGCACTCCAGGCTGCTCCATCCCGCTATGTGATAAAACTATAAGCTCCTGCCTTTTATATGTTTATCTCCCCGGAAAAAACCAAGAATCCGGGATAATCCCGTAAACCGCACGCTGACAAACTTATAAAGCTTACTCCCAACACATGAGTGTTCGGGTAGCTACCCAATACATCATGTTCATTACATACTGTGTTTCCTTCAGACAAAGATAAGATATAAGGACCAGATTTTTCCACTAAAACGTATAATGACATCCCTTCCGGGACGTCTTTAGATGGTCTTTCGTAATCTTTTTATCAACCCCATTCCGGGGAGGAAGGAGGGCCAGCCATGAGAAACATGCTTTTAGCGATTCTAGTGTTCGTTTCGATAATGTATGTTTGCATGCATTTTGATCTCAGTTTTTTGCTCTTCATCCCCGGAGATACCAGCTTACACGTTCTTTTGAGTGTTTTCTTGGAATAATCCTTCTCGATAACATCTTCGGGAACCCGTTGGAAAAAAATAAGAAAAGGAGAGGAGGTGGAGCCCGGTGAAGAAAACACTTGTCATAGGGATTGTCGGCAGAAAGAGATTGCCGAGGTCAAGGAAACACCCGATAGTGATAAAGAGGAGGATAAATAAACTGATAAGGGAGTTTCTCAGGGGGTCTGAATCCCGCGGGGTAAGGGATGCTGTTCTCGTGTTCAGGGTCTCACTGTGGAGAAAAAAACCCGAAATCGTTAAAATCGTGGAAGAACTTATTGAAGAGAGCAGCAGATGGAACCTGGTAGAAACAAGGGCTTCTGGAAGCAATAATGATTTCCTGAGGGATATTGACGTATTGTTGCATGTGATGAGGCATGGCAAGGACGACATGCTTCTTGCTTTAGTCGGTTCCCTCGGAAAACCCACCAGTCAATTAACCAGCAGGTGCGCCCTCTTTTAGAGGGCCGCCCCAAGGGAGGGGATGTATGGCATCGAGAAAAAAGAAAGAAACCAGAACATGGGTCTTAATTACCCTGATTTTTATCCTCCTGCTGGCGATGACAATCTTCAGGGTAGACAGAATCATACCCGGCGCAGCGCAGGAGGCAACTTCCAGCATCCTTATGGATTAACCATTCGGATAGAAAGGAGGGCTTCATGAAATTTACAAAGGGTTTCACGAAGATTTTCACGAAGAAAAAGCAATGCTACATGTCATCCCCACCACTACCTTCCTTAACATTCATGCCGGGTTGGGCGGGCACTGTTCTGAATTTTATGAACAGCGTCTCAGGTGCAATGCCGATAATAAAGCGGGCGGACCGATACACCGCACTTGCCGGTTTGTTTGGCATTGCGGCCGCTGCGCTTCTTTTTATTGCTGGCGGGATAAAACCCCACCCCGCAGCATACCTCTCTATCGGCTTTCTGGGTCTCCTTTTTGCCAGCCTCATCCCTACAATTTATCTCCGTGAGGGCGAGGAAGGCCGTTGGCAGGAAACGATAAACAAGTGGATGGCATTCATAGCCGCTTATGTTGTAGTCTCCCTTTTCCTTTCTCATCATGTTCCGTTGGTGGCCGCGGACCCCTCCCATGTCTGGAGTGTCATCATCGCGGCGATTGTTGTGATTGTTGCCAGCGTTGTTCTGTCGTTCGTGCTTTCGTTATTCTTTTTCATATGGCTGACTGTCAGGAGGGAAAAGCCGGACAACAAATGAAGGGAGGGACTATGAAAAGCAAATTCTGGAAGGAGTTGATTTACTTCATCAGCGAGTTCCTGTTGCTCGTTGCGTTCATCACCTCCGTTATCTTAATCTACAAGTGGATATTGCCTTTGCTCTTCATAATCGTAGCTCTCGTGACCGCTTCTTTAATTTACTTTTCTGTGCGCGGGAGGATGATGATAAAGGTTGATTTTCAGGATAACCCCTTTAAGCTCATAACGGGTTGATATGCTTCCAGCCCAGAAAGGAAGGTGAGTATGGCAATAAGTTATGAAAACCCGGCATGTCCGTTCAGGACGGCGGCAATCAGGAGGATTAAGAGGAACAAGGCCATCACCAACACCATACTGATAACCCTGATGGTACTGTCGATTGCGGTTCTCGTGCTGATATTCAGCTCATGCAACTACATCTCCATTCACCTCGGAATCTCACGCACAGGACTTGAAGCGATAGCAATACTTGACATCGCCGCATTCATCTGGCTGGCCCTGGTTTATACCCGCGACTGGCCTCCAGATGATGTATGATGCCAAATGATAGGGTCCCCTCTGTGAGGAACGGGACCCTTCCTTTTGTATTGTCAAGTAAACGAGATAACAGCACATAAAACCGAAGTGGTCTATCCCCATGATTATTGTTTCAAACTCTCCCACCAAAACATTTAAATGTATGCGAATCAAATATATATCATGAAAGAGGACGTTGCCTTTTCAGAATATTTCAATAAGGCGCCCGATACCGATAGAATCCATTATTGGGATTTGCACCCACAACTCTGTATAGGATTCTCCTCTGGTTCTGACCAAAGAATAAAAATGCGTGGGGATTCTATCACTGTCAGAAAACTGCTTAATAAAAAAGTCAATAGGAATGAAATAGAAAAAAATATATCCTTTATTTTTTTGTACAAATCCATGAAAACAAAATTAGACATAAAAATGCCTATCTTTCTCGATAATATGAATTTTGTCAATCTATATTCCCTAATGGTTTCTGAGGGGTCTTACAGGACAGAATTCAGGTTACATGTGCCCGAAAGGATATTTCATGACATTTTCTCAAAAAGCCTAGAAGGACTTTTTGGCGAAGGAATGAAAAGACACATATCCAGAAAAATGGACAAGGGTGTAATGAGAAGCAACGCTCCTCGTGCTGTAAGATATTTCATACCAATCACCAATCACATACCAAAGATTATTCTAAAAAACAAAGAATATTGCAGAAAGTATTTGCAAATAGCTTTTGAGGCAGAAGGAAGCCCAATCTTCAGTGGAACCAAAAGATACATCAGTCTGAAAAGGAACGTGGACGTAACAAAAGTGGTAAAAAATAATATTAAATACTCAGAGGGCAAACGGATATATTTCGGGCAGCTAAAGGATGATTATCCTGAATTAGCGAGCACAATTAAAAAAATTCCGTCTCCAACACTAATGGGAGAACATCTGATTCTAAAGCACCATTTTAATATTGCGAGCACATTGAAACCCGAGTTGATAAGAATCAATAAAACAGCCCATCGTTGTGGCAAGATATCCGTTAGGTGGTCTTTGTATATTTATGCTGATTCTGTAAACCGGTTTATTAAGGAGATTGGTTTTCTAACGAAGAGAAAAAAAGACATTGCTATCAGAATGTCTAAAATTGCGGGATATAGAGGGCAATATTTTGCTCTTGGCCTTATGAGGGAATTACAAAAAGACGGAATTTTGAAGACCTCTGATTTTGTCAGTGAGATGAAATCATACAGCTATAAATCTCCCAGGGCATACATATGGAGATACATGAAGAGGGGTTTATTGAAAAGAATTGGACGCGGAGAATATAGATTACTTGTCAGCTAAATTCGCCTTTTCTATAACATAGAGCCCGCTGTCACGGTCCCAGATTTTTCTTGCTTTTACTATGTTTATTCTTTTTTTAAACAAAGGACTATCCATTACAAACGTTTCTGCTTCCCCTCCCTCAAATCCCATATGGAATCTGTATTTTCTGCTCAATATCTTGAGTTCCTCCAAAGCTTTGTTATCAATAACCCTGCCCAGCCACTTCTTTCCCATGCCATCACAGGCCACGCTGACAACCATTACCCTATATCCCTTATTCAGGGCTTCCTCCCATAACTTTTCCGGGTCTTCCCCCCACAGTGGCGCTTCCATAGAGAGGCCAAGCTTCCTGCATAGCGAGGCAACCCTATCGCTCTGATATCTGGATGCCAGGGCCCCAACAACCACACCGTCTATGTCATTACTAATGCTCTTCAGGGCATCTTCCAGATCTATAAGCTCCTCCTCCTTAATACCCTTAGATGTCCTGCTTATTATGGGAATTTCCATGGCTCTTGCCTGCATCTCAGTTAGTTTTATGTTCGGGAAATGGAACATGTAGGACTCCGGATTCCTGCTTATTATGGATATCAAGTGGGTCACGTGCCAGCCCTTCTCGATAACCCTCTGGATGGCCATGCTGGAATCCTTCCCACCTGAAAACAGAGCAGCTACCCTCATCGTTTCCCACCCACCCAGAAATCGATGCACACTTTCCAGGAACCGGGCCCGTATGGGAGAACCTTCCTCTTCTTCACTATCCTTACCTTCCTCCCGGCCTTCTCCGCCGCCGCCTTCGCGAGGGTGACGCTGTTCTTCCAGAGCTCGTTCTCGTGCTCAACGCAGTAGAAATGCACAATCCCCCCCTTTGGTTTGATGCATTTTATTGCCTGGTGGAGGAACCTGTAACCCTCCTTTGGGAGCGGCATGACCACACGGTCCATCTTCCCGAAGAATTTCCTCGACTTCTCCTTCACGTCGCCAAGTATTGGCGTAAAGACGTCACCCACCTTGTTTATCCTGGCGTTCTCGACCGCGTACCTGTGGGCGTCAGGGTTCGCCTCAATCCCGTGAACCGACCTTACGCCTGCCTTCTTAGCAATGATGACGCAGTAGGGACCCACCCCTGAGAAGAAGACCATGACGTCCTCCTTCCTTCTGACCATTTTCGCTATCCTCTCCCTCTCTGTTGATTCCCTCGGCGAGAAATAGACCTTGGTGGGGTCGAGGACAAAGGAGCAACCATGCTCCTTGTGCGTGGTCTCTGTCATGCTTCCTATAATTGGCCTGAATTTCCTGAGCCGGAACTCGCCCTCCCTCTCGCTGGTCTTCCTGAGGACCGTCCTCACCCTCGGGTGGTTCCGCATTATGTCCCTTGCTATCGACCTCTCGTCCTTCCTCTCCTCCGGTATCTCCACTATCGCTATCTCTCCTATTATCTCAAAGGAAGGGGACTTCTTCATACAAATAATTGTATCGGTGAAATAAGAAACAGACTGTTACCTGGAGTCATACACGAGTTCGTCGGGTATGAAGCCTTTCCAGAAGCCTATGACAGTCCTCGCGTCCTGGTTTCCAACGACCGAGGGAAGCCCGTTAAGTGATGCAAACGCGGCCGCTGTGGTCTTGGTTCCCCTGTCATTATACATGTTCTTTATTTCGGCGATTCTCTTTATAGTCTCTCTTGGAACAGCGTCCATGTCAGGCTTGTTGACGAACATCTGGGTCCCGTATAGATATCCTTCCATGTTGAAAACTATTGCCCCGTCAGGGTCCCCTTCCTTTGGCCTGGCCATGCGCTCATACAGGTCCCCGAGATGGGAGTCGAGCCACAGGAGCGGGACGCCGCATGATTTCTCAATCTCCTGGAATGCCTTTGCCCAGTCGCCGTTGAACTTTCTCAGAAGATTCCCGTACCCACGTTTCATGTCCTCCTGCTGCGACATTGCCGCCGCCTCTATTTCTTCCATGTTCCACACGCCCGGATAGGCACACCCGGAACCGGCATATTGCTGCGCGGCTTTCTGCATCCCAATCTGCCTTATGAGCTCATCCGAATAGAAGAAGTCCCTCTCAAAATTTCCGAAAATGAGGAAGATGCCCTTCCACGGTTCCCCGCCGAGCCCGTCCAGATATTCCTTTACTGTATCGAAGCCCCTCTGGAGGTATGGGTTTCTCTCGGAGATGCTCTTCAGGTAAACCTGAACATGCCGTTCATCAGGGCTGACTGCTCCTTCTATCATCTTTACCATGTCCTATTGAATGAAATTCCAAACGAGCAATATTCTATTGGCACTGCACATTTATAAATATTTTCATATTTTCCTTGGAAAGCCATGAACATTTATAAACCCATCCTCCAAATTTCTTGTATGACCAATGGAAATGAGTCTCCTGAGAAGACGACCACGACCATAGAGGTTGACAAGGAGCTCTTCCTGAAGTTCAAGGCGCTCTGCGTCCTGAGGGAACTCAAGATATCGAGCGAGATAGAGAAGATGATAAGGTCATGGGTCGAGGAGAGGGGGACTGACGTTGCCGCGAGCAACCCCGACCAGAAGAGGCTTTCTGACCATAAGCACCATGAAAAACCAAAGGGTACCCAGACACTCACGGGGGACAGCCTTGACAGCGCAGAGAAAGACGCAGAGGGTTAGTTTTTTAAGCATTCCTGCCAAATTAATATCATGATGCATCCCACAAAAACCACGACAACAACATCCTGTTAGTCGGCGGTGGGGTGCCAAATTCTCGGGTTTGACGCCCCAGCCAAAGCTATCAGGGATGCTAATAAACAATAAAGGACAAGAATAAAGGGGATACGATGAAGATGCAGGAAGCGCGTTTAGCGAGCATACCAGATTATTTTTATGTGAAGATATTAGACGATGAAATAAGAAAGGATATTTTTCATAGAGCTGCAAAAGATATGGGACTAAATCAAACCAGTTTAGCAAAAAGGCTTGGTTTGAATGAAGGTAGATTAAAAAGATGGAGGCAAGGAGTAAGATTCATGCCTATGAAATTTTTGAGAGAGGTTTGTATTCTAGCCAACATTGATTTAAATTATCTGGAAAAAAAATCAGATATGGGTCTGAAGGGAGATACCTATTGTAGAAATTATTTACCTATAAAATTCCCAATTCGTATAGATAAGGAGTGGGCATACTTTTCACAATTAATAAATACAGATGGTCATGTAACCTCAAATCTTAAGATGATAGAAATAGCCAATGATGATATTAAAGTTTTGAAAAATCTAAAAAAATTCTTAAAAGGGTTTGGTGTTTCTGAAGAATCTGTCTATGAAAAAGAATGGAACAAAGGAAAATACTTTAAAATATGTAATAGGAGTTTTGTTAGGTTATTTTGTCTTATTTTTGACGTTAAACCCGGAAAGAAGTATGATGTAATCAAAATACCTGATGTTATTAAAATCTCTCCAAAATCTGTGATAGCATCTGCTCTAAGGGGAGCTTTCGATGGTGATGGTTGGGTTGTTAAAAGGACGCGAAGAGTTGGGATTAATTCAAAATCCAAACAATATATGAAAGATATACACGAGCTTTTATCAATCTTCAATGTAAACTCTTATTTCAGAGGACCAGATAAACGTGGGAGATATCTTTGTGAGATCACCAGATATTCAAACATAAAAAATTTCCAGAAGTTTATAGGATTTTATAACGAAAAAAGAATGAAAGGTTTAGAAGAAATTGTGTTTTATCTATCAAAAAACCCACAATATTCTATATCAGAGGCTCATGAAGTAATATTAGAAAAAATTAATAAATTCGAGATTATAGACACAAAAAAGCTTTCATTTTTGATAGAAAGAAGCGAAGAAACAACAAATCGTCATCTTAAAGAACTTTATTGTTCGGGTAAAATAAATAGAAACAAAGTCGGCAAAAGGTTTTTTTATTCATTATCTAATGATATAAGAGGTGTTACAAATGAGGGAATTGCTACTACATGTGGATAAGGTAAGTTATGAAGTTACAAAACCTACGAAAATAGCAGAAAAAATAACAGAAAAAGCAAAGAAAGGGGAAATGGAAGATTGTTTATTTGTTAGAATAGCTGTTGAAAGAGAAGATGAAAAAAACACAAATTCTGTTGTAAAAAACGCAGTTGAAGATATAATTGATGTATGTAGCAAGTTAAAAATAAAAAACATATTACTCTATCCTTATGTGCATTTACTTTTTGGCTCTGAGCCGGGTTCGGTGTCAACATCAATAAAAATTCTTGAGAAAATGAAAAAAGATCTGAAAAATAAAGGATATGTTGTATTAAGAGCACCGTTCGGATTTTATAAAAAATTTACTGTAAGTTGTAAGGGTCACCCACTATCAGAATTGAGCAGGTCCATATCCGCAGGGGAAAAGAAGAAAGAGGGAAAGGATGACACTCCGGATGCCCTGAAGAACGAGGAGAAGCTCAAGTCAGAATTCTATATATTCGATCCGAACGGCAAGAAGCACAGGATAAGCGTGGAGAACAAGAAGATTGTCGGTTATGATTTCTCCAAGCACGCCAATCTGGAGAAGTTCGTCAAGTATGAGCTCATGAAGGACAGGACAGTCGACAAGGAGCCTCCTCACATAAAAGTCATGAAGAGGCTGGAGTTCGTGGATTATGAGAAGGGAAGCGACCCCGGTCATTTCCGTTACATGCCAAAGGGCAGGTTCGTGAAGTCCCTGCTCGAGGAATGGGTAACAAAGAAGACCCTTGAGTACGGCGCAATGGAGGTAGAGACCCCGCTGGTTTATGATTACGAGCATCCCTCTCTAAAGAAATACCTTAACAGGTTCCCTGCCAGACAGTATACAATAGAGACCCCGAACAAGAGGGTATTCCTAAGATTCTCAGCCTGCTTCGGACAGTTCCTGATGGCCCATGACGCGACCATATCTTACAGGAACCTCCCGCTCAGGATGTACGAGATGACCAGATACTCCTTCAGGGTTGAGCAGAGGGGAGAGCTTGCCGGACTGAGGAGGCTGAGGGCGTTCACCATGCCCGATTGCCACGCACTCTGCGCTGACTTCGATCAGGCAAAGAAGGAGATGATGAGGAGGTTCCAGCTCACCAGGGAGATAAAGGAGGGAATCGGTCTCAGGATAAAGGACGACATGGAATTCGCAGTCAGGGTAGTCAAGGATTTCTATGAGGAGCACAGGGAATTCGTCCACAGCCTGATAAAGGAGTGGGGAAAGCCAGTCCTCGTCGAGATATGGGACAAGAGGTTCTTCTACTTCGTCTTCAAGCACGAGTGGAACTTTGTTGATGGTCTGGGCAAGGCAGCAACCCTCGCTACAGATCAGTTCGACGTCGAGAACGCAGAAAGATATGGAATAATGTACACTGACAAGGACAACAAGAAGAAATATCCGATAATACTTCACCTGTCTCCCTCTGGTGCAATAGAGAGGGTCATCTATGCCCTGCTGGAGAGGGAATGTATGAGGCAGGCAGGCGGAAGGAATCCCATGCTCCCTTTGTGGCTTTCTCCGACCCATATAAGGCTGTGCCCCATGAACGACAGCATGGTCAAACATTGCGAGCAGCTCGCTGAGAAGTTCTCTGGCGAGCAGATAAGGGTAGATATCGATGACAGAGTCGAATCCATTTCCAAGAAGGTCAGGGACGCCGAGATGGAGTGGGTCCCATACAGCATCGTTATAGGTGACAGGGAGAAGAAGTCAGGAAGCCTTCCTGTTCGGTTCAGGAGCGACGGCAAGGTCAGGAACATGTCCTTCGCAGAGATAGTGAACGAGATCAAGTCCAAGACAGACGGCCTCCCCTACAAGCCGCTCCCACTGGACAGGCTCCTTTCAAAGAGGCCCATATTCTTTGGTTAGGTTCGCGAAAACAAGTTTTATTAACACCCAAAACAAAACCCTGTCATGAAGCTCACTCTTCTCGGCTCTGGTGGCGGGAGGTTCGTGATGCTCGAGCAGGCCAGGGGGACCGGGGGGTTCGTCCTTGAGATTGGCGGCAAGATGCTTTTCTTTGATCCGGGACCTGGCGCCCTTATCAATGCCAGGAAGTACAATGTGAAGCTCAAGAAGCTCAACGGAATACTGGTTTCACACTCCCACATCGACCACACCAACGACCTTAACATTATAATAGAGGCGATGACCTGGGGGGCAAAGAAGAAAAGGGGGTTCCTGGTCGCTGACAGCGTCACCCTGAATGGCGCGAAGGGCGAGCCCGCAAGGATAAACGATTTCCACAGGGCCCCTTTGGAGGGAATCTTCATGATGAAGGCAGGAGACAGGAAGGAGGTTGAGAATCTGATTATAACGGCAACCATGTCCACCCATGAGGATGAAAAGCCGGACCTGGATTTCGGGAACAGCAGGATACCGACGCACGGATACCTGGTTGAGGCAGGGGGAGAGAGGTTCGGCTACACGTCCGATGGCGAATACTACCCGGGAATGGAGAAGACCTTCCAGGGATGCGACCTTCTCGTCCTCAACTGCATGCGCCCCTCTGACAATCCCTGGCCGGGACAGATGAACGCGAGGCAGGCAAAAGACCTCATAGAGAAAGCCAGACCAAAGATAGCCATCCTAAACCACCTGGGGATGAAGATGGTCTTCGGAAGGGCAGAGAGGGAGGCAGCGAAGATAAGGAAGGAGACAGGAGTCCGGACCATCGCGGCAAGGGACGGCATGATAATAGATACAAATAAATCACCGGCCTCTGACAGGAACAGCAAAGTCAGTAGCTACTTATCCTAGAATAACCGCCATAGCCCCTGTAATAATCCCTCCTGTATTCCCTTCTCTGCTGCTGGGGCTGCTGCCGCGGCTGTTGTGGCTGTTTCCCTCTTCCGAGCATCCTCTTTATCCTCTCTATGATTTCCCTGACAATCTTCTTCAGCTTGTAGAGAATCCTCTGTATCCCTCCAGAAGGAACCGCACCCATTGCGACCTCGGCGCTGGTTGCCTCGAAGATTCTCCCCCTGAACTGGTAGAGCATTAGCGCCACTATCACCATTATGATACCGAAACCTATGATTAGCCAGTACACGAAGCTTATCTGGGCAGCCTTGTCGCAGACATCTTTGTTGCAATACTCATCGATTAGACTGTTGCAGTCGTCATCCAGGTTGTTACAACAGACATCACCCTCTGGGTTGGGCCCGATTCCCCCATCACAGCTCCCCCAGAGCCCTCCCTCGCACCTCTGTATCCCGAGTTCACACACCCCCTCATCGCTCCCGCAGAATCTGGTCTGTGTTGCGAGGCAGCAGTCTGTCGCTCCCTCGTCAATCCTCCCGTCGCAGTCGTCATCGATGTCATTGCAACTCTCGCTAGATTTCGGGGTCTTCTTCTTGTCTTCCGGCGCGGTGCACCAGCACTTGGTCTTTCCCTCTGTAACCTCTCCGTTTATGTTGTCTATGATGCCGTCGCAGTCATCGTCCTTGTTGTTGCATACCTCTGTCTCGGGGCTCTTCCCCCCTATGCAGTCTCCCCACTCACCGTCTACGCACGTCCTCGTCCCGGGGTCTGTTATGCATATTCCCTTGTTCCTGCAGGGTCTTGTCTGGCCTGCCTCACACCACTCGTCCTCACCGACGCACGCCTCCTCGCCGGTCGCGAAGTCATACGTCTCGTCTATCTCACCATCGCAGTCATCGTCCTTCCCGTTGCCGCATATCTCCTTGAGCTGCCCGGGATAATAATAGCCATCGTTGGGCTTGCACGTCACTTTCTCCCCGTCAGCGCTGCACACGAGGGTTCCCATGCACCTGCTCCCTGGCCAGTTCATGCAACCCTGGCCTATCTTGCCCAGTCCCCAGAACGTTTCATCAACGTAACCGTTGCAGTTGTCATCCATGCTGTTGCACAGCTCCGGCGCGCCCTGGTAGATGTTGGGGTCAGTGTCATTGCAGTCCACGGTCTCGTTGCAGAAGCCGTCGTTATCCTCGTCATCGCACACGAAGAACTGCCTCTCTGTCTGATACGTCTCCCCGTCAGTGCTCAGGGAAATCCTTATGTAATGGGCATCCTTCCCTGAAGGGAGGCTGTAATTCAGGTACATCCTCTCTGAATAAGCATCCTCATACACCTGCTCGCTCACGTTGCCGTAGGCAGTCAGCCCGTTCCCATAATCATATGTCACGGAAACGGCATCGTTCTGGTCATACGTTTCCCTTGCGCTGACAGTCTCTCTCGTTCTCACGCACTCGAACGTCCCCGGAGGACAGTTAGGCATCTTGAGAAGGCTCTCGATAACGTTCTGGCTGAAGAACTGCAAATAAGGCTTATCATACCTCGCGGATACGTTATTGACAGCGGACGTCACTTCCCATCCAGACTCCTTCGCCGTCTTCACCGGGGTGTATGCGCAGAACATGTTCCCGTTAGGTGGAAGGAACGCGAAATCATAGTTGCTGTCAGTGAGCTCGAACCCGTTTATCCTCACGTACCCTGTGGTCCCGTTGAGGACCACCCTCCCTGGCTGGTTCATTATCACGCCGTCCTTGTAAACCCCCCCTGAGGGGAAAAGAGACGGGCCCCCGTATGCCGTGTAACCGGGAACCATGCTGTCCCCGTCAAAGGGAACCCCTATATGTACCTGGTAATCGCCTCCGGAGCCGGGTATCTCGGTGAAATCGTCCCTGTGCTTGGTGACGTAAACCCACCCGTTGTGGTCGACGTAGAGGCCCATGTACTTTGACTGCTCCCCCTCCCACGGGCTCCCGCACGCATCCCTCATAGTCCCCACGACAGAAGCGTCGCTGTCGGTTATCTCAACCGACCATACTGTAGTGGACTCGTCCCTGCTCACCGGACCGTTTATCCCTGACTGTATTATGAACTTGAGCCCGTCAGCACCGCTGACATACGAGTTATGTTCCCACTGTTCTGTTATGCTCCACTCGCATGGATATTCCTCAGGGCCCACTGGCTCGCACGTTCCAGAGACCACGCAGTCGCACATCTTCTCGTCTATCTCGGTCTGGTTGGTGCAGCACAGCCCGCTTGCAGAGAACAGGTAGCTGAAGTTGACCCTCTGGTATTCGTTCCACTCCCTGGTCCCCGTGGACACCAGCTCGTACGAGAAGGGGTTCTCCCTGTATGAATGGCCGCCGGTCGCGAAGTTCGCGACGATTATCAGGTCCTCAAGCTCATCGTCTATGTATATGCTTAACTCAGAGAGGGGGTCTATATATTCATGGGAGCTTATGACGAGCTCCATGTCCATCTCCCCTGCGCTTGGGCTGTAATAGACGACGCTGTCGGTTATGTTCAGGGCTATCTGCCCGTTCGCGCCGGCTGCTGAAAGAATCACGGATAAAGCCAGAAATACCCCTAACCAAACCTTATGCATGTATAATTATTATCAGCGCTTCTAAATAAACCTCTTTCCCTCCGGGCAAATCGTTTATTAAGCAGGGAACCATAATATTAAGTCAACATGGAAAACACTTCTGTCCCGGCCGTTTTTGGTCGTCTTGCTAACAGAAGGTTTTGCCCCACCGTAGACAGGAGATTTTTGTTTCTGTAAAAAACAGGCGGGACATCCATGAAACTGAACAGGCTTAACCTGGGCAGGATAAAGGTCATGTGGTTCGACCGGTATTATACCTACCTTATAAGGCCCCTGACGGTAATACAGATGATAATAACCATATACCTCGGGGTGATATTCGATTTCCCGATATGGCTCCTCGTTTCCATACTGGTCCTGATATTCCTGTATTCATTCTTCATAGCAAGGCACGACAGGAAGGTCCTCGCGCAGGAGATGGAGTACTACGCGAGGATAAACCCGTTCTTCCAGGGTCTCGAATCCGACGTAAAAGAGGTGGTTGAATATGTCCGTTCTCAAAGGTCTGAGAAAGATGTTCAGAAGAAAAAAATAGCTAAGCCCCAACCTGCTTGAGGACGAACCTCATCAGCTCGTCCCTGTTCAGGAAGAATGAGCCGTACCTGCCTGAGCCCTCGTCCCACCTCACCCTCTGGTCGGGCTTCACCCCGGGTCCGCAGAACGCTATCGGGACCGGGTCTGTGGTGTGCTCATAGCCGGGCCAGTATCTCCTGCCCAAAGAGACGGTCCTGTGGTCGCACGCGAGGACGTAGCAGTTCTCCTCCGGAGGAAACCTTTCCGTTACCCTCCCGAACTCCCTGTCAATCCTTCCAATAAATTCCCTCTTCTCTCCTCTCCTCCTGTCGTGCGAGAGGATGTCGGTCCCGTTGACGTGCAGGAAAACGAAATCGTGGCTCTTCAATCCTTTTATGGCAGCATCCATCTTCCCCCCGATGTTGGTATCTTCTCTCCCCGTGGTCCCGGGGACGTCCACCACGTCCAGTCCCACGAACCTCGAGACCCCCTTGGCTATGGTTATCCCGGCCACGCAAAGGCCCTTCAGTTTGAAGTTCTTCCGGAAATCCTCGCCCTCCCTCCTTATCCCCACGTTCCTTATCAGGATTATGTTGGCAGGCAGCCTTCTTTCTTTCTGCGCAGGCTCCTTGGAGAGAATCTTGTTCACCCTCAGTGAGAACTTGTTCAGGACAGATGCTGTGAACTTCGCGTGGCCCTCCATTGCCTTCACCTGCGGGAGGGGAACGCCCGTCTTCTTCGGGTCGTTGGGGACTATCCGGTGGGAAAGACCTTCCCCCTTCATGACGATGACGACCCTGTGTCCTGAGCATTTCCTGACCGTGAACCTCACGCCGTCTATCTCCATCCCGTCGAGAATCTCCGCGAAGTATTCCAGTTCTGTCTCGTCCCTTCCTGCCCTCCTGTCCCTCAGGTTGCCCTTGTAATCCAGGGTTGCGAAGTTCCCCCTTATGCACACGTCATCAGGGCCCGGCCTCAGGCCCACACCGAGCGCGGCCAGATACCCCCTCCCGGGATACTCGTTCCTGTCATAACAACCAAGAAGATTGAGATACCCCACGTCAGAGTCAGCGCCCTTCTTATAACCGATATCAAGGAGGCCAACCCTCCCCTTCTTCGCAATGGAATCCATGTTGGGCTTCGACGCCATGCAGAGGGGGGTGTTCTTCCCCCTGTCACCAGCCCCGTCAAGAACGAGCATCACGTACTTCATGGTATATTCTTGTCAAGGCTCAATAAAAAAGGTCAGGTCATTCCCTGGGAACGAGCTTGTGCTGCCTGTTCATGTAGGGTCTCAGTGCAGGCGGTATGGCGACAGAGCCGTCCTTCTGCTGGTTAATCTCCAGCAGGGCCACCATCGTTCTGGAGGTCGCGAGGGCGGTGTTGTTCAGGGTGTGCACGAAGCCAGCCGGCGGCTGGCCCTCACCCTCCCTGAATCTTATGTTAAGCCTCCTTGCCTGGTAATCCGTGACGTTGGAATTGGAGCCAATCTCCCTGTACACGCCGTCAGCCATCAGGACCTCCGTGTCATACTTCTTGGCGGCAAGGTCCCCTATGTCCCCTGTGCAGACGTTGACCACCCTGTAGGGAATCCCCAGTGCCTGGTATAAATCCTCGCAGTTCTTCTGGAGCTCCTCGTGAATCTTCCAGGAATCGTCCGGGTGGCAGAAAACGAACTGCTCCACCTTGTTGAACTGGTGCATGCGGAACAAGCCTTTCGTGTACTTCCCGTGGGAGCCGACCTCCTTCCTGAAGCACGGCGACACACCACATAACCTTATCGGAAGCTCCTTCCTGTCGATGACCTCACCCATGAACATCGCACCCATGGGATGTTCCGAGGTCGCTATGAGATACAAGTCATCATCATCCACCCTGTACATCACCCCTTCGAAGTCGTCCAGGGAGACCACACCCTCGTACGCCTTCCTGCTCATCATCAGGGGAGGCCCCACGGGCGTGAACCTTCTCTTAACGAGGAAGTCCATGGTGAAATTCATTATGGCATAATCCAGCCTTACCAAATCCCCCTTCAGGAAATGGAACCCATGGCCAGCAATCCTCGCGGCCCTGGCACTGTCAATCATGCCAAGCCCTTCTGCTATCTCCAGGTGGTTCTTCGGAGGGAAGTTCCATTTCGGGAGCTTGCCCCAGTGCTTTACAGGGACGTTGTCGTTCTCATCCTTCCCGAACGGGACGGTCTCGTGGAGGATGTTGGGAATCCTCATCAGGTACCAGTCAACCTTCTCTCTCAGTTTTCCGGTCTTTTCATCGAGCTCCTTTATCCTGTCCGGTATCCCTTTCATCTCCTTTATCTTCGCGCTCGCGCTCTTGCCGCTCTTCTTGAGCTCCGCTATCTCGGCGGTGACGATGTTCCTCCTCTTCCTCAAACCTTCCAGCGTCTTCAGGGAGGACCTCCACCTCTCGTCAACCTTTATCAGTTCCTCCAGCCACTTCTCCTTCTCATGCTCCTTCCTCTTCTTAAGGTTCTTCCTCACCAGTCCCGGCTTCTCCCTCACCAGCCTTATGTCAAGCATCTAAACCCCTCAAGACCTTTATGTCATTGAATATAATTCGTCAGGATAACTAATAAAACAGACGGCGCACCGCCCGCCTATGAGTTGAGTTCCAGGATGTACTTCACGCTGAACTTCTCCTCATAGTTAGACATGAAAAGCGTGAAGTCCAGCATAAAATCCCCTTAATCGGAAATTGAAAGAAGGATTTATAAGGGTTTCTGTCCCTTCCTATTTATTTATACCGTCCTTACAAATGTTTGTTATGAAAGAGATACGCTCCCCCATACTCGTAGCGTTGGGGCACGTCGACCACGGGAAGACGAGCCTGCTGGACAGGGTCAGGGGGACCGCTGTCGCCAAGACAGAGCCCGGCCTGATAACCCAGTACATCTCGGCATCCTACATCCCCATCCAGGTGATTAAGGGGATGTGCGGGAACCTGATGGACGCCATAAAGGGCGGGGTGGAGATACCCGGCCTCCTTTGGATTGATTCTCCTGGACACGAGGCGTTCACCACCCTCAGGAAGAGGGGCGGAGCGATAGCAGACCTCGCGGTCCTGGTCATCGACGTGAACGAGGGGTTCCAGCCACAGACAGACGAGTCCCTGAACTTCCTCAAGCAGTTCAAGACCCCCTTCGTTGTCGCCGCAACGAAAATAGACAGGATGCTCGGATGGAACACCAGCAACAAGAATGCATGCTTCTTTGACTCCATAAAAAATCAGAATGACAGGGCGCAGGAGGAGCTTGAGACCAAGCTTTACAGGCTGATTGGACAGCTCGGGGAGAGGGGCTTCCCCTCGGACAGGTACGACCGCGTTGATGACTACACCAAGAAGATAGCAGTCGTCCCGGTCTCCAACGTTACCGGTGAGGGCATCCCCGACCTCCTCATGATTCTGGCAGGAGTCGCGCAGAGATACCTCAAGAAGCGTCTCGAGACCACGCCCGGGGAGGGGAAGGGAACGGTCCTTGAGGTCAAGGACTACAAGGGCCTCGGCAACACGATTGATGTCATCCTTTATGACGGCGGGATAAGCAAGGGCGACAACCTGATAATAGGAGGGAAGAAAACGGTCAGAACGAAGGTCAAGGCCCTGCTCGAGCCGGAGCCCCTGAAGGAACTGAGGATGGAGAAATCCTTCCGCCCGATAGATTCCGTGTCCGCAGCGGCAGGGATAAAGATATCGGCGCCAGGCCTTGAGGGAGTGATAGCCGGTTCACCCGTCCGGGCGGTCAGCAATGACAGGGACATCGAGCGCGCAGTGAAGGAGGTGGAGACCGAGGTCTCAGAGGTTGAGATAGAGACCGACAAGGAGGGCTTCCTCCTGAAGGCAGACACCCTGGGAAGCCTCGAGGCCCTGATAAAGACCATGAGAGGAAGAGGAATAATGGTGAGGAAGGCCCAGGTAGGTCCTGTGACCAAGTCGGACGTCTCTGAGATAAGGACCCTCGAGGAGCCGCTGATATTCTCGTTCGGCCTGAAGGTCCCTGAGGGCATAGCCGCATTCGCGAAGGACAACAGCGTCATGATATTCTCGTCAGACATAATCTATTCCCTGATTGAGGACTATGAAAAATGGTCAAGTGAGAAGAAGCTCCGGGAGGAGGAGGCCCTCCTCGCGAGCGTCTCGAGGCCAGCCAGGATAAGGGTCCTGCCCGGCTACGTGTTCAGGCAGAACAAGCCGGCTGTCTTCGGCATAGAGGTCATGAAGGGGATAATAAAGCCGGGGGTAAGGCTCACCAAAAAAAAGAAGATTGTCGGGGAGGTCAAGGAGCTCCAGAAGGAGGGCGACAACGTCCCTGAGGCAGAGGCAGGTGAGAGGCTCGCCATATCCAGCCCTGACATAACGGTCGGCAAGGACATCGAGGAGGGTGACGAACTGGAGGTCTTCCTCAACAAGAACGACAGGGAAATCCTGGAGAAGCTCAGGCACAAGCTCAGGGGTGACGAGAAAGAGATTCTGGAGGAGGTCTAGATGGTGATAAAGGTCAGGATAAAGATGGAAACCCTCAGGGAGATGATAAAACCGAAGCACAAGTACAGGATAGTGACAGTGGATTCTGTAATACTGAAGGACAACATGGTTCTGCTCCTGAAGAGGTCTTTCGGGATGTTCAGGGGACACTGGGTCCTTCCCGGAGGAAAGGTAACGAAGGGGGAGGACATCTGGAAGGCGGTCGTCAGGGAGACAAAGGAAGAGACGGGCCTTGAAGTGAGGGTCGTGAGGATGATTGGATTCTATGATTCTCCTGACAGGGACCCCGAGAAGCACGCGGCCACCACGGCATTCCTATGCAGGCCGGTGAAGGGCAGGCTCAGGAGAAACAGGGAATCCACAGAACTGAAATACTTCCCTGTCGAAAAGCTGCCGGAGAAAATGGGCTTCGACCATAAAAAGATTGTCCAGGACACTCTGAAGTCAATCAATTATAGGAAGAAACTGGTTGCCGGCTAGTCCAGAGCTCTGACACTGCTGCTTAAATATCTTACTGATATTTACCACGCATGGAAGTTATAAGAAAGGGCGGCCTTAAGTATTACTTTTTTGACGGCTTCCAGGATTACCAGCATAATTACGGCAACGCCCCGGCCTCGATAATGAGCCGTTATCGGATGACTAATGTTCAGGTTGTTGATAAGCTGCCCATAGAGCTCCAGAACATTGAAAAATTCTTCTTCACTTTAAAGACCCCGGACCAGATGGCTTTCAACGGATATGCGCAGATATTGGGAGCCTCTGAGGAGCCCCAGATTTTCAGGTTTCCTGCTTTCATGATTTCATACATACTGGAATCCAACTGGAGCACCATGGAAGAAGAGGACGTCAGGCTTTCAGAGCCCGGTGACATCGTAACCATAGGAGGATTCCCCCGCGAGCTGAGATACATGATAGATTCTATGGACAAAGAGGAACCTTATGAACTCCCATTGAGGTATTTCAGGAAACAGTCAAACAAATCAACCATGCCTTAGGAACCTCTTAACGCTCTTGTCAATGCTCTCCCTCCTGAGTATCACGTTCATTCTAATCAGATTCCTTTCCCTTTCCCCGAGCCCTTTGGCAGAAACCTTCTTGTCAATCCTCGCAACGAGGTTCTTTATCCTGCTCCACCCATACATGGCGGATGCCAGTGCATCCCTCTCGTGCCTGTTCCTGAAAACCTTCCCCTCTCCATTCCCTGCGCTGTTGAATCCTCTGGTCATCAGGTACTTGTCCTTCCTCAGGAAGTCCTCCTTAGGGACCTCCAGCCGCGAAGAGAAGACTGCAGCAATCTTCTCCACCATACCCGGAGGGGGGTTGGTATCGCAGGATATTATCAACGGAACACCCGCGCCCGAAATGACTCTCGAAATCCCTGCCCTCCCGGCGTTCTTGCCGCTCCATACCCGGACAACCTCTCCGTCCAGGTCCAGGACAGCGATTCCAGTGGTCGTTCCAGCGTCTATCCCCACGATGACAGGAACCTTATCCAGATGACCACCCGAATAAAATATGAAGACAAGCAATAAATGATTACCATCAAAGGGTTTGGTTTTTCCGTACACGCTTTTGGCATGTTCACATAGTAAAAGGGTGTCAAACTACCTTAGGTCCCTTGATGAAGCCTTTCTCCTTGTTCTTCAGGTTCTTCAGGAGGGTTTCCCTCGGGATGGATTCCTCCACCTCGTCATCCCTGAGGACGTTCTTTCCCTCTATTGGCTGGAAGGTCGGCTCCACCCCTTTCGTGTCAACCTTTCTGAGGACAGAGAACGCCTTCGTTATCTCCTCAATGTCCTTCGAGAACTTGTCTAGCTCCCTGTCGCTCAGCTCGAGCCTCGCGAGCCCTGCCACCCTCCTGACCGTTTCCCTGTCTGTCATACATTAGAATTAACGGCGATGCTTAAAACTTTTACTCAACAAAGATCCCTATTCCCCTCTTGTCCTTTTCAGTCTCTGTTCCGCCCTCCCTCCTGAGGACGTCAAGCGCGGAATCCGGCTTCCTGTGGAGGAGGAGCTCGAATATCCGCTCGAACAGGCCGGAATCCAGCCCTCCGCTCTTCAGGTTCTCCCCAAGTATCTTCCTTCCCAGTTCATTTACAGAGAGGCGGTGCTCCTCTATTCCGACCCTCTTTATCTCCCTCTCCTCGAACGACGTCCTGAAGGAAAGAATCATCTTCCCGGAGAACCTCTCCTCTAACTCTCTGGTCGGAATCTCTCTCCTTCCGCCCTTTACCCTGACCCTCACCAGGGGCTTCAGCCCGTGCTCCCTCCCTGCTATCTCCTCCAGACTCTTCTCAATCTCCCCGAGACCCTCGTCCTTCATCCCGATGAAGTAGAACCTCCGCTGGTCCTCAAGCTCATGGAAGGCAATCCCCCCCTTGGTGTCAATCACGAAGAAGCCGAGCGGCTTCTCAGAGTCCCTGTTCATCTGGGTCCTCGCCATGGAGCCGGGAATCAGGAACGGTTTTCCAGAATACTCGGCCTCCTGTGGCTCGTGGACGTGCCCTGAAACGTACAGGTCAAAGCCCCTGGGGAGCTTCTCCACGGGAATCGCATGCGGGGAGTACATGAACGGAGACAATGATTGGTGCATCATGAATATGTTATAACACCCCTTCACAGGCTCTGGTCTCCAGCTGGAGAGCACGCTTTCCGAGAACTGGTCAGGCACGCCCGACATCCCCTGGACGCATACCTTCTCCCCACCCTTTCCTATGATTATCCCGTTGCAGTGCAGGTGAACCGCAAACCCTGCCTTCTCAAGCGCCTGTATGGGATTCAAAAGCCCCTTCACCCTTCTCTCATGGGTCCCGTGTATCATCACCACAGGGATTCCCTGGTGGTGCATCGGATTCAGATTCTCCGCTTTCCTGTCCACGACGCCAACGATTCTCGAGCCATTGTCCTTCGTGAGGGTCGGTATGAGGGTTTCCATCGCTCTTGTCAGGACCTCCGCGTCAGGGTTCCTGCTGTCGAACAGGTCGCCTGCAACGAGAATCAGGTCGCAGTCCAACCCCCTCTTCACCACCTCCCCGAATGCGCGGAAGGAGTCCTCGTACCTCTCGCTCCCCCTCCCGTAACCGAGATGCACGTCAGAGAAAACACAAATCCTCATGGATAAGGATTGGAGGAAAGTAATTTATGGCTTTGTTTCAGTAAACCTTTATAAAATTTATTCGTCACTGTAAACAAGTGAAATCATGTTTGAGGAATTCAGGGCAGGGACGACAAGGAAAACAGTAGCAAATCTGGCCGATACCATTTACGCAAATATGATAAACTATGCACTCATGCTTGATGGGGACGAACCGCCCTATGATGCCTTGCCAGGGACAGGAGAAGAGGTATGGCATCAAATCTTTGAAGGAAACAGGCCAGTCGGGCACTGCTACCACCGCTCGCTCGCGCTCGTCCACGCCCTATCCGAACTCGGCATAGACGGCCTTACCATGCTGACTTTTGCCACGGCCCGCTATCTTTCAATGGGAAAAACCCCGGAAAGGGTAGCCGGCGGGTATGCCAACCATTTCATCACATGTGTGGAGGACAATGGCAGCATAATATGGGCAGACTCCGGCAGGCCGCTGGAAGAAGTGGATGCCGCACTGAGATTGGGCGAAGTGGAATTCCCGGGAGAATCCCTGAAAAAGGTTGCAGCAGACCCTTCAAGGGCCAGGCTGTACGTATGGAGGAACCCGCTCAACGGGAAAACCATCTATTGCGGTGAAGACGCAATCAGGTTTGCCCTCAGGCAGATATAGGTATTTCAGCCAGCCGGGTTACCCAACTTCCCTGGCTATCTGTTCTCTCAGCTTCTCTGTCCCTCTCCTGAGCAGGGGAAGGAAAACCCCCATGGAAACGAGGGCCACTATAATAGATACCGTGTATACAGTAGCGATTCCTGACATGAATACCCGTGATACAATAAGGGAGCTCACCACTCCAAGGTTCTCAACCGTGAGGAATGCCGCTGCAACGGGTTCGAGATTGCTTCCCGTGGCCAGGTCACCGTTAAGCGCGCTTATGGAGGGGTACGTGATTATCCTGCTCAGCGCAATCATGAAAGCGCCGAGGAAAAGCAAGTACGCGTTGGCTGATGAAGGGAGCATCACAAGGCCCAGCAGGATAAGGACGTAAGCGACAGAAATCATTGGCAGCCTTCCCCTCCTGTCTGATATCCTGCCCGAATAATAGTAGAACAGTACAGGAAAGACGTAAAACATCGATGAAAGTATCCCTACGTAAGGGACACCGAGCGTTTCCTTTATCTGGATGGGGATTATGCCGATGATGAGGCCGGATACGAAAGAGAAGGAGAACCACACGCTTGAAACCCTCAGCACAGTAGGGCTCGTGATGGCCTTCATGCTAATCCTGAAACGCCTCGTTCCATGCCCGGCCCTGAGGTCACTTATCCTGACGAGCATGAGGAGGCCTGCCAGCGGAAAGACAGAGAAGACAATGAAGGAGAGGTCGAACATGAGGAAGGGTATCATGGAACCCAGCGCGAATACGCCGAGCCCGGTGCCCAGCGTTTTCACCGTGCTGAAGAAGCCCGAGTTTGTTCCGTAAAGGCTCCTGTCACTAGCCCTTATCAAGTAGCTAATCTGGCCGGTCCACAGGGTGGACGCAAAAACTCCCAGTAGCATGGAAGCGAGATAGACTATATAGACCTCCTTCGTCAGTATCAGTAAAACATAGAGCGAATAGAAAAGGGAGGATACCATCATGCACCTTTTTGCCCCGTACCTTGAGACGAGGACGGCAGAAAGGGGGTTGGATAGGGCAAAGAAGACGTATATCAGTATCAGCGACTGGAATCCCAGGTCAACTAAACCTGCCTCGGAGAAAAAGACGGTGGTATAGCTGTGTATTGAGCCGAACCCAAAAAAAATTAGAAGGAAGGCCACACCCACTATCTTGACGTCCCTGCTAACCTTTGATGCCATGAATAATAATCTGTCAGGGATGTATTTAACCGGAACCCTTCCTGAGCCTGAAGCTGACGTCCTTTGCGTGCTCCACGTCCGGCTGGTCGTACGGATTGACGCCCCTGAGGAGCGCGGAGTAGACGCCCACGTACTGCCAGAGGGCAAGATGCTCCCCGACCGATTCGGGCGTCACTTTCTTCACGGAAATCATCAGGTGGGGTATCCCGGCCTTCCTCGTGCTGTCAAGGACACCCTCCAGTTCGAACCCAAGATGCTTCGAGCATTTACCGTTTATGTCGCCGAGTTTCCCTGACCTCAGGGGGATGTCCGCCAGGTCCCCTGGGACCCTTATCTCAACATCGTCATCAAAACCCCTCACCCTCGTGAAAAGGCCCACGGCGTTCTTCCTTCCCCCGAGAAACCTCTGGTTGGTGTGGTGCTGGGTCTCCGGCCCCAACCCCCCGTAAAAGGTCTGGCCTTTCCCGTTCTTGCAGACGCTCTCGTGCATTATCTGCGTTATGAGCGGAAGGAAGGAAACCAACCTCGTTGAATACACCTGGCAGAAGACCTCTGTATAGCCCTTCTTCTCCAGAAGGTAGAGAGCAGAACTAATCATCAGGGCTGGATTCTTCTTCAGAGTTACCTCCGGAGAGCATCTCTCGTACATCTCCAGAGCTCCCTTGTTCACCTTCTTTATGTCCATTCCCATGAAGGATGCCGGCGCGAAAGCGCACGAAGTCCTTCCGGAGAACCTTCCCCCTACGTCGGGGTGCTCTATGTAATCGAGCTTCCTCCTTTTTGAAATCTCCAGGAGAACCCCCCTGTCTCCTGACGTCACGGGAAGCATCGGATAATCAAGGAAAGAGAGCAAGCCCTCCAGCGGGCAGACGTTGGTTCCTGACTTCGTAACCGGCATGACCAGCGTCTCATCCCTATTGCACAGTGATTTTATCTTCGCAATCCCATCGGGCTCCATGGTGCTGAGGAAGAACGCGCTCTTGCTGCTCTCCAGGGAGCCGTGGAGCGCCTTTATGTTGTTTATCGAGCCGCCGTTGCCCAGGACAATGATGTTCTTGAGGCCCCTGAACCTTGCAACCCCCTTTTCAATGGCTTTAAAGTCAGGCTCGTGGGACACGAAGGAGGGAACCTCCATGGAGAGTATCTTGTCGAGTTTTATACCCGAGAAATCCGCCTTTACCCCCTCCAAGGATACTTCTGTCTCCATCTCCATCCTATCCATTAAAAATAGGGGCTTGTTCTTTAAATCTGGATTCCACCAACCAGAGGCCGGTGGCGATTGACGTTTGTTCACTCCAGGACCTCGACCTTCCCGCCAAGCGCCTGTCCCGGCAGGCCCTTCGAGAACCTCACCCTGAGGATTCCGTTGTTTCCATGGGTCTGGGTTATCTTGCCGTGAATCTCCTTCTTTGCAGGGGACTTCCACACGACCCTCCTGCCTATGAACTTGGAGGCCACGGCCCTCGAGTCGCATCCAGCTATCTCTATCAGAATCTGGTTCGGCACCTGTGTACTCTTGCCTCCCCTGTAATTCACGATTCTCGCTCGCATGATTCCACCTGTCAAGTTATAATAGATTGAGGCAATAAGTATAAAAAGGTTTGGATTGTGCATGCTAATGAAATCTCACCCCCAGGGAGTCCTGATTGAGGTAAGGGTCAAACCCTCCTCAGGGAGATTCTCCCTCTCGAGGAGGGGCGACGAACTGGTCATCGAGGTCACCAGCCCCCCTCAGGAGGGTAGGGCCAACACAGAAATAGTGAAAGCTCTCAGGAAACTGACCGGTCACGAGGTTGAGATACTGAAGGGTCACAAGGGCAGAAGGAAGCTGATTCTGATAAGGGCCACTCCAGAAGAGATAGGGAATCTGCTAGAACCCTGAGAGCCATGCCAGTATCCCCGGCCCGAATATATTTCCAACGTATGCCGCTATCGCGAACTGGATGAACCTTCCTATGACAGAGGCGATGAGGAACTTCCTGAAATCCAGACGGAAGATTCCCGATGTCCATGTGAAGACCTTGAAGGGTATGGGAGAGATGGCCGCTATTAAGACCGCCCATACACCCCACCTGTCATACCATTTCTCCACCTTCGGGATGTACTTCTTGAACAGCCTCTCGGCCACGGGAAGGCCGAGGCGCATCCCGAGGACATAACCCACAATTGCTCCGAGCACAGAGCCTATGGTCGCGACAACCGTCACGAGGAAAGGGTCCGTTCCCATTGCCGTCACGGGCGCTATTATAGTAGCCGTTGGCACGGGGAAGATGAAGGATTCGAGGACAGATATTACGAACGTCCCCCCTATCCCATAGACCTCAACGAAGGCCTGCACCCAGAGGATGAACCCCTCAAGCATATAGAATTATGGGAGACGCTTAATATAAGGGTTATGATGTTTTGTATTTCTTGCCGTCCGATGCGTCGTATTTGCTCTCCACCCTTATGGTTTCATTGGTCACTGAGATTCCCTCCGCAACCTCCTCCCTGCCATCTTCCTTCCGCTTCGGTTTTCCGGCTGGCTCCTTATGCTCCGCTTTTGCAGGGGGCTTTTCCTGCTCTGCTGTTCCAGCGGGCGAGGGCTGGCCCTCCAACCCCCCGTCCCTCCTCAGTTCCTCTGCCTTGTTGGTCTTCTCCCATGTGAAGTCAGGGTCGTCCCTCCCGAAATGCCCGTATGCAGCCGTCTTCCTGTATATGGGCCTCCTCAAATCCAGGTACTTTATTATCTCCGCGGGCCTCAGGTCGAAGTGCTTCTCAATGAGCTCCTTTATCTTCTCATCAGCAACCTTTCCTGTCCCGAAGGTGCTCACCAGCAGGGAGACCGGTTTCGAGACCCCTATCGCGTATGCAATCTGGACCTCGCACCTGTCAGCGAGACCTGCGGCAACGACGTTCTTTGCTATGTGCCTTGCCATGTAGGAAGCGGACCTGTCCACCTTGGAGGGGTCCTTTCCCGAGAAAGCGCCTCCCCCATGGGAGCCATGCCCCCCGTACGTGTCAACGATTATCTTCCTTCCTGTAAGGCCCGAGTCCCCGGGCGGCCCTCCGATGACGAACTTTCCCGTGGGGTTTATGTGATAGATTGTCTGGTCGTCTGTCAGACTCCCGCAGACCGGTTTTATGACATCCTCTATTATCCCCCTCTTTATCTCCTCATGGGAGACGTCAGGGGAGTGCTGTGTCGATATAACCACGGTGTGTACCCTCCTGGGCTTCCCGTTGTCGTACTCCACGGTTACCTGGCTCTTGCCGTCAGGCCTCACCCAGCGGAGGGTTCCGTTCTTCCTTACCTCCGCGAGTCTCATCGTGAGCTTGTGCGCGAGGTCTATGGGAAGCGGCATGTAACCCTCTGTCTCGTTCGTTGCATAGCCGAACATGAGTCCCTGGTCACCTGCTCCCTGCTCCTTGTCAATCCCCTCACCCTCTGTGACGCCCTGGGATATGTCAGGGCTCTGCTCGTGGAGACAAACTATGACAGCGCACTGGTCAGCATCAAACCCGTACTCGGGCTTGTTGTAGCCAATGTCCCTTATTGTCTTCCTCACGGTGTTCTGGATATCGACGTAACCCTTTGTCGTTACCTCCCCTGCCACCACAATCAGGCCGGTCGTGGTCAGCGTCTCCACCGCGACCCTCGAATGGGGGTCCTGCCTGAACATCTCATCTAATATGGCATCCGATATCTGGTCACATATCTTGTC
>CAZIAB010000005.1:0-32064 GCA_964537525.1 uncultured archaeon
GGTTTTCCGTGAAATTCAATAGTTGTTGCATTGATGCTGACAGGAATTCTTTTCTCATTTTTAGTCAGAACTTCTGTTAATACAACTAGAAGCTCGCCAGCAGCATGCTTTTCGAAATCCTCCATTGTTCTCTTCACTAAGTCTTTTGGAAAAAGCTGATCCACACTCATTGAGAATATTTCTTTTCGAGAGTGTCCTGTGAGTTTTTCAGCTCTTTTATTGCAATCAATCAGTTTTTTATAATTAGGATCAGCTATGAAGACAGAATCGGGTATGATTTCAAATAAGTTCCTGTACATTTCTTCATATTTATTTTGAATTTTATTCATAGAATCTTATTCATATTTACCTTTTTTTAAAATATATTTATTAATTATTTTCATACCAATTTTAGCTATGTTATCGGTATTTAAATTATTTTATCGAAGCTACTGCCAACAAAGTTATAATTATCAAAAGCATGAGATATTTTGATTTCTTATTCGTGGTTGATTCTGGTTGTGATTAAATCCTTTAAATCCACCCAAAGCTCCCGCTATCCAGTAAAAAATAAAAGCCACAGAGACTTCGGTTGTACTGGTTCCATCATCATCTCGTGTGTCTAACGGTTATCCGGTTGTGAAGCCTTCTCGCTTAAAGCTCAGCAAGCTTCTTTGAAACAAAGTCTCGGATTTCCTTCTCGTCCGGTATTGCAAGCGACTTCTTGAACCTCTTGCTACCGTCCGGCAGGAAGAACCCTCGGGAAATTGCGATGAACTCGTTCTCTCCCTCTTCGGCAACGGCCTTTTTCCTTGCGACTTCAAGGAAGTTGTTCTTGCCGAACTTTATTTCCTCTGCTTTAACGGTCTGAAATTCTACCATTGTATTACCTCCGTTGTATAGTTGCTACCTTTTGTAGTGATAACAGTATTTATAAAGTTAACTGTTAAGCCTTTACGGACGCTTCCGCGCTGTTTATCTGTTTTCAGTCGCAAGGCTTAAGCCAAATGTTAAGAATTTACATAGTTTTTTCCGTACACGCTTTTGGGATAAATTAACAGAATTCAATGATTATCTGTAAAAGGGTGTATAAAGTTAACTGTTGCGCTCAAATCCGTTTCCGGGTGCATGGACAGCATTCCACTGAAGTGTTATAATACAGAAACCTTTAAATCTCATGAGGGGAAAATTGGTATCATGAGGATAATAATAATGGCTGGCGGCTACGCAAAGAGGATGTGGCCGCTCACGGAAAACCGGCCGAAGTCCCTCCTACCCGTTGCAGGCAAGCCAATGATAAACCACATACTCGAGAAGCTGGAGGGCATGGAGCATGAAGGGAAGATAATAATATCCACGAACAGCAGGTTCGGCAACGTCTTCCAGGAGTGGGAAAGAAATCATCCGGGCAGCTTTGACATAGTAGTTGAACCCACCATGAGCGAGGACGAGAAATTCGGCTCGATAGGCGCTATAAGCTGGCTCATGAAAGAGAAGGGCATAGACGACGACCTTCTAATCGTTGGGGGAGACAACCTCTTCGAGTTCAGCATGAAGGATTTCCTCTCGTTCCAGAGGGAGAGAAAGTCACCTGTGCTTGCGCTGCACGACCTAGGTGACATAGAGAAGGTCAGGAACAAGTTCGGGGTGTGCGTCCTCGACGGGGAGGGGAAGATAGCGGAGTTCCAGGAGAAGCCTGCAGAGCCGAAATCCACCCTCACGGCAACCTGCATCTATTACTTCCCCAGGGACATCATAATGCACATCGATGAGTATCTTGCAGAAAAGAACAACCCCGACGCGCCCGGATTCTTCACCACATGGCTCATAAGCAGGATGCCAGTCCACGGGTTCGTCTTCAAGGAGCCCTGGCACGACATCGGCTCCTTCGAGTGCTATGAGGAAGTCAACAGGAAATACAGCAAAAAGGCCGGCAAATAACCGAGCGGTTCACTCTAACTTTAAAAGACATCCCTCCATATTTTCTATGTTAGATTTTACTAGGTGTGAGAATGGGGGAAAAGGATAAGAAGGATAAGACAGACGAGAAGAGGGCAGAGATGGTGTCCAGGTTCAAGGAGTTCATCCACAGGAGATACAACAAGGAGATAAACAAGGCCGCCCTGGAGGAGCTTTCCCTGAACATTGATTTCAAGCTGCTGTCCAGGTTCAGCCCTGAGCTCGCGGACCTGCTCCTCGACAACGCCGTCTTCGCGCTGGGATGCTTCAGGGAGGCAGTGGAATCTATAGACCTGCCCGGTCCGGTGAACATCAGGTTCTTCAACCATCCCTCGCAGATTAACATAAGGGACCTCCGCTCGAGGAACCTCAGGAAGTTCATATGCATAGAGGGGACGGTGAGGAAGGCATCGGAGATAAGGCCGGAGATTATGTCAGTCTCATACGAATGCCCTGACTGCGGGGACAAGATATTGATAGAGAGGAAAGGAAATTTCATCGGAAAACCGTTCCAGTGCAGCTGTGGCAACAGGAAGGATTTCAAGAAGGTTGAGGAGAAGATGATTGACACCAGGTGGATAGTCATAGAGGAGCCCTTCGAACTGACAGAGGGCGACCGCCCTTCCCAGATGACCATATTACTGACAGACGATTTGGTCTCCTCAGAGGGCAGGAGAATCACTGACCCGGGTAACAGGATAAGGATAACAGGAGCGCTGATGGAGATACCGAAAGGGAAGAGCTACTCTGCAAAGCTGGACTTCTACGTCGACGCCAACCACGTGGAGGCAGTCGAGATTGGCTGGCATAACCTCGACATAACAAAGGAGGAAGAGGAGGAGATAAAGAAGCTGGCTGCCAGCGATAGGGTATACGAAACGCTCGTTGACTCCCTCGCTCCGACCCTCTACGGCCTGAGGGAGATAAAGGAATCAATAATACTCCAGCTCTTCGGTGGAGTTCCCCAACTACTCAAGGACGGCAACCGGCTGAGAGGGGACATACACATACTCATAATAGGTGACCCTGCCTCTGGAAAGAGTCAGTTGCTCAAGATGGTCCCTGACATCGTTCCCCGCGGGAGATATGTCTCAGGAAAGGGAGTAACAGGCGCTGGTTTGACAGCGACCGTTACCAAGGACGAACAGTTCATGGGTGGATGGGTCCTGGAGGCAGGAGCGCTCGTCCTATCCAACAGGGGCCTACTCTCGATTGACGAGTTCGAGAAGATGAGCGTGGAGGACCAGGTGGCAATGCACGAGGCCCTCGAGCAGGGGACCATATCCATAGCAAAGGCGTCCATCGTGGCCACGCTCCCCGCGAGGACCGCGGTCCTGGCAGGCGGGAATCCGAAGTTCTCCAGGTTCGATACCTACATGCCCATATCGAAGCAGATAATCATTCCCGATACCCTACTCTCCAGGTTCGACCTCAAGTTCGCCCTGAGGGACACGCCCGATGCCGCAATGGACAAGAGCATAGTCGACCACGTCCTCATGACCAGGGAGGAGGATTACGCTGCCGCCAAGCCGAAGCTCGACAGGGATTTCGTGAGGAAATACATAGCGTACGCCAAGGACAAATGCCACCCGACCCTTACGAGGGAGGCAGGGAAGTATCTCAGGAACTTCTACCTCAAGACCAGGAAGAAGACGGAAGGGAAGACGGATGCCATACCGATAACCATGAGGCAGTTCGAGGCGCTGATAAGACTTTCAGAGGCGTCGGCCAAGGTCCAGCTCCAGAAGGAGGTCAGGAAGGAGGATGCCCAGAGGGCAATCAAGCTCATGAAGTTCTCCCTGATGCAGCTCGGGATGGACCCTGAGACAGGGGAGATTGATATTGACAGGGCAGAGGGGGCAACCACCTCGTCCGAGAGGAGCAGGATAAGGGTGATACTCGACCTTATAAACAGGATGTCAGAGACGAAGAAGGAGCTCTCCCTCGATGACATAAGGAACGAGGCAGTGAGACAGGGCGTGGAGGAGAAGGACGTGGAAGAGGTCATAGAGAAGCTCAAGTCCCAGGGCCTGCTGTTCGAGCCCTCGCCGGGATTCGTGCAGAAAGTATAGGTTTACCATATTTAACAGAACCAGACCAAATATAATGCATGGTTAGCCCAGAGCTTGCTGATTATATAAAAAAGAGCCTTGATGAAGGTCATTCGCCAGAAAGTATCAGGAAAGCCCTTCTGGATTCCGGCTGGACGGACCAGGAGATTGATGAAGCGATTAATCAGGTCACGTCAAAACAGCCGCCTACCTCTGTGCTCCAGAAAAAGGAAAAGGTTAAGCAGAAGAAACCCAGGAAAATCCCCATCGCGCTGATAATAATAATCATAGTTGGAGGCGGAGCAGCATTATGGTTCTTCGTCATAAATCCCATCATATATTCTCTCATGATATTTAACCCGGCAGATTACACGGCAAGAATCCCTACCGGTTTTACAACCTTAGGATCACCTGACGACTGGGACATGGCAAGCAATGGCGACTTCGTTATAATCCTCCAGAACAGAAAGGCTGAAGAGATTGATATAGAAAAGCTTGAGATAAGCCTCGGTTCTGCTTCGGATTCCTATGAACCGGCAACTCCAATAAAAATGGGGCCAGCGAGCAAGCACACTTTCATGCCATCAGAAACAGGCCTGAACCTCGGCCCACACACAGGAACCTACTCTGTAAACGTTGAGATAACATACAAAAGCAGTAGCGGCTTCACCCACACAGAAACGGGGACGGTCTCGGGAACGGTGAGTTAGGATCTTGACACGTAAGCAATAAATTTCTTTCTACCAAATTATTACATGGCTAGATTCACGAGCGAGGTTTCGAGGTCGTTTTCTGAGTTCCTGATAATCCCCGGCCGGACGACCAGGGCTTCTGACATAAGGAACGTTTCACTCAGAAGCAGGATAACCGACGGGATAGAGATTCCTCTCCCCTTCATGAGCGCTGCGATGCAGTCGGTCACAGGATACGAGCTGGCGATAGCCCTTGCCCAGCACGGCGGACTGGGAGTCATGCCCTACAACCTTCCCGTGGAAGAGCAGGTCGAGAATGTTAGGAAGGTCAAGAGGTTCAGGTCAGGTTTCGTCTACAACGCAATGACTGTCTCCCCCAACGACAGGATAAACAAGCTGCTTGAGATAGGGAAGCTGCACGGCTACAATACCTTCCCCGTCATAGAGGAAGGAAGGCTGGTCGGCCTTATAACAGAGAAAAGATACCACCCTGACAAGGATGTCCACAAGGAGATAAAGGACAGGATGATACCTGCTGACAGGCTGATTGTAGGCAGGGACGGCATAACGCTCGCAGAGGCAAACGAGATGATGATAGGGGCAGGGATAGGCGCCCTTCCGATAGTTGACGAGAAGATGAACCTGAAGTCTGTCGTTTTCTATGACGACCTCAAGAAGCAGCACTTCTATCCCGAGGCTTTCATCGACAAGGACAAGAGGCTGATGGTCGCTGGTGCTGTCTCCACCCACCCGGAGGACATGGAAAGGGCAGAGAGGCTGGTCAGGGCAGGTGCCGATTTCCTCTGCATAGAGTCTTCTGACGCGCACTCTGACTACACAGAAGAGGCAATCGAGAACTATAAGAGGTTCAGGATACCGATAATAGCAGGAAACATAGTGGACAGGGAGGCGTTCGATTTCCTCGCGAAGCTCGGGGCCGACTGCGTCAAGATAGGACAGGGCTCCGGCTCAATCTGCATAACGAGGAGGGTCAAGTCTTCAGGAAGGGGCCAGGCAACCGCCGTCGCAGAGATTGCCAAGGCAAGGGACAGGTTCTTCTCAAAGACAGGGAAGTACATCCCCATATGCTCTGACGGGGGGATATCCACGACAGGTGACATGGCAATAGCTTTCGCCCTCGGGGCAGACCTGATAATGATGGGCAAATACTTTGCAGGCTTCACAGAGAGCCCCACCCCGCTGACCGAGAGGAGGTTCAGGATATCCTCGGATGACAGCTCAGGCGAGGTTTCAGAGGTAAGCGCTTACGTAAAACCCTACTGGGGAGAGGGTTCTGAAAGGGCTAAATCCCTGAAGAAATACGGTCATTCTGACCCGAGGACGTTCTTTGTTGAGGGGATAGAGGGCTTCGTCCTCCACAGGGGGAGCATCTCAAAGCACCTCCCGACCGATATCTATGCGGTCAAGGGGGCGATGGCAGGAGCAGGGTGCAGGAACATCCATGAGTTCTACCAGAAGGCCAAGCTCGAGATACAGACAGGAGGCAGCCAGACAGAGGGAGAAACCCACGTCCTGAGGTGAGGCGTTTAAATCATTTTGGCGCCAATTATTATCCATGAACTGTCCGAAGTGCAACGGGGGGTCATTCGTTTCTGAGGAGGAGCTCGTCCAGGTGATGGACGGGGAGCCAGCAAGGCTCCTGCTCAAGGCAACCTTTAGCTGCAGGGCGTGCAACGAGAGGTTCTCGAGGCTGGTCTGGGACGACCTCGGCCACCACAGGAGGGTTGAATTAGGTCCTCCGCAGCCGCCCGGCGTTCTCCAGCCGCAGATACAATCCCAGGAGCAATCTTACTACCAGCCTTCTGGTCCACCTCCATCATACCAGGCACCCGCCCAGCAGAAGAAGGAAGAGGAAATAGCAGAGGGCTTGAGGTTCTTCTAACCCCGCTTACAGACGCCGGTGGCTTGGCTAAACCAACATAGTCGCAAGCGGGGGAGCAACAAGAACACTATTCTTCCTCTTTGGAACCCTTCTCTATAGAGGTTTCCATTGTTTTTACATATGTTCTAAGTTCCTTTAACCTTTTCAGAAGCTCTCCCTTTTGGTTCCCAACAGAATCTGGGCTGGTCTCTCCATCACACATCGAATCATGCAGCACATCAATATAACCAAGAATTTCATTAACATCAATACCGAATTGTTTCTTATATTCCTCCAGGGTTGGCACATCCAGATATGGAACACGATTCTTGGACATGTTCTAGTTAATGAGGGAAAGCTCTAAAAAGGGTCGTTAGTCGTGAAAGCGCAAACAAGCGGCTACTTGTCCTGGTGTATCCTGCTCTGGTGGACCTCGTCCTGTCCCTGGTATTTGGCCCCCTTTCTCTTGTCATAGGGTAGTTCCGCAGGGGAGGTAAGCTTCATCAGGAGTAGCTTGCACATCTTCATCCCGGGATAGAGCGTCACGGGCATCTTCCCGAGGTTGGATATTTCCAGGACCAGTTTCCCTGAGAATCCGGGATCGACCCACCCCGAGGTTATGTGCGCTGTCACGCCCAGCCTTCCGAGGGATGACCTGCCATCCACATAGGCAGCCATGTCCGCAGGAATCTTAATACGCTCCTTTGTTATCCCCAGGACGAACTCCCTTGGATGAAGGACGAATGGCCTGTCCCCGCATATATGCTTCTCTGTGTAATCCCTGGGATTTCTCGAATCAATGAAGGGCTCGTGGGTATGCTTGAACACCTTGAACTCATCGCCTAGCCTCAGGTCAACACAGGATGCCTGTATCTGGTCATCAGGGTCGTCCAGAGGCTCAATGGAGACTTTTCCTTCCTTGAGGAGCTTCCTTATTTCATGATCAGGGATTATCATTTCATCACTATCAAAATATGGAAACCCGTTTTAAATAAGCTACCAATCCTTATTTCTTGAGGGAAAAAACGATGGTGTCGAGCTTGGTCATTTCCTCTATCGAGTAGCGGAGGCCCTCCCTGCCGATGCCCGAATCCTTGTCACCGCCGAATGGGAAGTTGCCGAGCCCGTGGGCCGGGTGGCCGTTTATAGTTACTGTCCCGTCCTCGAGCGCCTTGGCGGTCTTTATGGCCCTGTCTATGTCGTTCGTGAACACGCTAGCATCCAGGCCGTACCTGGACTGGTTGGCTATCTCTATCGCTTCATTCCCGTCCTTCACGCGCATGACGGTCACGACAGGACCGAAGGTCTCCTCCCACGCGATATCCATCTTCGTGGTGACCTTGTCCAGGACGGTCGGCGCGTAGTAAAGCCCTTTCAGGCGCTTTCCTCCGAGCAGCACTCTCGCGCCCTTCTTCCTGGCGTCCTCCACGAGGGATTCCACCTTCTCCAGGGCTCCCTTGTTTATGAGCGGACCTATTAAGGTCTTTGAACTTGAGGTCGGCCCGACCTTCCATGTCCTCGCTCCCTGTACGAGCATCCTGACGAACTTGTCCGCTATCTTTCCCTCAACGATAATCCTGGAGAGCGCGTCGCACCTCTGCCCGGAAAACTTGAGTGCGCCCGCAAGACATTCTTTAGCAGCCAGTTCGAGGTCAGCGTCTGAAAAGACCAGCGCGGGACCCTTCCCACCGAGCTCGAGGTGGAGCGTCTTCATGCCCGCGACCTTTGCTATGTGCTTCCCTGCCCCTGAGCTTCCTGTGAAGGAAACCATGCCCACCTTCGGGTGCGATACCATGAAGTCACCTATCTCAGAGCCGGAGCCGGTTATCACGTTGAGGACCCCCCTGGGGACGCCCGCAAGCTCTGCAAGCCTGGCGAACATGAGCATGCATATCGGGTCATCCGATGCAGCCTTCAGGACAACAGAATTCCCTGCCGCGAGCGCGGGAGCCACCTTGGATATGCTTATGAAAAGGGGATAGTTGAAGGGCGATATGGCGAGGACCACCCCGATGGGCTTTCTCGTGACGATTGCCATCCTGTTGGACGTCCCCGGCACCAAATCCCCTGGGATGAACTCCGAGGTGAACGCCCTGGCCTCCTCTGCAGCGAGATGGAGACGCTCTGCCGTTGCCTTCACCTCCCCCTCTGCATAATGAACGGGCTTGCCAGCCTCTTTGGATATGATATTAACAAGCTCTTTGCTGTGCTCCTTAACGAGGTTGGAAATCCTGTCGAGAAGCTCTACCCGCTGATTAGTTTCCATGCCTGCTATCAAGGGCCTGGCCTCCCATGCCGCCTCTATCGCGGCGCCGGCGTCTTTCTTAAGTCCGGCCGGAACCCTTCCCACAACAGAACCTGTAGCCGGGTCCCTTACCTCGAACGTCCCCCCGTCGGACGAAACCCATCTCCCGTTGATGAACATCCTGTATTCAGGTGGCCTGCCGCCACCCCTCACTGGCTTCCACACATCAGGCATGTTAATACTTTAGCGAGGTTCGTAATATAACTTTCGGTCTGGCGCTGGCCAACTTATATATATCCCAACTGCAAATTATAATCATGGCGGGGGTCAAGACAACGCTTTCTGTTATAAAGGCAGATATCGGTTCGGTAGGGGGGCACATAAAGCCGAGCCAGAGGCTTCTGGAAACGGTCAAGGGATTCGTGGGCAGGAACGGTAAGGGCCTCCTTGAGGATTTCTACGTGAGTTCCACAGGTGACGACATAGCCATACTCATGACCCATTTCAACGGGAAGGGCAACAAGGACATCCACAAGCTTGCATGGAACGCCTTCATAGAGGGAACGAAGGTCGCGAAGGAACAGGGCCTCTACGGCGCTGGCCAGGACCTCCTAAAGAGCTCATTCTCAGGCAACGTGAAGGGGATGGGTCCCGCTGTCTGCGAGATGGAGATAACAGAGAGGCCGAACGAGCCTTTCCTTTTCTTCGCTGCGGACAAGACAGACCCCGGGGCTTACAACCTTCCCCTTTACCTCAGCTTTTCCGACCCCATGCACTGCGCAGGGCTGTTGCTCTCACCGGAAATCAACAAGGGATTCACTTTCAAGGTCATGGACGTCAACTACACCAAGGGGGACAAGGTGATATCGCTGAACGTCCCTGAGGAGATGTATGACCTCGCGGCCCTCGTACGTGATAATGAAAGGTTCATCATGGAATCCGTCTGGTCAAGGGCAGGGGGAGAACAGGCCGCTGTGGTGAGCACCACGAGGCTTCACAATATAGCAGGGAAGTACACAGGGAAGGACGACCCTGTCATGCTCGTGAGGACCCAGAAGCATTTCCCTGCAACAGGGGAGATTCTCTCTCCGTACAACATAGGCCACTTCGTTGCGGGATTCATGCGAGGGTCTCACGTGGGTCCGCTGATGCCCGTGAAGCTCAACTCAACCATATCATTCTTTGACGGCCCGCCCATTGTAAGCTGCGCGGCGTTCTGCGTCCAGAAGGGGAAGCTTACCGAACCCGCCGATGCCTTTGACCATCCCTACTGGGACTGGGTGAGGAACCAGGTCTCCAGGAAGGCCACTGACATAAGGAAGCAGGGCTTCTCTGGGGCTGCCATGCTGCCATACACGGAACTGGAATACGGAGGCATCGTGGAAATCCTGAAGCGCCTGGAGAAGAGGTTCAGGATAAAGAAGTGATTCCGGAACGGCTCATTTCTTCAGGATATTAACGTGCTTCATCAGCTTCTTGTAGGTCTGGTCAAGGGTTTCGGGCATTACCTTTATGCCCATTATTGATTCCATGAATCCTGTCTCCTTCTTGTACCTGGGGACAATCTGGAAGTGGAGGTGGCTTATGGACTGCCCGGACGACGCCCCTAGGTTGATTCCCGCGTTCAACCCTACCGGCTCCATGGCCTTCTTGATAAGAATCATGGTTTTCTTTATCATGTTGTTGAAATGGGCAAACTCCTCCTCGGTGAGCTGCTCCGGCCACTCCACGTGGCGTATGGGAACGACCTGCAGGTGGCCAACGTTGTAAGGAAAGACGTTCATTATAACCATCACGAGCTTGTCCCTGTATAGCACCTTCTTTGGAACCCTGGGGTCGTCCTTTGCAATCCCGCAGAAGACGCATCCCTTGTATGGCTTCTTGTCTTTGACCCAGGCCATCCTTCCGGGAGACCATAGGTAATCCGAATACATCTAACCGAACCCCCTTAATATTTCACTCACTGCCTTTTCAGGCTTTGCTGATTTGACTATTCCTGAGGCCACGAGGACCCCGTGCGTTCCGAGCTCCATGGCCTTTGATACGTCATCGCCGGTTGATATTCCCGCCCCTGTGAGTACCTTGACCCCTCCAGCGAGCTTTACGGATTTCGTTATCACCGAGGGCTTTGCCTGGGAGACCGATATCCCCTTCCCTATGAGCTCTGGCGGCTCTATCGCTATGTAATCAGGCCTCAGGTTCGCTATCTTCCTTACCATCAGAGGGGTGGGCGCGCAGACGACAGAGACCAACCCCAGTTCCCTTGCCCTCTCGACCCTCTGGCTAATCCCCTTGATGCCAAGCCTGCATTCCGAATGGCTTATAAGGGTCCCCCTTACCCCTGCGGATTTGACACCTTCGGGGAGGATGTGCCCTGTGCGGGCTCCTGGCTCAACAGCATCAATGTGCTGCGCAAAAGTAGTCACAATTTTTGATACCAGCGGGATGTCATAGGGCTGGACCGCCAGGACTATCTCTGCCCTGGACCTGGAAGAGAGCTTCCTGCATGCCCTGGCAAGACTGACAACTCTCTGGCCAATCCCCTCCCTGTAGGCCTTCGTGTTTATGAGAAGCATTGGTTTTTCCATCTGGTATATAATTGTTTTATCATGTTAATAAAACCGGCTTAGCGCTTCAGCTTCTCAAGAATCTTCTTGTCTGCCTTCAATCCCTTTTCCTTTGCGCGCTCACCGGCAATCTTTGTCAGGCCCATGCCTATCAACATCGAGCCGAAAATCATGTTGAACGTGGTTGCCTCTTCAAGGAGGAGGTATATCGCCATCAATGAGATTATCACGAACCATGACCAGAAAAGCTTATCCCAGATCATTTTCCCCTCAGGACCTTGAGCACTGACTCGTCTACGTTAACGCCCCTGTCAGCCGAAGACTTGAGTTTTGAAACCTCCTTTTCCAGGCGCCTTATTGCCCTGTCCTGCTGCTTAAGCCGCCTGTCCACTGCAGAGACCAGCTCATTGAGGAACGATTCAATGTCAATCCTTTCACCTGACATGGAGATTCATTTAGTAATGAGAAGTAAGCTTTTTTAGGCTATTCTCTGAGCTGGAATCTCGTCTGCACGGAATTGGGGCTCGTGGGAGCTATCTTCCCTTCCCTGGCCAGCCACCCGAGGCCGATGCTGACCTCCCTGAGGCTGAGCCCGGTTGACTTCTGGAGCTGGGTGAGCGTCTTTGAACCCTTGCTAAGCGCATTCCAAACCCTTCCGGCATTTGACCCGAAATACTCGTTTGCATCCATTTATCCTCCCAGGAATTCCTCTGTGAGCCGCTGGTATGCATAGGCCCCGCGGCTCTCCTTCCTGTAAATCATGATTGGCGTGTTGTTTCTGGGGGCTTCTGCGAGGTCAACGTTCACTGGAATGACAGAATCGAACACCTCCCTCCCATAAGCTTCCCTGACCTCCTTCTCAACCCTCCTTGTCAGGTTGTTCCTCTTGTCGTGCATGGTGAGCACATAGCCCCTGACAGAAAGCCTCGGGTTTATCTCCTTCTTCACCATTCCCACGGTGTTCATCAGCTGCTCCACGCCCTTCGTGGCCAGGTAGTGCACCTGCACGGGAATGAGGACAGAATCAGAAGCAGTGAGTGCATTCACCGTGAGCATCCCCAGCGAGGGCGGCGTGTCAATGAGGACATAGTCATAGCCGCTGTTCTTCAGCTTCCTCTTCAGCCTGAACTGCATCCCCGGGTCGTTCATGATTTCCACCTGTGCAGCGCTGAGCCTCTGGCTTCCGGGAACCACGTCTAGCCCTTTTACTGATGAGGGGATGACAGCATCACTGAGCTTTACCCTGTCATCAACGAGGAGGTCGCTCGTGGTCTTCTCGAATTCCCTGCCCCCGAGGTATTCGGTTGCGTTGGCCTGGGGGTCAAGGTCAATGACAAGGACTTTGCTGCCCTTGAGTGAGATGTAAGAAGCAAGGTTTACGCAGAGGTCTGTCTTTCCAACGCCGCCCTTCTGGTTGGCAACAGTGATTATCATGTTTATTATTATTGTATTTCCCGGCTTAAATATCAATTCTGCCATGAATTCCTGCCCTGGCGGAAAGCTTTATCTTGGAACAGTTACTAATATTATTATAAACGGTGTTGGATTAGATGGGAAATGAAAATCCTGATGCTGGGGTGGGAGTTCCCTCCGTTCTCTTCTGGAGGCCTTGGTACTCATTGCTATAACATCACGAAGGCGCTGAGCGACAAGAACGTGGACATTTCTTTCATCATGCCCGGATGCGACGATGATGTCAGTTCAGACAGGGTGAAGGTGATAAGGGCAGGGAAGGGGAGGCTGATAAAGCTCGGGGTCTCTCTGAAGCCGTACCTGCCAAGCCTTCCGGTATCTGTCCACAGCGGCGACAAGACAGGAAACGAAAAGGTATACGGGCAGGGGTTCTTCCAGGATGTCCAGAAGTATACTGACCTGGCCGTCCAGGTATCCAGGGACCTTGACTGCGATGTCGTTCACTGCCATGACTGGATGACCTTCCCTGCGGGGATAAAGATAAAGGAGGAGAAGAAGAGGCCCCTTATCGTGACGGTCCATTCGACAGAGTTTGACAGGACAGGGTCGCTCTCCCCGAATCCATGGATATCGGACATAGAGTGGCAGGGCCTTTACCACGCTGACAGGATAATTGCGGTAAGCAACCGCATCAAGAACCTGATTGTTGAAAGATACGGCGTGCCGCCGGAAAAGATTGATGTTGTCCATAATTCAATAGAGCCAGGGAAATATGCAGGTGCCCCCATGACTTTCGGGCTTGACCAGAGGGTCGTCCTGTTCCTGGGGAGGCTCGCTCTCCAGAAGGGCCCGGACCACTTCCTGAATGCGGCAAAGAGGGTGCTCGAGAAGGACAGCAACGTGAGGTTCATCGTCGTGGGCATAGGGGACATGCTGCCCCAGCTGATATACATGAGCATAAACATGGGCATAAGCAGCAATGTCACATTCACCGGATTCCAGGAAAGCATAGAGGGTTTTTACAGGATGGCTGACCTTTATGTAATGCCCTCTGTCTCAGAGCCCTTCGGCATAACCGCGCTGGAGGCGATGGCATCGGGAACGCCGGTCATCATCTCAAAGCAATCGGGGGTCCTGGAGGTAGCCAAGCACATGCTTTCTGCTGACTTCTGGGACGCGGACGATATTGCCAGCAAGATTCTTGGAGTGCTAGGTTATGACTGCCTGAGAAAGGAGATGCAGAAAAACGGGCTCCAGGAGGTGTCCGGCATGAGCTGGAGCGATGCCGCGGAAAAGACGATAGGGGTCTATAGGGAAGCCATGAATCATAGGGAGGTCTTTGTTGGATGAAATCCGTCTGCTTCTACTTCCAGGTGCATCAGCCCGTCAGGCTAAGGAAATTCGGCGCGTTTGACATCGGAAAATCCCCGGATTACTTTGATGACGGCAGGAACAACTTCTATCTGGAAAGGATATCAAAGAAATGCTATATACCGACAAACAAAATCATGCTCGATCTAATAAGAAAGACAGAGGGGAGGTTCAAGGTTTCCTTCAGCATAACCGGAATCCTCCTCGAGGCCATGGAGAAGAATTTCCCGGAGACCCTTGATTCCTTCAGGAAGCTCGTCGACACGGGCTCTGTGGAGCTCTTTGGCGAGACCTACTACCACAGCCTTGCATACCTGATATCCGAGAAGGAGTTCAGGGAGCAGGTCAAGCTCCACACCGAAAAGGTCAGGAGCCTCTTCGGGGTCAGGCCCAGGGTCATGAGGAACACCGAGGCGATGTATTCAAATGACGTTGCAGCCCTTGCGGGCAGGATGGGATTCAGGGGCATCGTCGCAGAGGGGCTCTCCCACATCCTGGGCTGGAGGTCGCCGAACCATCTCTATACCCCTCCCGGCTCGGACATGAGGATATTCCTGAGGAACTTCAAGCTGAGCGATGACATAGGGTTCAGGTTCTCCTGCAGGGAGTGGGACGGATGGCCGCTCACCGCGGACAAGTACGCGAACTGGCTCGGGGATTCGGACGGGGACATCATAAACATCTTCATGGATTATGAGACGTTCGGGGAGCACCAATGGCAGGAAACCGGAATATTCGAATTCATGAGGCACCTTCCCCAGGAGGTGTCAAGGCACGAGCACCTGGAGTTCATGACGCCGAGCGAGATAATCAGGGCCAAGAAGCCCGTCGGCGTGTATGACGTGCCTTACCTGACTTCATGGGCCGACGTCCACAGGGACCTCTCTGCATGGCTGGAGAACCCCATGCAGCGGCAGGCATTTGACCAGATGAAGGGAATGGAATCAGTTGTAAGAAACAGCAAGCTGCTTGATACGTGGAGGAGGCTCCAGACGAGCGACCATTTCTATTACATGTGCACCAAGTGGTTTGCGGACGGTGACGTGCACAAGTACTTCAACTGCTACGACACCCCCTATGATGCCTTCCTGAACTTCATGAACGTCCTGACTGACCTGAATAACAGGATGAAGCAGAAGGGTGCCAGGAAAAAGCGATAATCATCTTGACAGGGCCATCTCATAGGCCTTGAGATAGTTCTTTATGAGGTTGCTCCAGTCGGCCAGCATTGAGAGCTGCTTTGCCCTTATCTTGGACTGCCCCCGCTCGCTCTTGCTCATGCTGTATATCCTGTAAAGGAGATTCTCAAGATAATCCACGCTTTCCTGGTATGACTTATTCTCCCTGGGGATGACCATCACTCCGAACTCGGACTTTCCCAGGCTGGGGCTGATGAATTTCCCGTATCCTGCAAGGTCCGTCGTTATGCTCTGGCAACCGAGGGCAGCTGCCTCGAGCGGGGTGTAGCCCCATGACTCGTAGTATGAAGGGAACACCCCGACGTGAGAACCTATCATGGCGTCATAGTAGTTGAGGCCCATTATCCCATCGGTCGATGACAGATATGTGGGATAGTAGACTATCTTTACCATGTCCTCCTTCCTGTTAAGGAGGTCGCTGCTTTCCAGCGATTTTGTGATATCGTTGGGGTCCACGGAGAAAGGGGTCATGGGCGGGTATCCCTTCCTCCTTATCTTGAGTGCGGCCTTCTTGAGCTCATGAAGGAATGCCTCATCAACTATCTTCATGTTCTTGATGCTCTTCCTCTGGGCAAATGAGTCCATTATACGCTTTGATATCCTTCTGGATTCCTTTGATATTGACTCGTCAAGGTCCTCGAAAAGAGCCAGGTTGTCCATTACGTCAGGGTCCCTTCCCTTGACATTGCACGGAACCCATACGAACACAATCACTGTCTTCTTTGAATTCATGTTCTTGAGCCTCCTGTTCAGTTTGCCCAGGGCATCAATGAAGACATCCAGCCCCTTGTTGTGGAACTCGAACCTCCCTGAGATGAAATAGAACAGCGTGTTTTCGGTGTTTATTGGATAGTAAGGCGAGAAGTATGCCGTGAGGAACTTCCTCATGTGGTCCCTGAAGCTTATATGGAGGTGTGAGAGGTCCTCCATGTCAGGGAATTTTGCCATGTCAAGCCCATTGTAAAGGATTATCTCCGGCTTCCTTCCGAGGATGAATTCGCATTCCCTCCCTGTAACGTCCGACACCGTGGTGAAGATGTCGGCGTTCACAGCAGATGCCCTCTCCATTGAATGCTTTGACAGGACGTGGTATTCCCTTGCCTTGTCATCGGGCATGGTCTCTTTCCTGGAGAGCCCATCGCTTATCATGGAGTGGATGTCCTCCCTCCCTGTCCCGGCGATGCTGCGCCCTAGCATGGTGGCGTGGGTGGTGAAGACTGTCCTGACAGGGACCCTGTTCTTCTTCAGGTAGAGCAGCCCTGCTCCTGTAAGGAATTCATGAAAGTGGGCCGCGACCTTACCCCTGATTGCCCCTTCTCTGATGAGCTCCTCGATGAGCAGCCCGCAGGCGTATGACCATGGCAGCGGCTCATTGTACCACCAGTCATTGGTTGTTGAATCCACGCGGGCGAATTCCCACATCTCTCTCTTGATTTCATCTGTCTGCGACCTGAAATCTCCCGGGTCTATCAGGATGGCAACGGGCTTTTTCTTGAGCATCCTTTGCTCCTGTATCGACCACCTGCCATAGAAGCAGTTTATGCCGTGCTTCTTGTTCAGGCTGTTGAAGGCCTTCTGGAAGAGCACTGGGGGCTTCTCCTTTTCGAAAACGATGGAAGCCGGCTTCTCATAATAAGGGCCGATTGCGATATAGTTCTGGATGTTATCCATCATCCTTGCAATCTTGGATGTTATGACGGTGTGTATACCACCCACCTTGTTGCAGACTTCGTAGCTTACCTCAATAACCGTGATATCCTTCTTCTGGACTGCGGACATGATTAATATTTATTCGACCGGCTAATAAATCACGTTTCCCGCAGAATCCTGAACCTCCTGTTTGAGCAGGATATCTCAACGTCCTTTCCTGACCCCATGAATTTGAGGCATGTTTGCCCCAGGCCCGTCCTCCTGATCCTCTGGATTTTTTTTATGCACTTCGGGATGTTCGGGGAAACCGTTATGGTCCTGTCCAGGGAGCTAATCCTGATACCCAGCATGAACTCATCAACGAGCCTGGGTATGAAGCCTGAACCCCACAGCTGAAGCGAGCATCCCGAAAGGTCAAGGCTTGAGGAATTCCAGCACTCGCCTATGCATCCCAGGGAATCCCTTTCTATGTCCTTGAGCATCATGCTGAGGTATCTCCACCCCTTTTCCGGACTTCTGGCAAGGAACTCCGCAGCCGAGGCCCATGCAGTGGTAAGCGACCAGACAGAGCCATTATGGTAGCCTCCCGGGTCATATCCCTGCTCCCCCTGTGCCCTTGTCCTTACCCCAACAGGCGTCGTGAAATCTCTGGATTCCACGGCACGCATAATCTCCTTTGAATGCTTTCTGAAGCCGAGGATGACGGGCACAAGGGCGTTGGCTGTTCTGATGGGAACAGGCTGCTTCCAGAATATTCTGTCAGCAAGGAATCCGTTGGCAAAGAAGTCCCTCTCCATGTTCTTCGTCAGGAGTTCCGTCTTTGATTCAATCTCCCTGATCAGTTTCTTGTCCGGCGACCGGAGATGTGACAGGAGCTCCAGCGAAGAGGCGAAGGCACTGCAGCAGAGGGCCTGCATCTCTATTGACTTGGTATCCCTCTTGAGAGTGTCCATCCATGTCTCCGGGAACTGGGAATCGTGCTCCAGATACCCGTCGCCGTCAGTGTCGCAGGAGAGGAGATATCTCATGCTTGACTCAATGCTGCGCCGCATGCTCCTCAGGAATGTCATGTCCCCCGAACTGAACACATAATCTCTGAGGGACATCATCCACAGGGGCGTCGGGTCAAGCGCATTCATATGGATGCCCTCGGTCTCTGACACGAGGTTCGGTATCCTCCCTGACCTGGAGGACGCTGCAAAATACTCTATGCTCTTCCTGACGTCCTCGAAATATCCAAGGGCAGTCAGTGACGGCGTTACCCAGAAGAGGTCGCGAGCCCAGAAGTGCTGGAACCACGGGAGGCCTGCGTACCATCCAATCACGCCGGGCCCCTTCTTCCTGCAGTGCTCTGTCGCAATCGCGCTCCACAGGAAACCCTTCTCAAGCTGCTTGTTGTCGGTTCTCAAAAGTTTCTGCAACCCTAATATCCGGCGCTCCCTCCTCTGGAGCGACCTTTCAGGTTCCCTCAACGGAGAGGGTCTTGCCTGACCGAGGGCTGGGGAGAAGGATATCCTTACCCTTTTACCTGAAAGCGTTATCCTCCCGGGAATGAAATAGTTCTGCGCATCTCCTGACGGATAATGGTCCATATATTCCGGATTCTTCTCAAAACAAAGCCCGGGGTTCGATGACACGAAGAGGGACCCCAACTCATTGGCAACCCTCAGGATTCTTCCTTTCTTCCCTGCAGAATACTGTCTGGATGTCCTGTTCTCAGAACGCCTCCTTATGTTGACACCGAGCATAAGCTCAAGCTCCATCGGCTTTTCGCAGGAAAGCTCCACAACCATGTGGTTGGAATCAGAGAAGTAAAGTTCCTGCCTGATTGTTTTCCCGTTGACCCTGAATGTGTGGGAAGCCCTCAGGCCGTTGTAAAGGAACTCCCTGCAGAGGTTCTCTGAGAGCCATTTACCCCCTTCCTTGAAGGCAAATAATTCCATGAACTTGTGCTCCCTGTGCCACAGGCCTGTCCATTTGTTCTTGAAGCCCGAATCGGCAAAGCGATGGAAAAAGCATTCGAGATTCGATAGAAAGTAAGAGTTCTTGCAGAGGCCCGACCTCCTCAGGAATTCCATGCATAAGAAATGTTTTACCGCAATATATTAGTGTTATCTTATGACTAATGAAGGGATTAGTTCACGGGCATTCTACAGGGAGAATATTGTCCTGTTCCTTTCCCCCTTCTCTGCCTTTTCCCTGACCATTGCGGAGAATTTGTCCAGTATCCATTCATAGTAATCATGAGGTATGACATTCCTCTGGATTTCGGGAATCTCATTAAAGGAGTCTATGATGAACGGCTTCCCGTCTAGGTCAATCGCCCACTCCATGGCATTGAAGTCAACGTCAAGGCTTGAGTTTAGCCTGTTGCTCCATTTTGATATCTTATCTATATGGCTCTCGATTTCTTTGAGGTCAGAAAGCAGGTACTCGCTCTGGCATCGGGGCCTGGGTTTGTGCTTGACCAGCAGGACCTCCTTCTTGTTGATGCAGAAGGCCCTGTAGTAATCGTTGTGCTCTATCTTCTCCTGTACCAAGAGAACGTGCCTGGTCTTGAGCGAATCGTACAGGTTTTTCAGTTCGTTCATCGTATTCACGAAAAACACGTTATCCCATGCGTAGCCGTCATAGGGCTTCAGCACGCAGGGGAACCCTATCTCCTTCCCTACCCTTTCCAGGTCAGGCTCCCTCACGGTGTCTCCCATATCCCATTGCTCATCAATGAAGGGAAGAACCATTGTCTTCGGGTGTGGGATATTGAGCGCGCTGCACAGGAAGGTATCGATTATCTTGTTAGTGGCAGAGAACGGGTTGTTTATCACATAGGAGCCCCCAAGGGAGAGCTTCTTCACTATCTCCGTGAGGAAGGGGTTGCCGCTGCTTATCCTGTCAACGATGACGTCATACTTCAGGCCGGAGGGTATGGTTAGTTCACCGAGCGATATGAATTCCGTCTTCATTCCAGAAAGCCTGGAAATCACGTTGTTTATGAACTCGTCGTTCTTTAGCTCGAGTATCCCTATTCCGGGCATGCGAACACCAACCCCTTATAATATAGGGGATGTATTTAACTTATTTTTATCTCAACACCCTTTTACTGTTCCTTTCTTCGCCAAATAACTCTTTGGCAGGTAAAAATAACCAATTCTAGTTTGCTCCAAAAGCGTGTACGGAAAAAAGGAGTGTAAGCTGATTAAAAAACCCTGCCCAACCCCTTCTTCTTGAGGAAGTCCCTGAACTCCTCCTCGTCCTCTGCCCTCATCCTGGTGGTGGGGAACTCCTTGTCATTCACGATATATGTGAGGACCACCTCCCCTGTCTCGGGCAGGCGCTTCTTCAAGATGAGACGCCCGTGCGTTGGAAGGAGGTCGCCGTCCCTTCCGTCAGTGGTTATTGGACCCATCCTTGAAAGGCGGTGGACATGGCTCTCTGTCTGGACCAGCGCCGTGGGGGCGGGTTGGGGTTTGGGAACCACCAGCGGCTCGTCCTGGACGTAATTAAGATTGTTCTGCATTGCGAACTCGGCCTTCTGCAGCTCCAGCCCCATATAGATTCCGTGCTGCACGTTCCCTATGAGGTTCTCCCTCGAGAGAGTGTCTCTCAGCTCCTTTGCAGTCTTCCCTGTATAGACCCCGAGGGTCTCGCCTGAGCTGGACTGGTGCCTCGCCGTTATAACGTCACCGGATATCTCTATCACGAAGTTCCCCCTCCTGTCATACGTCTCGCTCGGTACGGGCAGGTATTTGTGGAGGTTCTCCTTCACTATCTTCCGGACGCTCTCGAAACAGTCATCATACACATGCGCTGACTGGGAGTTTATTGTCAGGGAACCCAGCCCTATCTCGTTATGCTTACCCTTCTTCCTCAGCCCCTCATTGAGTTCCTTCCTTATCAGCTCCTGGAGCGCCCTCAGGCCATAAGCATTCTCGGGATAGGCCTCGAACATGTCGTTGCTCCTTATGGTCACGGTAAGGAAGAGCCTGTCGTCCCTCACCCTAAGCCAGAGGTGGTTTATGCAGGGGCTCCCGCCTATCGTGAGGTCCTTCCTGCTGTCCCAGAGGCTTATCACCACGGCCCTGGAGTTAAGCTCCCTGACGAGCTTTGCCACTGCCGCCTTCACCTGGTCGTGGTCGAACCAGCTCCTCATCCTGGAGCCATAGGTGTAGGATGTTCCTTCCTCCCTGAAATCCGTGGTCACCCTGGGAACGTATGCCTCAACGTCCTCCCTTGAGCAGGGCAGGAAGTCAGGGACGTGGAAATCATTCGGGTCCTCGTCGTCTATTACGCTAATCATGTTCAGGATTTCCTTCTGGTTGTCGTCATAATGCGTGCTTGAATGCTTCCCGAACTTTATTATCGTGTCAAGAACCTGGAGCCATGCCCCGGCAACCTTGCCGTGCCTTATCACGTATGCCTCTTCCTCGCCGTCATAATCCTTTACCTCTTCCTCCTTCCGCATTATAACCCTCCTCTGCCGCTTCTTCTCAGGGACCGGTATCCTCTCCAGCTCCTCGTTGGTCAGGTTCTCTATGAGATTCACGGAGACGGTCTCCCTCAGCTCATTCAGGGCCTCTTCCGGGATGTCCATCTCTATGTAGCCGGGGTACTCGCTCTTCACGCGCCAGCACTCCTTTCCTGTAACCTCCTTCTTTCCCCTCTCGAAGCCGTTCCTGAAGAAGTCACGCAGGACGGTGCCTGACTTTGACATGTCAGAGCCCGTTATCACCAGCGCCCTTATGGAGGGGTTAGCGAGGAGGTTCCTCACCATTATGTCCAGACCTCGTTCCGCGCTGAACATCTGGCCGATAACAGCATACCTGTTCGGGTCAAGCCTCTCAGCCAGCTTCCTGTTCTTCGTCCACAGGGACACTATCCCCACGGGGCTCTCCGGATTTCCAATAACGAGCCTGCTCTTCTTATAAATAGGTTCAAACATCCTCCAACCTCTAGATTTATGGTCGTGAAATAATTTAAAGCCCGCCTCTACCCAGCATCCTACCTGAGGATGTCCGCGGCAGCCGCCCCTATGGACGAGAAGAACCCGACGAATATCACCAGCTTGATGCTCCAGTAGGGGTCCACTATCTCAATCCCTATGACGCCGAGAATCCACAGGACGCTCGCTGTCACGCCGTATGATATCACGAAGAGGGAGAGCAGACGCTTGGGTATCGGGGTCTCCCCGACCTCCTCCATCGCAACCTTCTGGAAACTGGTGTAGTAGAGAATCAGCGTCGTGACTATGACCGTCATCAGGACGATAATCGAGAGCCTGAGCGGTGTCAGGTGCTCTGCCAGCTGCCACACCTCCTGCGTGACGGATATGGGCGCAGAAAGTATGAACGCACCCACGATTTGCTGCGCAACGTCATCCCAGCCGTACCTGTCCGGCTTGACCTTCCTAGAAATAGCCTGGCCTACAGAATTCATCCTTCCCTGCCGTATAATCCCCGACCACCTCATTGCAATCACCCCTGGGTGGCGGCTTTATGTCCTCCATCTGTAGTCACCTTTAATCTGCTGATAACTAGATGTCATTGCCCTTATTTAAAGGTTTCAGTTGTTCTTCTTGTCCCCGAGCTCGAGGCCCATGACCTTGGATTCCCCGTCCTCCATGGATATTCCGTACACCTGGTCGGCCTCCCTCACCAGGGCATCATTGTGGGATATTATTATGAACTGCGCAAGCCCGGCATGTTTCCTGATTAGCTCCACTATCTTCTTGGTGTTCGCCTTGTCCAGGGCTGCGTCGGCCTCATCAAGGATGTAGAACGGGCTGGGCTTGTGCCTCTGTATGGCAAAAAGGAACGTGAACGCCGTGAGCGTCTTCTCCCCTCCTGACATGCTGTCAAGGCTCAGCAACTTCTTTCCTGGCGGCTGGGCCTTTATCATAAGTCCGGACTCCAGGTCCTCCGGGTTCTCCAACGCGAGGTCCGCGTCCCCGCCGGTCAGCTCCTTATAGACCTGCTTGAAGTTCTTTGCCACCTTGTCCATGGATTTCGAGAAGGTCTCTATCCTCCTCGCCTCTATGTGGGAGATGGTCTCCATTATCGAGTTCTTCTCGCTGACTATCCTGTCCACCTTCTCCCTGAAGTCCTCGAACTCCGTCCGCAGAGATTCGAAGTCCTCGACCGCCTTCAGGTTGACGGGACCGAGCTCCTGTATCTTCTGGATCGTCTCCCTTTCCGTTTCCTTAAGCCTCTGGAGGCCAGTCTTCACATACTCCTCCAGTTCCTTGGGATAACCCTCTTTTGTGGTCTCGTCACCATTGCCACTCCTGTCCTTCCACTGAAGCTTCAGGTTATCGAACCTCGCCTCTGCCTTTGCCCTGTTGATGCTGAGCTTCCCGATCTCCTGCTGGAGTATGAGCTTCCTCTCATAAAGCTCTTTCCTGTCCTCCCTTATCTTCCTGAGGGCCTCGTCGACCCTGACCCTCTCCCTCTCGAGGGTCGTTGTCTTTGCTGTCTTCTTCTCCTTCTCAGCGAGTATTTCTAACTCTTCATTCAGGTCGCGGAGGATTATCCTGAGCTTCTCGTTCTCCTTCTCGAGATTCTTCTTCTCATCATCATACTTCTTGGTGTCAGGTGCATGGCTCTTCCTGTAGAACCCGCCGGTTATGGCTCCCGAGGCCTCCATCAGGTCCCCGTCCAGGGTGACCATCCTCACCCTCTGCTTGGAGGCTATGGCCTTTGCCTTGTCTATGTCCTTGACGCAGGCCGTGCCCGAGAAGACGTAATCGACTATGCCCGAATATTCGGGGTCGTGCTGGATGAGTTCTGACATCCACCCGACCGCTCCCACCGGAAGGCTTCCTGTCCCTCTTCCACTCACCTTGTCCATCGGGAGGAACCTGGCCCTCCCTATCCTGTTGGCCTTGAGGTGCTTGACGCACCTAACCGCATTGGCAGTGCTGTCAACCACTATGTCGCTCATGTGCCCTCCTGCCGAGACCTCTGCCGCTATCCTGTACTGGCCAGGGACCATTATCAGCTCAGAGAGAGACCCCCTCACGCCGCCCATCCCCTTGACAGCGGACAGCGCCGGGTTAGACCTTGTCTCGAAACTCGACACCCTGGATATCATCGCCTCTATCCTGTCAATCTCCCTCTCGTTGGATTCTATTCTGTCCCTCTTCCTCTCTATGTGGCCCCTCAGCTCCTCTATCTTCCTGGTAGTCTCTATCTGGGTCGATGCCCTGAGCACGCTCTTCGTCAGGTCTTCCAGCTTCTTCTCCTCTTCAACTAACATTCCGTCATGCCTGGCTATCTTCTTCTCGAGGTCCTCGCTCTCCTTCTCCTTCTCCGCGATTTCCTTCTCGTTCTCCTCGACGCTCTTCATCGAGGAGGAGTATTCCTTCCATATGACAGCGGCCCTCACGTTCGCCAGCTCTGACTCGTAATCCTTGTATAGTATGGCAGCGTCCCTCTCTGCCTTTATCTTCTCCATTATGGCGCTCTTCTCGTTAATCAGAATCTCTGCTTCCCTGACCCTCCCGTCTATCTTCTCCAGCTCCTTCTGGGCCTTGTTCCTCTTCTCGTCATACTCCCCTATCCCCGATATCTCGTCTATTATCTTCCTCCTCTGGACAGCGTCCATCTCCACTATGTTGTTCACGTCGCCCTGTTGTATGATATTGTGGCCGTCCGCTGAAAGGTCAGCCAGGGCGAACATGTCGACTATCTGCTGCCTGGTGGTCACCTTCCCGTTGAGCCGGTAAGTAGAAACACCTTTCTTGTTCAACCTCCTGGAGATGCAGACGCTCTTCTCCTCGAGAGGAAGGATTTTCTGGGAGTTGTCGAAATAAAGCGCGACCTTGGCGTCATCGGATGCGCTCTTCCTTGCGCTTCCCTGGAAAACAAGCTCGTGTGCTTTCCTCGCCCTCAGGGCCTTGGATGATGACCTCCCCAGGACGAAGGATATCGAATCTCCAATGTTGGACTTTCCAGAACCATTCGGTCCTGTTATCACAGAGAACCCGGGCGGAAAGGGTATGGAGGTCTTCCTCTTGAACGACTTGAAGCCCTGTATCACAATCCGCTCTAACCGTACCATATGTTAATATAGTATGGTCGCAATGTTTTATATAGATTGGCAGGCGTTTTGTTTTTCAGCAATAAAAGACTTTCTCACCCCTTTGAGATTCTGGCCAGGGTGGTTCACCAACAATGTGGTCTATGGCTTGGAGCCTGGATGAATCAATCTCCACCTTGCCGGTGGTCAGCAAAAAAATGTATTTCCCTTCCTTGTCTATTCCCGATTCCATATATCTGACATTACCGAACATTTTACCAATCTGCTCCTGGGTAAGGTGTTCACCAAACTTCAGATAAACCTTCAATACCCTTACGCTTTCATGACCAACCATAATCAGAGAATGATAGAAAGCTATAAAAACCCGATTCTACTCCCGGCAAAGAAACAATATATTCCCCCTGCGACCATAATTAATCAGCATGTTCGAATCCATAATAAGGTTTGAGGAGGCCAATGAGAAGCCCTGGCTGATGTTCATATGGGCATTCATCGTATGCAGCATAGCCGTCCTCATAGCGGCGCAGATAAACTACCAGGTCAGCTTCGGGGGGATTTCATTCAACCTCTCAGGCCTCTTCGCCGTCCTGTTCGCCATCATCCCGTCAGTCTATTTCGTGACGCTCCTGATAAAAAAGGAGGAGATCCTCTCAGAGAAGTTCGCAGCCAAGAGGATCGAAGCCGCTTTCTGGGACAGGCACGGCAAGGACATAATGATTCTCCTTTTCTTCTTCTTCGGGATGGTCTTCGCGTTCGCGCTATGGACTTACATAATGCCGGGTGACTTCTTCCAGGTCCAGTCTAGCAAGATAGGACAGATACAGGGAACAGTCTCCGGCCAGCTGACAGAAGGGAACATTGGAATCTTCAACCGGGTCCTTGTCAACAACCTCCAGGTCACTGTCTTCTCCTTCATGTTCTCACTTTTCTTCGGCGCAGGCGCTGTCTTCATATTGGTATGGAACGCATCAATCCTGGGCGTCTTCGTCGGCCAGCTCTCGAGGCACTGGGCTGAGATACCTGCTACAGCAATGGGATTCCTCCCGCACGGGATACCGGAGATAGCAGGATACGTCTGCGCCGGCCTCGCTGGAGGCCTGATATCAGCGGCCATCCTGAGAGGCCATGACAGGAAGGTCTTCAAGAAGGTCGTGAGAGAGTCTCTAGAGGTCCTGCTCCTAGGCATATTGTTCATATTCCTCGGCGCCGGCATAGAGACCCTGAGCACCCTGTGGCAGACAGTCTTCATCATAGCGTTCTACTCAATCTTCGCCTATATTGCCTACAGGGCGTTCATGGGAAAATACTGCAACAGGTGTTAGTGGCCTGGTTTTTAAATCGTCAAAAGACTGATTTACGCCTGACAAAACGTCACGCGCCGAACTGCCTTTATAAGTCGGTTCGGTCAATATTATATATTAGGTGGCTACAAAATGGACAACTCAAGTATAGGAAGTTGGGCTTTTATCTTGGGTGTTGTAATAGCAATAATATCGGGCCTAGCCGCCGGAGCACTGGCCGGTTACATGCAATACGTTGCAATCGTCCTGGTAATCCTGGGACTGATTGTAGGATTCCTTAACATCGGCGCAAAGGAGGTTACAGACTTCCTTATAGCATCAATCGCTCTTATAGCGATTGGGGCTGCAAACCTAGTAACAATACCATGGATAGGGGGATACCTCGCATCGATGGTCTTGTACATCGCAGCCTTCGTTGCTCCAGCAGCCCTGGTCGTATCACTGAAGGCTATCTACAACCTCGCAGCAAAGCCTGCCTAATGGCGTTTAACAATACTAGAAACTGCTTACAACAGTTTGCGTAGTAACCACAGTTTTCTTTTTCTTTCTTTTTTTTACCACACCCAGCTACTGCTTTATACCCTGTTCCTTCCGGGCCCCAGCACCCTGAATTATACACTTAAATTTCTTACTGCTAAATAATAAACAGGAAGTTGGTCACATGAAGAAGCGTGAATTGATAGAGCTGGGTGAGATGAGGCTGAGGGTCTCTGGTGCCGACCCTGAAAATCACAGGGGAAGCCTCATGGAAAGGGTCGTCATTCACATGCACGAGAAGGAGCCCCACGAGCTTGTCGGGGAATGGTATTACACAGACGGCTTCCACAGGACAGGAAAAATCCACAAGCTGGGGTTCGCGGCCATGGCAATCGGAGACGAGGCCTTTGAATACGGGTACGAGGTTGTCGGGGACCCGGAAGACGTGATGAAGAAGGCATGGAGAAGAAGATGAGCACAGGACACTGAATAAACGCCTCTGAGTTTTTCCCAGGCATGGGAATTCCCTTTTCGTTTTGCCGCTTCTGATTTTTCTCTCCAATCAAACTTTAAAGATTTAAATATCAAATAAGGTTAAGTGATTTTATGGTTGAGGTTAGCAGGGAGAAGTGCATCAGGTGCTCGGGCTGCGTATCCGTCTGCCCGCAGGGAGCGCTAACATTCACCGAGCACGGCATAGTATGTGATTTGGATAAGTGCACCGAATGCGGGATATGCGTCAACTTCTGCCCTGCAGGCGCTCTGAAGAGGAAGGGTTGATATGGAGAGCTACGACGTAGTGGTAGTGGGCGCGGGGCCTGGCGGCTCCGGAGCTGCATACCACGCTGCCATGAAGGGCCTTCGGGTCCTGATGGTCGAGAAGAGGCAGGAGATTGGCGCTCCCAAGAGGTGCGGCGAAGGCCTCAGCAGGGGCGGCCTGAAGAGGATGGGTCTTGATTTTGACCCCTCCTGGGCAAGGAGGGAGATAAAAGGAGCGACAGCAATAGCGCCCAATGGCAAGCGCGCCGTCGTCGATTACGAGAATGGCGAAGGATGGGTCATAGAGAGAAAGCTGTTTGACAAGTGGCTCGCTGAGAAGGCAGCAGAAGCAGGAGCAAGGGTCATGGCAAGGACAGAGGTCATGGAGATACTGAAGGAGGACGGCCTCGTATCCGGCGTGAGGCTGAGGAACGACGAGAAGGTCTGGGAGGTCAGGACACCCCTCGTGATAGCAGCCGATGGCGTGGAATCAAAGCTTGCGAGGGAAATGGGGATAGACACCACCCTTAAGCTTTCTGACGTGGCGAGCGGATACCAGTACGAGATGTCCAACGTAGGCATAGACCCTGACAGGATTGAGCTCTATTTCGGCAACGACAAAATGGCACCAGGCGGATACGTCTGGATATTCCCGAAGGGGGAGAGGACGGCCAACGTCGGTATTGGTGTGAGGAAGCCGTTCGCAAAGAAGACAGCGAAGGAATATCTCGATGATTTCGTAGAGTCCAGGGAATCCCTCAGGAACGGCTCAATCATAGAGGTCAATTCAGGCGCCGTTCCCGTCGGAGGGTTGCTGAAGAACATGGTCGCGCAGGGGTTCATCGTTGTTGGGGACGCTGCCCACCAGGTCAACCCCATACACGGCGGAGGGATACCTGAAGCGTTCGTTGGGGGAAGGATAGCCGCGGAGGTGGCCGCAGAGGCAAAGCAGGCCGGTGACTTCTCCGCAGAGTTTCTATCGAGATACAACAGTAGATGGTGGGATGAAAGGGGAAAAACCCTCCAGAAGATATGCGTCCTCAGGGAGGTCGTGGAGAGGCTCTCAGACGATGAGCTCAACTGGCTCGCAGAGTATCTCAAGGGAGAGGACCTCATACAGTTCTCCAAGTCAAGGGGCTTCGCAATCCTCGCCAAGCTTATGATGAAGAAGCCCAGGCTGATTCCCCTCGCAAGAAAGCTGCTTTAAGCATCGGTTTCGCCTTACCGCAACCCTTAAATACTCCGTTTCTATAGTTATACTGGGCAGAGGATAGACCGGGGAGTTAGGCGTGTCCTGTAACCGCAAATCGCCTTCATGGCGGGGTCGAAATCCGAGGGCGGTGCAATCCAGATGAAATGGCCCAGGGTCCTGACTGCGAAGCCTTGTCCTGCAGGGTTGTTATCACAGTGAACCGGGTCAGGCGGGGAACCGAGCAGCTCTAAGCTGTATTAATGATGCTTGAAGGGTCGCAGGGTGGAGAAAGGTCCCTGAACAACCGTTTCACCCGGAATGCATCCACCGAGGGGCTCCCCTGCCCACTCATGTTTAAGGTGTAATGGATGTTTTCTGTCAAGGGAAAGATAGTGGATGTCGAGAAGGGGACGATAAGCGACGAGACCGTTTTTATCGAGGACGGGAGGATAAAGGCAATCGGCGCGGACATGTATGCGAACGAATCCTATGACTATTCGGATTTCTACATAGTCCCTGGATTCATAGACGCCCACATCCACATAGAGAGCTCCATGATGACACCCTCCAGGTTCTCTGATGCCGTGCTTCCCCACGGAACAATAGCGGTAATATCTGACCCCCACGAGATAGCGAACGTGGCCGGCATGGACGGGATAAACTTCATGCTGGATGATTCCGAATCCCTCCCACTGAGGGTCTGCCTGACAGCCCCCTCCTGCGTCCCTGCAACTAACATGGAAACGGCCGGGGCGTCAATCAGCCTTAAGGATGTCCAGGCCCTCCTCTCCAACCCTAGGGTGGTCGCTCTCGGTGAGGTGATGAACTTTCCCGGGGTAATCAGGAGGGAGAAGGACGTCATGTCAAAGATAGAGGCCGCAAAGGCAGAGGGGAAGCCCATAGACGGTCACGCTCCAGGCCTCTCCGGCGAGGGGCTTAAGAAGTACGTGGAGGCAGGAATAACCACGGACCATGAATGCACAACCCTCAAGGAGGCAAGGGAGAAGCTCTCCCTGGGGATGAAGATAATGATAAGGGAGGGCTCGTCCATGAAGGAGATGGAGAGCCTCAAGGGCATAATGACAGGGGAGAACAAGGAGAGCCTCATGCTGGTTTCTGATGACCTCCACCCGGATGACATAATCAATGAGGGCCACGTTGACAGGCTGCTCAGGAAGGCAGTCAGGCTTGGCGCAGACCCAATACATGCCCTTAGGATGGTCACACTGAACCCGGCTAGGCATTACAAGTTCCCTTTCCTCGGAAACGTCTCGATAGGGATGAAGGCAAGCTTCGTGGTGGTGAGGGACCTCATGGACTTCGAGGTCATGGACGTCTTTGTTAAGGGAGAGCTCATAGTCAAGGATGGCAAGCTCCTCAAGGAGGCGGGGAGGACAGAGATACCAAAATCGATAAAATCCTCTGTAAGGACTAGGGCAATCCGGCCAAAGGACCTCATGGTCGCTTCAAAATCCCCCTCCAGGGTCAGGGTGATATCTGTCCCGAACAAACAGTCAACTGCAAAGCTGAAATCAGAAGGGGGGTTCCTCCTGCCGGATGCAAAGAACGACATCCTTCCCATAGCGGTCGTCGAGAGGCATAAGGCAACCGGTAACATAGGCAGCGGGTTCGTGAGGGGATTCGGCCTGAAGTCAGGGGCAATCGCCTCAACGGTCGCTCACGATTCCCACAACATCATATGCACGGGCACGGATTACAATGAGATGGAGTGTGCCATCAAACAGCTGAAAAGGTCCGGCGGAGGGCTGGTCACTGTCAAAAATGAAAAGATTCTCTCCCTGCTTGAGCTCCCTGTCGCAGGTCTCATGTCTGACAGGCCCGCAGAGGAGGTCGCAAAAGGGCTCAAGGGCATCCACGAGTCAGTGAAATCCCTCGGCTGCAGAGTGGAAGCCCCCTTCATGGAATTGGCCTTCCTCGCCCTGCCCGTCATCCCGGAACTGAAGATAACCGACAAGGGCTTGGTAGATGTGAAGGAATTCAGGATAGTCCCAGCGAAGATAAGGTAAAGTTAGTTCTGGAAAACAAACGGTTTATAAGCCATTCTGTTGAAAGATTTTCATGGGTTATCCAATGGGACTGGAACTTCATTCAATACTGGGCTGGTTTGAAGAAGAACAAATTTCTCCAATGGAATGGGTCATGAGAGGAGAGCTTTACGTAAAAAGAGAGGTGCCCTTCAATGGACTGTTCATATATGATCCTGCAACGAAAAAAATATTGGATGGTGATTTGAAGGACGGCGAAGAGGAAGATGGGTTTGGAAAATCCAGAATCGTAAAGGGGACAATGAGCAACGAAGAGCTAGTTTTCATGAAAAGATACCACCCTACATATGGCATGATTGAATTCAGATTCAATAGAGACATTGACAATCGTTGGGTGGGTCGATATTATCTCGCTGGGGTATGGAAAGCAGAGGCCGTTACAGCCTTAATTGACAGGGATTCACCTGAAAGACGAGACAACATCTGTCACATTTTCTTTTTCTAGGCTTCTGCGCCCTTGAGGGCGTCCTTGCATTCGCATTTCCTCTCATGGGGGAGGTTCTTGATGGTTTCCTGTATTATACTCTTCGTATTCTCGAGGTTCTGTTTCATCACCCTTCTTATCTCATCAAACGTCACGGGCTTCTCTGCCCAGACATCGTAGTCAGTGACAGTCGCGATTACTGAGAAGCAGATTTCCGACTCCCTGGCGAGTATCGCCTCGGGGATGCTCGTCATCCCTACTATGTCGCCGAACTGCCTGTACATCATGGATGCCGCCCTGGTGGAGAACTGCGGCCCGTCTATCTTGACGTATGTCCCCTTCTCCTTCAGAGGGATTCCCAGCTTTTTCGTATTTTCAATAATTATCCTTCGCATCTCTGAGCAGAAGGGGTCTGACATGGAGACGTGGTAGAACTTCCCTGTGCCGAACATGCTGTGTACGGTCTTGCTCATGTCAATGAACTGGTCGGGTATGACAACCTCCCCTGTCCTGTACTCTTCCTTCAGTGAGCCGACGGTTGCGGTCGCTATTATCCTCTTGACACTGAGCTGCTTCAGCGCATGGATGTTGGCGCGGAAGTTTATCTCGTGCGGCGGGATTGTGTGGTCCTTACCGTGCCTGGGAAGCATAGCGACCCTTCTCCCCTCGAACAAGCCCACGGTTATCCTGTCAGAGGGCTTCCCGTAGGGCGTATCAACCTCAATCTCCCTCGCGTCCTTCAGGAGGGCCGGGTCTATTGATGCGGTGCCGCTCATTATCCCTATCTCGGCAGTCTCTTCCAT
>CAZIAB010000006.1:0-8465 GCA_964537525.1 uncultured archaeon
TGCGCCAGACCAATAACGATGAGGACGTCCACCCGCTGGAAATCTCTCCAAAGGGTCTAGTAGTTCACAACATAAAGTGAGGTCAACCCAATGGAAGGGAAAGAAGTCTGCTCGAATTGCATACTGCCAGCGGATTTTCCAGGAGCGGATTTTGAAGGTGGTAAATGCAAGCTATGCAGAGATTATGTGAAAGGCCAGGGGCCATACGGACAGGAGGACATGAAAGAAAGGTGTGAATCCTATTTTGAGGAGGCCAGGGCAACCGGAGCAGACCCTAACGTTATTATTGGAATCAGTGGCGGGAAGGACAGCGCCTGGCTTGCAAACCATTTAATTGAAAAGTATGGGATGAGCCCGGCTTTGGCTTCCATTGATACGGGATTCCTGAGTCCCCTTGCGCACAGTAACATACCGTTTACTGTAGATGCCCTGGAAAAAAGGCATGGGCGTAAGATAGAGCACATCTTCATCAGGGACCCGGGGCTTCAGGAAACCTACAGGAAAGTCTATTGTTATCTCTTTAAGAATCCGGGAGAGGAGGGATACGTCCATACGATATGTTATATATGCGCCCCGCTGATGGAGGACATTACCATGGACATAGCAACCAGGAGAGGCATACCGCTCGTGGCCATGGGATACTCCCCGCACCAGCCTGATGTTGAAAAGCTGCTCTTTGAGATGCCAGAGGAGGAGATAAATAGTTCGCACGTCCCTCCATGGATGACAAAAAAGAATGAGTTCGGGCCCGAGGACATGGAATGGTTCTGGGACCCAAAGAAATACGAGAAGGGGACGAAATTTCCCAGGGTGTTTGCCCCTCTGCACGCCCTTCCCTATGACCAGGAAAAGGTTAAAAGGGGGTGTGTGGAAAAGGGGCTCATCCCAACGATGGAAGATACTGACCCGAGAGATACGAACTGTCTGCTCAACAGGCTAATGATATATTTTGACGTGATGGGGAAGAGGGGGATTGGCTTTAACCCGTATATCGAGCAATTCGCTTGGGAGGTCAGGGAAGGGACAGCGAGCAAGAAGTATTGGCTGGACGTTTTCAGCGAAATGGATTTTGCATTAAAAATGGGGAAATTCAAAGATAAAGAGATGGTGAAAGTTTCAAAGAAGATTGGAATAGATATCAAGAAGCTTAAGGAGGGAGTTTGATATGGCATTTAATCCGCCGCCGGCGATTCTGCAGAGGGTTCTCAGGTTCAAGGCCCTCAAGCACGAGCAGGGAGGAAAGCTCTCCCTGTGGGGAACACCGGGCGTCCTCAACACCAACATCACCGAATCCTACCTGCAGAGGCTCATCGGGAAGGTCTACGGGGAGAAGGAATGCATGAGCGTCTTCTATACTCTTGGAGTGTTCCAGGGAAGGGATGCTTTCAGGATGATAAGCAAGAATTTCGGGTATGCAGAGACCTTCCATGACAAGAAGAAGCTTCTGGAGTTCCAGACAGGCCAGAGTGTCGTTGTCGGGAGGGGGGATTTCTCGTGGGAGAGGATGGATTTCGAGAAGAACATATTCGTGGCTAAGGGCGCTTCACCCCACGCAGAGGAATACAGGAAGCTCTTCGGCGTGCAGAAGGTCCCTGTTGACCATTTCCTCAGGGGCGTCACCGCAGCCTTCATAGAGGAGACCATAAAGAAGAAGGTCTTCTGCGTGGAGAAGAGGTGCGTTGCAAACGGCAATGAATACTGCGAGCTCGTTACCAAGCCCGTTGACAGCTGGGATAAGAATGATAGGGACTTCACGGAACAGTCCATCAAGGAGATGCCCGGCCTGAAAGAGCTGGGTGCAAGGAAATAGTTCTCTAATCGATTATTATGGACTCGTTAGGCCTCCCGAACCTGCTCCTAAAGGGCTCCATGAACCCGTCCAGGGGTATGTGTATGGGATAGCCGTCCCTGCTGAGCCCGTTGTAATAGAACCTATTCCCGATCTGCCTGACCCCCAGTCTTTCATAAAATAGGATGTGGTCGGGATTGACAGCCGCGAGGAAATCCGTTATCCCGTTTCTCCTAGAATACTTGTATATCGTTTCTATGAGCAGGAACCCGGGCCTTCTGAGCATCCTTTCAGGCGGCTCTGTGGCGAACCCGGAAACCTCGACGTATTTCCCTCCGCCTTCCAGGATTTCTGCCTTAAGGCCAGAGACGTCGATGTACCTTTCCATCGGAAGGCCTTCATCAGAATCCGTCACCAGCCTTATCGTCCCCACCACAATGCCGTGTTCGTCAAGAGCATAAAAATGGACCGAGTGGGGGGTGTACTGGTCCGGGAAGGCTCCGGCATCGAAATGGCGGGTATAAGACCTGCTGCTAACGTCGAAAATCCTTTCAAGCTCCTCGTCTGTCCTTGCAATCCTGGATATTAGAGCAATATTCATCCCCCTCGTTCATGCATGTCTGGGCAAGTTTTTAGTGCTCTTCACCAGATCCCTCATGTCCAGATAATCCAGGCTTCCTGTAGCTTCTCTCATCCTTCTGCTGACTCCAAGGACCTGCTCCCTCCTTTCATCCTGGTCCCTGCTCAATCCTCCATGAAGGATGTCGGCTATGGTTATGTTTTCATCAGGGAGGGGGAATATCCCCATGTCCGCGAGGGGAAGTATGAACCTCTTGGTGTATTCCAGCATATCGTTCGTGTATTCCCCATTGACCATGACACGGTACGGGATGTGGATATCGAGGTTTGCCAGGTCCAGCTCGGCCTGCATCATGGCCGCCGTATAATCAGGGTCCAGGATTATGCCTACGTCGTCTCCCCTCATAATCATGGCATAAAGGGCAGTGTCTCTCAGGGCACCGATGGGGAGTGCTGTACAGAAATCAGGGCCTACCTCAAGGATGTATTCCACGTTCTTCTGGATGGTTTCGTCTGTTTCCCATGGAGAGGGGACAATCATGGAGACCGTTGTTCCGATACCCAACTCCTTGCACCTTGCTATGAGTTCTTCGAAGTCTCTCTTATATTTCTCTATGTCGTCGGTCTTCCTGTAAAGCCTCAGGATGTCGTCCCTGACCGTCTCGAAGCCTATGAACATCGCGGTGACCCTGTCTTCCATGAGGTCAAAGTCATATTCAGTTGATGACCTCCCGAAGAAGCTGGTCCTGTGACCCTTCGGAAGGTTACTCAGGAACTCGTTGACTCTCTCTGGCTTCGGGGAGGAGTCAGTGAGCCTTGAGTGTCTGGTACCCAAGACGTTAGTGACGTATTCCACATCCCTGAGGAGATTGCCAGTTTCTCTCTCCCTGTAAGGGCCCATGTGGGGAGGCTGTGCGCAGAATGTGCATCTTGCGTAGGGGCATCCCCTGCTCCCGTCGAGCATCGGGAGGAGTATCTTGTCATCAATGTCCAGATAGACCTCCTTGCCGTAGTCCGGAAAGGGGAGGGTATCAAGGTCAACGTATTCCCGCCTTTTTACATCAGGCTGCCCTCTGAACATGATGTTTGGTATTTCCTCCAGGATTCCATCATTGCTGTAGGCCCATTCCACGAGGTCTGTGGCGTTGACCTCACCGTGGCCAGTTGAGACTATGTCAACGGAATCTGGGTATAACTCGAGAATCTCCTTCCCGTACCAGTTGGCATGGGGGCCGTGGGCAACGACCACCAGGCCAGGGACCCTCTTCTTCAGCTCCCTGTGGATTTCCATGTTGTCCACAAAACCATTCGAGTAGAGCTTGGTGGCGGCAAACCTCACGCCGTTCTCCCTGTAGAGGTCAGCGAGCGTTTCAATTACATGGTTCTTGAAGGCTTCCTTTCCCCTTTCGCTGATTATCCTCATGGATTCCGGGGTGTTGTAGTCGAGTATCAGCGGGCGGATACCCTCATCCTTCATGTAGGATGCAATGAGGGCAGAGCCATTATCTGCTATTATGGTTGCAGGGATAAACCCGTTGGAGGGGATGGAATATACCACCATAGGGAAGGTTATATCGCCTGTCATCAACAACCACGCTGGATTCTAGCATTACATTAGAATTACTCATGTAGTGTATAGGTAATGCGTATATTTCGATTGGTTATTTAAAAATCAATACCCAGGGGGAGAGGGTTGCCGTAGGGAAATAGCATTTATATATTCAATATAACTATCAAAGGGGTTGGGAATGGCAGTAAAGAAGGAAGTCCTCAGGGACCTTATTCTGGATGCCTCGCAGATGGAGGAGGATATCGTCCCCACGCTTACCAGGTTCCTGCACTACAGGTATGACTGGCGGTTCACTGATAAGCTGAAGGTCAGGGAGATAAGGAAGCTCCTGAGCGAGATTGAGAGGGACAGCATGAACCATAACATGATGCTTAACAAGCTCCTGAAGAACATGGAGAGGTGGGGGAAGGATGCCTACTAAGCGGGTTGACAGGAAGCTGAGCAGCGAGCTGAAGGTTCTCGAGGAGAAGGAGAGGGAAATGAGATTGTTCTATGACCGGCTCCTGAAGAGGGTGGAGGACCCCAGGGTGAGGAAGGTCGTAGAAACCATAAGGAAGCAGGAAGCCAAGCACGAGGGTTACGTGAAGCTTATAAGGGAGCTTGTCTCGCTCTAGCCCGCGAACAGAGAGTAGAACCAGAGACCGAGATTCGCGAACGCCATCTTTATCGCGTTGAAGCCGACGCCCTCCATGGTTATGTCGCCATTGAGGATTGCATCCTCAAATGAAACATCTCCGCTGAATATCGCAACCACTGTTTCCTTTGACGTGAGCATGTCCATCGTCGGGTCCTCGAGGGGGCTCATCTCCGCGGAGATTATCACCCCGTCCTCCATTACCACCCCTGCCATGGGGGTTCCGTCAACTATGATGTTAATCCTCTCGTTAGCGAACATCCCGGCTATCCACTCAGGTAACCCTCCAAGCGGAGAGATGCCCTCGACTGTGGAGAGGTCTATGTTAAGGAGTTCCTCGGGAAGCCCTGTGCCCTGTCCATCCTGGTGAGCCATGTGGAATTTCCCTCCTTCCTGCCTTGCCTGCTCAGGGTCATAGGCAGGCTGCTCCACCACTATTATGGGATTCATGCAGTCCCAGCACCCTGTCCTGTAGTTCAGGTAGCACGATGAACCCATGGGACAGGCAGCCATGCATTCTGACTGGCTGAGGTATTCGCCGTTCGTGGGGACGCACTGCGGCGCATAGCAACCGCAGCAGACAGGGCAGCACGCCTCACCGGACGGGCATCCATCCGGCTCTGCGAATGGGTCGCATCCCTCTCCCTTACCGGGCTCTATCTCGCCGTTCCCGCAGCAGCACTCATCAGGGCAGGCATTCTCCCCGCAGACGTTCTTCACTGCACTGTCTATGTTTCCCTGGGTAGGCCCTGCCTCGTCCCCGCTGGTGTGGCTCATCAGGCCGTCCCCTTCCTTGTCAGCGAGGCCCATCATGTGGCCTGCCTCGTGCGCGGCGTCGTGGTATGTCCCTCCCCCGGGAGCAGGGCTGTTCATCTGGTCAGACCACCAGCCATCGATGCTGGCTCCGCCCTGGGAAGGGCTCTGGGTATTGTATCCCATGTAACCGACGACGTATTCCTTGTCCCCCGAGCTGTTGTAGAAGAAAGGGAGGCTCTCTGTCCTTCCGTCCCATGGGGTGACCATGACGCAGTGGTATCCTGCCGGCGGCGGGTTGCAGTTCACTTGGGAGGCGTTGGTTATCTTCATGGTCTCCACCCTGAACCTGACCTCGCACTGGCAGTCGCCGGTCGTCCGGACGCCGTAAGGACCGTTCCAGACGTCCTCAATGTCCCTTGTCCAGTCGCTTATCTGCTGGTCAGTCGCCCCGGCAAAGGCAATCTTTATCGTGATGGTTATCTTGCAGTCCTCTGTCCTGCAGGTCGTCTCCCCGAGTACGGGACTGGATAGAACCAGAACTGAAAAAATCAGTGAAGCGATAAGGATTCCGGGTTTCATGTTTAGAATTGGGTCAAAGGTTTAATAACTTGAAACGCCCTAGGTGTCATAACACCATTCGTCACCGTTTCCGTGCATGTCATCTGGTACTTGTCACCAACCCTTCTGAGCGAGTATTTTATGTCCTTAAGAAGGAACGAACCTCCGGGAATATATTCTTCGGACAACTCATCTGGCGTAATCTCGAGGCCCAGACCGCCAATGATGGCTGCGGCTCCATCGTGGCTCAATAAATCCCCGGGAAGGCAAAGGAACCGGTCAAATAGCTTAACGCCAAATGCGCTCAGGACCTTACCCGGCCCCACCTTCTTTATTGCGGGGTTAACGTACGTCATGTAATCAGCTCTCCATCCTGAAGTCGTCGTATGTCTCCTGGATGCTCTGGAGGAGCTCGAGGTGGGTCCTCTCCCACACGGACAGCGCACCGAAGAACCTCTTACCCTCCTCGTCATCTATCCTTCCCGCGAACCTGGAATAGAAGTCCATGAACCTCCTCTCCAGCTCCATGGCCGTTACTATTATGGAAAGGTCACCGGAGTTCCTTATCTCCTTTTCAGCGTCCCTTCCCTTGAAGGCGTGGAGCTCTGAGAGCATCTTCTCCGTATCGGCCCTGTTGTCAAGCGGCTCAACCCATTTTTCTGATTCCTCGAGCGACTTTCTTGCGTTCTCCAGCATCCTGATGTGCCTATCCTCTTCCCTGGAGAGGAACTCGAGAAAGGGCTTGATGTTCTGGTTCACCACCTTCCCCGCGTTCTCAGCATAGAAATCCCTTCCCGCCTGCTCGACCCTCATGGCGATGTCAATTGCATTGGACACGTGGAAGTTCGGGGATGAAACGTCAACGTCCAGTTCCTTTGCTAAGTCGTCCTCCATGGTTAGAATTTGGATTAGATATTTAATATGTTATTCAGGTGGTGATACGGGAGAATCAAATTATAATCCGCTTGCCTCTTTTAAGCCAAGAGGCACAAAATTTCTGCACTGTCCCTTTTCTCTCTTTATTTCTGCTGCGGCATGGATTCTTTTTTCATTCCAGTCATAGACTGTGTAATCCTTCAGCGTTTCCTGCATTTCCCTGGTCCTCTCAAGCCTTTCTGCCTCGCCCATCTCTATTGCGTTTCTTAGTGCAAGTGAAACATTGACCGGGTCTTCCGGGTCTATGATGATGGGTCCGTTTCCCATCCTCTCTGATGCTCCTGCCTTCTTGCTGAGTAGAACCACGCCCGACTCCCCGTCGAGCTTGGATGCAACATACTCCATGCCCACGGCATTCATGCCGTCAGCCATCGATGAAATGAGGATGCAGGGAGAAAAGCGAAAGACAGGGGCGAGTTCGTCGCTTGAAAATGCTTCTGGATGAATGTAGACAGAGCCTCTATACTTGCTGTTTATCCTGTCCCTTTTTCTTGATATCTCATGCATATAATTTCTGTAGAGGTTTATGTCATTCCTGCTTGAGGGAAGTGTCTGAAAAAGCTTTACCCTTCCCCTATAGCATGGATTATCATCAAGCAATCTCTCAAAGCCTTCCAGACCCTCTGCTATGCCCTTCACAGGGTCGCACCTGTCAACCTTCAGTATTATTTCATCTTCTTCGGAAAAACCAAACCTGCGCAGGAATTCAATCCAGTCACTGCGGCTTGTGCTTTCTGCAAGCCTTCTGCGCCTTCCAAAATCAATGCTTACCGGGAAGGTTGCAACGTTCGTGATGTTTCCTCCGTATTCTATTACGCCATCCGGCTCGTTTATCCCAATCCTTCCTAATTCGCCTCTCATATCATACAGGCAACGGATAAAATTATCAAGGTATGCCGGAATCTGCATCCCAACCAGGTCGGCACCCAGAAGAGACCTCATTAATTCTTTGCGGTTAGGCACTTTCATGAATTTATCCGGTTCAGGCCATGTTATGTGATGCATGTAAGAAACCACTCCGGAAAACCCTTCCCAGTTTTCTCTTATAATGCCTGGAACAAGAAGCAGCTGATAATCATGTATGTCTATGAGAGAATCAGGGCCTGATACACCGAGGGCTGCATCAGCAAAATTTTCGTTCACTGCACCATAATGCTTCCAGTGGCTGTGTGCAAAGCTTATATCAGGCAATGAACTAAGAAACAGCGGATAAAGAAAGGCATCGCAGTAGTTGCAATATCCTTTGGCCAAATCCCCCGGGACGACCCCAATCATCTTAAAATGCGCTTTTTCTGAACCTTCTTTAGGGAAATCTATAGCACCGTTCTCATCAAGCGGATAAGAATCGTCAACCATCGAAACCCAGACCGGTTTCTCTCCGAACATTGCAAAGGATTTTATTGCAGACATGTTTATTTGCCCCAGGCCCCCCGGCCTTTCCATGAGCTGGCTGTTGTATGGAGGGCTCTTTGAGAGTATTACGACTCCCTGAAATTCAGACAAATCCGCCAGATAAGAATTCATGTCCATTCCTTCACCTGCCAATTTCCCATGTTTTATGAGTGGCCATCTCTTCACTAAAAGATTTGGAGTGGTTTCTTTGTGAAAGAGGTAAATGTTTAAAAGTATTCGGGTTAAATGAC
>CAZIAB010000006.1:8565-30109 GCA_964537525.1 uncultured archaeon
GGAGTGGTTTCTTTGTGAAAGAGGTAAATGTTTAAAAGTATTCGGGTTAAATGACAAAACATGAACCTCTCCAGAAGGGACCTGAAGCTGATGTTTGAGCTGGATTCCAATTACAGGCAGCCATACTCCAGGATTGGAAGGAAGGTAAGGATGTCCCAGCAGCTTGTCAGCTACAATATCAAATCGCTAACCAGCAGAGGGATTTTGCTGGGGAACTTCCCCCTGATAGACTACTCCAGGTTCGGATACATGGGCTTCAGGGTGTACTTCAAGGTGAACTATGCGGACAGGCAGAAGTTCAATGAAATGGTGGAGAAAATGAAAAGGCATCCGTCCATCACCATGGTAATGGACTGCGAGGGGAGGTATGACCTGATGCTCGTATTCGCCGTGAGGAACCCGTCCTCCTTCAACAAGACGCTCAGGGAACTTATATCAGACAACCCCGAGCAGCTCAAGAACTGCATGATACTGACCACGGTCGTTGAGCACCACTTCCTTAAGAAGTACCTGACCGGGAGGAAGGCAGAGGGAGATATTGTCATAGGAGGGGACAGGAAAATCATCGGGGTTGATGAGACTGACAGGAAAATCCTGAAGGCTCTCACAGGGGGTAGAAAGAGCATAATGGAGATTGCCGGATTCTCCGGGAGCAATCCCAAGACCGTGATGTCAAGGCTCAGGAAGCTCGAGTGTGGGGTAATCAACGGGTACAGGATGATGATAAACAACGAGGCGATTGGCATATCGACCAACAAGATACTGATAAAATACCACAACATATCAGTGGAGAGAGAGGATGGGCTCAGGAGGTTCTGCAGGAGGAACCCGAACGTGACGGAGTTCATAAAGACATTTGGGGAGTGGGACCTTGAGCTGACCGTCGAGACGAGGACAAAGGAGGAGTTCAGGAAGCTCTACCTGACCCTGAGGGAGGGATTCGAGGACATAATCCAGGACTTTGACAACTTCAGTATCTTCAGGATTCACAAAAAGCAGACCCTCCCGGAGGAATTCTTCTCGGGATGAGCCGCAAACTTTTAAATACATTTCGGAATTATATTACATGGACTCCTACCGGATATTCCAGTACGTTAAGGTTCTGTGGATATTCCTTTTTGGAATGCTGCTCGTACTGTACGGGGTCTACGTGCTGTTTGCTTTCGGCGCTGTTGGTTTGTACACGCTCGGCTCTAGCTTCTGGGTAATGCTCATAGGCCTCCTGCTAACAGGGGTCGGCTCCATATACGGGAAGAAGAAGCTGAGTGACCCGGACACGTTCAAGCCAAAGCCCAGGGGCGGGCTTGGAGGATTCATCGCTTCAACTCCCCAGCCAGCGCCAGCCAAGCAGCTTCAGGAGGCTCCAACGGAACCGAAGAATCCCATGAGGCCGGTCCTCCAGGGCGCTGAGAAGAGGATAGAGGACGACGTCAGGAAGGTTGTCTCGAAGGGTATGAGGATTGCTAGCACTGTCGCAACCAAGGCTTCAACTTCTCAGGCGAGCGGCCAGGCCACCTCCCAAGGAGAGGTGAAGGTCGTCAAGGTCCTTATATGCCCCAAGTGCGGCTCAGAGAACCAGGAACAGGACAAGTTCTGCTTCAACTGCGGCAAGAAACTTCGGATGTCCGGAGCGAAGAAGTGATTATTTGCCCTCAACGGGATACTTGCCTCCCCTGTGGCCATTGTATCTGTCAGGCCTTCTTGGCTTCTGCTCATACGAAAACGTGTTTGTATATATCCCACTCCTTTCGATGTGCATGGCAAGGGGAACGGGGTCTGCCGCAAGGGCATATCTCTTCATTGCATGATGCAGACGCTGGCTGCTGCTATCAGATATGTCTTTAATCCATGGGAACAGCTTGCGGAAAGAGATTGATTTCGGATACTTTGGTCTTGTTTTGTTTTTGCTCACGGTATTACACCTGTCGCCAGAGTTCAAAGAAACTGCTTAATCCTTCCCAGCGAAAGGATTTAAACGGGTATTGTTCTAATAATGGACCTTTCCGGGGAGCCATCCATTCAGGTCAGACCCGTCCTTGGGAATCAGGTACCCCCTGCTGCCAAAGCTGTTTTCCTTCACGTATCTTATGAAATCTCCAACAGAGCCGTGATTGTTGTGATTAGTGACGGCGGTGAGTCCCCTTGATTTCAAGTCTTTTGTCTTGATAGTATCAGGACCAACGCTCAATGCAAATCTTACTGCATCTGCCTCCAATTTTCGGTGCTGGGATTCCTTTGCAGTCTGCTCCACGCCGGCTGCCATGCGGACTATTGACGTTCCCCCGACATCATCCACATTAACGTTATGGTATAATTTGAGTCTCTCGGAACTAATCCCGGGGTCTTTCTCTACCACGTCCACGGCCCGGTCGAACATTGTCTGCTTTTCTGGCGGAAGTTGCTTGTATTCATCCCACGTGGTGTAATCGGTGTTGAGGAATGCCAGGTATGGCGGACCTTCGTCAATATCCAGAATCTGCCTGTTAAGGATGGCATCTGGCTCTGTCATAAACAAATGGTATCATGAATCTTTTTATTTGTTGGGTGTGCTTAGCCTCCCGCGGATGGTGGCTTGTTCACGTAGAGCCTCTCGACGAGTTCCTTCCTCGCGAATTTCTTCAGTCCCTCTGTCAAATCCGCAGGCCAGTTCTTCTCCTCTATAATTTTCTCCAGCTTCCATGTATCGAGCATCGAGAAATCATTCCAGAGACCCGACCTTCGGATGAAGGCATCGAGCTCCTCCCTGTTTTCTTCCTTCTTTCCCGGGAATTTCCAGACTTCCTTCCTCCACACCCTGATGCTGGAGTCAGAGCCCGATACCATTATAACTCCCTCCTTCCTGGAGTAGGCGAGGATGGCCTCCTTGACCTTGTCAATCTCCTCATCGAGCTCGTTCCTCCTGTTCCTGAGCTCAACGAACTTGTTGACGAGATTTACTCCGGGTTCCTTGAGGTATTCGTTCGGCGGGAGGGAATTCGTTATTGCCTGGTGCTTTGTCATCGGGCACTCAACGCGGAACTCGCACCAATCACAGAGCTTCGAGGGGGTCGGGTGGAAGTCCTTCTCAGCCTCCACCTCGTCGATGAGTTTTATCGTTTCCTTGCGGAGGGTTTCCAGCTCCTCCATACTCTTTTCCATCACGAACTCCTTGCCGTGGGCAAGGAAGTGCCAGACCAGCCTGACCCTCTCGGCGTCCTGATAGTCCTTCATGACCGCGAGGGCGTAGAGGGCGAGCTGCCTGTCATCCTCGAGGTATTCGTTTATCGGGAGCTCCGCGTTGGTCTTGTAATCGTGAATCTCATATATCCCATCACTGGTGTAGGCGAGCCTGTCCATGTAGCCCTGCAGCTTGTATTTCCCCTCGCTGTCGAGCCTTATCACCACCCTCTTCTCGAGGCCTATGGTCCTGTCCTGGTCAAAGGGCTTGTATTTCTCGTAATAATCGGTGATGAACTTCTCTCCCATCTTCCTGTAGTTTTCCTGGCCGTATTCCTTCCTGACTATTATTATCCCGGGGTTCCAGTTCTTCTTCCACTGGGCATTGTACCATTCAAGAAGATCATCGAGGGTGTCGTGCTTCTGGTGCCTGAGGTCCTTGTACAGCTTCTCCATGGCCTTGTGGACCATGGAGCCCATGAACGCCTCGACCCCCTGGGTGACGTCCGTCTTCAGCTTGTCAAGATACTTGTATCTGAACTTGAGCTTGCAGTTCTCGAACGTGGAGAGCCTGGAATGGGAGAACATGGCCATATTCATAATTCAGGCGAGGATATTAAAAGCTAACCATAGGTGCGTTCCGCTATTCCGCTATAACCTTTTTACTGTTTCCTGTCACGCCAATTAACCATTAGAATGCCGCATTAATACAATAAGGCAAATGCGGCTAACTAAATTCGGCAGGTAACCACGACGAATATTAATCGATGGCAAAAAGCTTAACCAAAAAAGCTGATAAGCAACATGCAAATTCTTGAGGGGATGTTGGTTAGAAAAAAAGGCGTTCACGGAAAATGAGGCCGGGGAGCAACCGGAAAATCCCTAAAATGTACGTTTGGATATTTCCTTGACAACGTCCCATTTCTCGAGCCCGAATTTATATCCTGCGTCATATGCAACGGTTATGGGAATGCTGTCTCTGAGTTCAATCTTCCTGTCATCCCCGCTAATCCCGTCCTGGTTCCTCACCAGGAGGTAGGAGGCAGCCATTTCGTCATTCTTGAGTTCTGAGTGTTTTTCGAATTCTTTTCTGTATATCTCTAAGAGAGCTTCCTCTGAAATGATTTTTCGCTCTGTCATCTCGCCACGCGTCCAGGCATCCCACGCGCCATAGAGTGCGGCCATCTGTTCGTTATCCATTCCCATGAGTTAAATGAGGGGCAAAGAAATAAAAGCGCTTACTGCTTCTTATAGAACGCCTTCTTGTAGAGGTTCCATGTCTGGATGAACTCCGCGTGTGGCCAGGCAAGGGGGAGGCTTATGTATGCAACGCCTCTCTTGAACGAGGGGTGCCTCCTGGTGTTCTCTATCATTATCAGGCGGTCCTTCCTCAGGATTCCGGCGTCCTCGAAGTCACTCACGTATTCCTCGAACTCCTTCACTGTTGCTATGTGCTCGGGGAGCAGGCCCTTCCATGAGACGCCGATTACCCAGTCCAGAAGGGAGTCGGCCTTCTTCCTGTTACCCAAGCGTATGTAGTGCCTCGCGAGCATCAGCGTGAAGTGAGGCCATGGTCCCCATCCGCCGTTGTTCCGGCCCTGGTATTTGGGATATCTGCACAACCCTCCGAGCTCCCTGTTCCACAGCTCCCTCTCCATCCTCTTTATCGTGGAGGTAATCCTGGGGTCCTTGTCAGGGAAGGCGCCGAACTCGCAAAGGGCAAGGCAGCCCGTGTCAGCGTCGTTCTCTATGGAACTCGAATCATCGAGACGTATGGTCTTTATGAAGCTCCTGAGACTCGTATCCCACATGTAACTCTTTATCCCGTTCCTGATGAGGTTGGCTGACTCCAGCCATCTTATCCTTTCCTTCTTCATCTCTAGGCCGAGTTGGTAGGCCTGCTCGAGCGCTGAAAAGCACGTGGCGTTCGCCCATATCTCCAGCCCCTCCTCCAGGGGAGGGAATTCGTGGACGGAGTTGGGAGTGAATGCCAGGCCCTTGTCCCTGTGGATGTTCCTTATTATGTACCTGACAGAATGCTCGATAGTATTCCATTGCTCCCTGGCAAGCTTCATGTCCCGGGAAGCCTTCACGTATCTTGCCAGCGCATAAATCGTCAGAGCGGTCCCGTCTATCTGGATGGGCTTGTAGGACGCGTCTATCCCATCGTTCTCGACCCGCTGGGGGAACGCGCCTGAGGGCAGCTGCGTCTTCAGTATGAACCTCAGGGACTTCCTTGCCTCCTTCAACAGCCCTGCGGAAACGAAGCCGAGGATGCAGATGGCGTTGTCCCTGGGATAGACGTAGGGATATCTCTCCCCGGGAGGGGTTGCCAGGCAGCCCCCTGACCTGAGCTGCACGTCCCTGAGCACCTTTATGGAACTCCTGTACAGGTCTTCTGCCTTCCTGCGCTCCATCAGAACTCCTCCAGAAACCTTAAGACCGCGGAATTCCATCCCTCGGGGCCCTTTCCCTTGTATCTTATGAAGGCCCCTGATTTTGGGGCGTGGCTTCCGTCATGCCGCTTCAGTAGATAGGGAACGCTGACCATCCTCAGGAGAGGGAAATCGTTCTCAGAATCCCCCAGGCCCGCAGTGACAGGAGGCTTCCCTGCCTCGATGCCGTAGAGACTAGAGAGGATTCCTGCTGCGATGCCCTTCCCCCCACTGCTTCCCATGAGGTGGTAGAACCTACCTCCCTTGGTTATCCTGAGGTTGTTCTTACTCGCGAATTCCCTTACCCCCGCTTCCTGCTTCCCCTCAGCGAGAATGAAGGGCTCGTCATACTCTCTCTTCATGGCGAGCCTTGCCTCCCTTGCGGAAAGGCCGGTGAGCTTGATGACCTCCTTGGGTGTCATGTCACCGAAACCCCTTACCTTCAAACCCTCTTTGCGCATCTTCCTGATGACGTCCCTCAGCTCCCTGTATGGCCTTCCCAGGGCAATCACATGATACTTCCCTATGGTATTTGACTGAACAGGTCTCCTGCTGAAATAGCCCTTGGGGATGAATATAACCTCGCCGTTCTCTGCAATGAAGGGCTCCTTATTACCAATCCTCTTCCTGCAGACCTCAATCTCCGCGCGGGTCTTGCTCGTGCAGAATATGACCGGGACGTCCATCCTCTTTGCGAGCCTCAGTGCAGGCTCTGCCTTCTTCCATGAATAGGTCTCGTGGTCCAGAAGCGTGCCGTCCAGATCGGTGAATATCAGCTTGTCAGCTTTCTTGGCCATTGTTTTATTATTGTCCCGGGGCTTAAAATATGGTTTGTGTTTTCTGTTAATGTCTTTGACATGCTTGCGAAGAAAAGGGTTATTTTCCGCTAACGCTTTTGGCGAAAACCAGGATTCGTTACAGTTAATCTGCCTGGATGTTATAGGCGATAACGTTAACTGTAAAAGGGTTATTTCATGTACCTCTCTTCCCACTCGTCTATCTCCCTGTCTGTCGGTCTCTCCTGTTTCCGTCTTTTCCTCCGCAGGGGTTCAGCATATTTATCGTGGAGGAGGAGGCCCGCAGCTATCCCTATCCCTATTCCGAAGATGTGGGCCTCGTGGGCTATGTTGTCCGGGGCAGGTATCCCCAGGATATCGATGAGTATCCAGACTGCGGCAGCGATTATCATGGGCATTGGAGCACCCATCACCCACACGGCCAGCCTCGGCCTCAGCAAGGCCAGGCAGCCTATCACGCCGAAGACCGCGCCCGATGCGCCGATGGAAGCCGTGTAAAGTAAGACGCCTGCAATTCCTGCAGCAAGTCCGGAAACGAGGTAGATGGCAAGGAACTTCCTGCTGCCTATCACGCTCTCGAGTATCGAGCCGAAGAGAAGGAGCGCGAACATGTTGTATCCGATGTGGATGATGTCCGCGTGGACGAGCGTGTAACTAATCAGGGTCCATGGCCTTGCCCACACCCCTGAAGAGACTAGCGCAAGGGAGTTGAACACCTCCCAGTACCAGAACTGCTGGAGCAGGAAAACCAGCCCGCAAATGGCTGCAATCGAAAGGGTGGCGTAGGGGTATCTCATTGTAAAGGTTTCGCCCGGGGGCTTATATTTATTGCACGCTTCCTGGGTTAGTTAGAACTCTTGGCTTCGAGTATACTCTTGGCGAACTTCCTTGCTGCCTCGAGGTCCTTCTTGGTGGGGCCCTTCCTGCTGAAGAACATGAATTTCCCACGGCATCCCCACTTCCCGATTATCTTTGCGCCGGCTTTCCTGAAGATGTCCTCCATCTCCGTCACTGCATTGAACTGCCCGCCGAAGGTCCCGAATATCGCAATCTTCTTGTCCTTTATCTTCACCTTGTGGGTTATGCCGAGTATCTCGTTGTCAGGCTCCACGCCATAGTTCCCGGAGCCTATGAAGGCGATGTCAAAATCAGTTATCCTGGGATTCTTCATGAGGTCCTTTGGCCTGGTCTTGGCTTCCTCTGCTATTGCCTCTGCGAGCATCTTCGTGGTCCCGCCCCTGGAGATGTAGAGAACCTCGACCCTCATGCTATTATTTTGTCAGGAGGATATAAAACCTTATGCTGGCGGGCTACCTTCCGAATGTCCTTACCACTCCGCGCAACATCAGGTATATCGCGGCAAGGATTATGGTGTATTCTATTATCATGCCTGCCGCGAAGCTCGCCAGATTGCTCTCACCAGTGACCGATGGGCTTGTTTCCGCTGCCATGGGGAGCTGGAGGGCAGCGCTTCCCAGGCTCGTCGAGAACCCCTGGTCAAGGTAGTAAGTGTTCATCAATAGAAAGAGAAACGAGGATACAACGAGCGAGAGGGCGAGCGTGCTTTTCCTGTCCATGCTATAGAATTGGGCGGGGTGGCTTTTATTTGTTTAATTCGGGAGCTGGCGGGAATCCGGGGCATGTTAGAGATATTTCTCCATCCAAGTAAAACCATAACCCGTTTTAAATCCGAACGATTTGAGAAGCTCTGATGATGACTTGTTTTCTGGTTTTACCAGCGCGGATACGTATCTTATCCCTTTATTTTTCAGCTGGTTCATGCATTCCCTTATTAAATCCGATCCCACTCCCCTTTTTCTGAAGGATTCGTCAACAAAAAGGTTTTCTATTTTTGCCGTTCGTGTTGGATTGTGCAGCATGCATAACAAATGGCCTATTACCCTTTTCTCATGCTCCGCAACCAGAAGCACGTCATCCCGGCTCTTTACCCAACCCAGCAGCTCTTCCCTTCCCCAGAAAAATGTGTTTTCAGCGACATGGAACATTTTCTCTTTCCTACCCTGCTCATAAACGATTTCCACGTCATTCCTCTGCATCTTCCTTATCTTCATAAAAAACCAATGAATTTAAAGTATATTAATCTTAGCGGTCATAATAAAGTGATTTCATGGAGGAATGGAAAGAGCTTTCTCTTCACCAGCTGAAGAGGCTTGCCAAGGGAAGGGCAGGCAGGATAGCGGAACTCCGGATGGAGCTAAAGGTAATCGAGGGGATAATAGAGGCAAAGATAAGGTCAGGCGACTTCTCCGGGAAAGAGCTTCCCAGTAACGAGGTTCAAAGGAAGCCTGAACAAAAGGCAGAACCCCAGAGGGAGCAGAAGCCGCAAGTCCCTCAGGAAGATTCCCAGCAACAGTCACCCAAGCCACAGGAGCCGCTGATAAGGCCGGCCGACCAATCAGCACAGCCGGCGCAGCAGCAGTCGCTTGGAGAGGAGAGGAAGCACCCTAGTTTTGAGAGGAAAGAGGACAAGCCAAAGCCCTCCAACCCCCACGCATTCAAAGAGATAGATTAGAACCCTTTTACTGCTAACATTCTCGCCAGATAACCACAAGGCAACTAATTATAACGAGTATTACTTTATTCCAAAAGCGTTCACGGAAAAACGGATGTAATCTTGCATGTTGCTCCCCCGCTTTTCGAACCCAGACCGCAACCAGAACCAATATAAACAATGCTTGGTTAGAATTCTGGGAACGGAAGCTCTCGTAAGCGGGGAAAGCTTTAAATACCACTTGTTATAAATATATAACATAATGTTAGAAATATATAACAGGTATCCTTATGGAAGATAAGAAACGGCTCCGGTTCATGAAGGTCTTCGGTGCAGCGCTCGTGACCTTTATCGTGGCCTTCCTCGCATACATCTTCGTGACAGAGTCAGCATCAGGTTTTGACCCCATGCTCCTCATCATTCTCCTGCCGGCGGCAGCCATCATAATTGCCCTCATGCTGAACATAAGCAGGCTCGGCGCCGGTGTAAGGTCAGGCCTTCCACTCAGGGACGAGATGTCTGATAAGATAAAGAACAGGGCGGGGTACCTGAGCCTAATGGCAACGCTCTACTTCGTGCTGGGCCTCATGTTTTACCACGGGTTCCTGGTGGAGGACTATGGCTTCCCCGGCCTCGTGGTGAGGCACGCGATGATGGTGACCCTGATTTTCATAATCGGGTCGTTCGGCCTGATATGGTTCATCCTGAACAGGAGAGGGATGTGCGATGAATGACTTGAAATGGCTCGTGTTCAAGGCCGCCATGATAGGGGTGATGCTGGCCCTCCTTCTCTGGAGGAGCTTCGACCAGATGAGCATAACAGTCTCCATGAGCATAGTGGTGACCATTGCCGCAATAATGCTGATGAGGAAGAAATACCCTGAAAGATACCGTAAGGATGAGATGACAAGGAAGATAGGCACGTATTCGGCCTCGTGGTCATGGATGATAACTCTTGTGGTAGTGACTTTCCTTTTCTGGTTTGATTACCTGGGGATGATGCCGCTGTCAGCAAGCAACGTTATATTAATCGTATTCGTGACTATGGTATCCACCGTAATCGTTTTCAGGGCGGTTCTGATGAGGAAAGGATTCTGAGTGTATGAAGAACAGGATAAAGGAGCTAAGGGCAAGGCACGGCCTGACACAGGAAGAGCTGGCAAAACGGGTAGGGGTAAGGAGGGAGACCATAGTCTTCCTGGAGCAGGGGAAGTACAATCCCTCCCTGAGGCTCGCCCACGACATAGCCAAATCCCTGAAGACGGGCATAGACGAGCTGTTCGTTTTCGACTAGTCTGCAATTTTTTGATTAAACTTTTTGGAGCCGATTTGAATTCGTTAGTGTTAACTGCCAAAGCGTTAATTGGCGATGTTTTTAAATGTAAAAAGTTTAGCGGAATAGCGGAACGGTACTATCACTAAGCTTATTAATGGCCCGGAAAACAATTACTTCATGAACACCGCTGAAAAGCTGTCCGTACTCGGGGGAGCGGCGAAATGGGATTCCTGCTCATGCGACTGCGTCCCGGAGAGGGAGAAAACGGACAACAGGGTCGGGGAGAGGCTCAACTGCGCGATAACGAGGAGTATCACCCCCGAGGGGAAAGAGATTTCCCTCTTCAAGACCCTGCAGACGAATTCCTGTTCTTACGACTGCAAGTATTGCGCCAACAGCACCAGGTGCCCGAACTCGAGGGTTGCTTCCTTCGGTCCGGATGAACTGGCGAGGACATTCATGAAGCTCTACGTTAAGAATTACGTCGAGGGTCTGTTCCTGTCCTCGGGGATAGCCATGGACCCGGAATCCTCGATGGAGGAGATGCTTTCAACGGTCTCCCTGCTCAGGGAGAGGTTCCTTTTCAGGGGGTATGTTCATCTCAAGGTTCTTCCGGGCTCTTCCATGGAACAGGTCGGGCAAGCAGGAGAGTTGGCCGACAGGCTCAGCGTGAACCTGGAAGTTCCCAACAGCTCCAGGCTGAGGGAGGTTTCTGACGTCAAGGAATTCAGGACCGACATCCTGAGGAGGCAGAGATGGATAAAACGTGTGGGGGCCAGGGCTGGCCAGACAACCCAGCTCGTTGTGGGCGGGAGTGATGAGCCTGACAGGGAGATACTCAGGATGTCTGACTGGGAATACAGGAACATGTCCCTCAGGAAGATTTATTATTCCGGTTTCGTCCCCCTGCGCGGGACGCCGCTCGAGGAGAAGAATAAGACCCCACGCGAAAGGGAACTGTCACTGTACAGGGCCGATTTCCTGATGAGGAGCTACGGATACAGCCTCTCCCTCCTTGAGGGTATAATGGATGAGGGGATGCTTCCGATGGGGGACCCGAAGCTCCACGTCGCAAGGATGGTTCTCGATTCCCCTGTTGACGTTAACGAGGCATCTTATAAAGATCTCGTGATGGTTCCCGGGATAGGGCATCTAAGCGCTATGAGGATATGCGGTATGCAGAGGGCAAGGGAGAAAATCAGGAGCAGGAGGCAGCTGAGGAACATCGGTGTCGTCCTGAAGAGGGCAGAGCCCTTCCTCATGGTAGGGGGTCATGTTCAGAAGACACTGGAGGTGTTTTGATGAGAAGGATGGATGTCAGTCAGATGGTAAGGTATGCAAGGAGGCACAGGAACTTCCGGGAGAATGACATGGAGTTCCTGAAGGAGCAGTCTGATGGAGAGGTCTCCTCGCAGGCAACGCCAGAATCGAGGAGGCTCTACAACATGGCCAGCGAGGTGAGGGGAGAACTCCAGAAGCTCAGGGGTTTCCTTCGCCTTGAGATAAACCGGCACGGAATCCTGTATGTCAGGCACACACCCGAGAACGGGATAGAGGACCTCCTGGCATGGCACTTCATGTACCGGTTCCCGCTCTTCACCATAGTGATAGGAAGCCAGAGGGGGACGTTCATAGGAAGGAAGAAGACCGTGGAGAAGTCAGTGGATTCCATGGAGAACATAATAAGGATGCTGGAAGAAACCCTCCCCGAGAGCAGGTTCCTCAGGGACCTTGGGGAGTACGACCCGGAAACCTGGAAGTCATTCTACGACAGCCAGCTCAACCCATCGAGGGAGAGAAGCCCTAGGAGGAGGATAGCACTGAAGCACCTGAAGATGGAGGGCTTTGCCCACGAGATGCAGAGGTTCCACGGCGGGAGCCTGGCACCATTCCTGGGAGAAGGGTCACCTGCATAGATGCATCTGGACAGGATAAAATGCACAGGGGCTTAATCCCCTGTTTTTTGGTTGAGCTTTTTGGAGCCGATTGGGATTCGTTCCAGTAACCTGCCAAGAGGTTATTTGGCGACGACCTTAACAGTAAAAAGGTCAGTTCTAAGCTTCGAGGTCCTTCTTGCAGAGGACGGTGACCGAAGTCCTCAGGTCGTCCTTCTCAATGCCGACGAGGAACTTGACCCCTTTCCTGAACGCGGCCTCGCTTATGTTGTAATTGACCTTTCCGTCCATTATCACTGCACGCGGGTCGTCAACCGTCTTTATCGTTGACTCGAGCTCGCTCACAGGGACCTTGCCCATGAGCTCGTTCTTGTCGTTGAATATGCAGGCCTTCTTGCTCCCCTCCAGATCCTTGAGTGTCTTGCTGAAGAGGGTCTTCTCGCTCTCTGTGAGCCTGGCCCTGGGTCTCGGCGAGGATGAAAATTCCCTCCTGTCGGAGAACCTGGAATCGCTCCTGCCACCCCTGGAAAATCCTCTCGAGGAGCCCCTGGAGTCCCTTGAGAAGCTTCTGGAAGAATCGCTGGAGTAACTTCTTGAGGAGCCTCTCGAATCCCTGGAATAGCTTCTTGAGTCCCTTGACATCCCATCTCTCGAGGAGTCCCTGGAGAAGCCTCTGGATGAGCCCCTGGAGTCCCTTGATGAACTTGAATACCTGCTGCCGGGGACGGATTCGAACCTGCTTTGGACAGGCGCCCTACTCCTTGAGGATGCTGATGCCCTTGGCGTGCTTGCTGTCGTCATGGGTTTTTCCTCGGGCTCTTCCTTCTTCATCGTTTTCCTGGCGCTCTTTCCTGCCACGAGGTCAGCGAACTGGTCCGCGGGGAGCTTGTCCCTGAGTGCCTTGAATATCTCCTTCTTCGCGAGCTCCTCGACCTCCTTGTTCTCAGGGGCCTGGGCTATGTAGTCGATGTCTATAATCTGCCCGAGCTCCTTTGCGATGAGCTTACCTCCCCTGTCGCCGTCGATGAAGAGCGTGACCGTCTTCCTCTTTGCGAGCTCTGCTATCTCAGGAGTGACGGATGTTCCCTCTATGCCGACGGAGTTCCTCACGCCGAATTTGAGGAGGTTGATTACGTCTGCTCTGCCTTCAACTATTATTATGTCATCGGATTCCAGGACAGCAGGACCTGACGGAAGGCCGAAGACCTCTGTCACTTCATCCACCCTGACTGCCTCCTTTATCTGCTCTGATATCTCGCTGCTGTCAGGCACTCCCGCATCGCTGAGCTTCTGGAGTATGTCCTTTGCCTTGTCAACCACGTACTTCCTCTTGTCAGAACGGGTATCCTCAACCTCGATAAGCTTTATGTCAGCTGTGCAGGGTCCTACCCTCTCGATGGTCTCGAGGGTAGCAGCTATCAAGGCAGTCTCAGAAGCATCCAAAGATGAGGGGATGATAATCTCACCCTCTGAGTTTCCGTTCTTGGACTCTATCTTGACGTCTATCCTTCCTATCCTTCCTGTCCTCTGGAGCTCTCTCAAATCGAGCTCGTTGCCGAGCAGACCCTCTGTCTGCCCGAACACGGCACCTATGATGTCAGGCTTTTCCACGACTCCTTTTGCCTTTATCTGTGCCCTTATTACGTATTTTGTTGATGTTGGCGCCAATTTCGCCATAATCATCACCTTCCCTGATTTTCAGTAACGGCCTGTCCAAATCGGCCAGGTCGAGTAATCTCGTGATGGAGTTCAGTTCCTCTATCTTCGTGAAACCAGAATCCAGAAATTTCCTTCGCTTTGCCCTGTTCGGGTGAAGCCCGCGCGCGCGGAGCAATTCAGCCAATTCCGCGGCCAGCCGCTTTCCTTCACGGTCAAAGTCAGTGAGGATTATGATATCTGAATTCCTGTGAAATTCCCTAAGCTTCTCCGCCTCTGTCACAACGCGGAGCAAGGGTCTCCCTCTGATTACTAGGATAAACTTTAGACCCAGGGTATTTAAGCCTTTCGCATCCTTCTTCCCCTCCACAATCACGATATCCTCCCTGATTTCCCTGATATATTCGAAGAGCCTGTCCCACTGCTCCTGGGTTCTCATGGATAAGGGTTGGCGGGAGGGGTTAAAAATGCCTAGAGCGTGGGGTTTTCTACTTCATGGCTTCCCTGTAGATGTAGGCAATCAGGATGAGCGTCCCGATGACGAAGACCACGGTGGCGAAGATGCCGAGCCATCCGTAGTTGACGTCGAACATGTACCCGGTTACTATGATAAAGAGCAGTATGAGGTAGGCCACGGAGAAGAGAGGAATCGCGTTCTTCTTGCTGAGCTTCATGTTAATATTTGCGTCCAATCCATTAAAAGGTTTGGTTCCCTGCAGAGGGTCAGAAATATTTCTTCCTTACCCAATCCATGGCCTCTTTCAGGTCATTGAATTTCGAGTCGGCCCTGGAGAAGTCCTGCTTCACGCTGTATTCGTTGGGTACCGCTATGGATATGAATCCCGCCCTTTTTGCGGATTCCAGACCGTATTCGGTGTCCTCGAACGCGAGGCATTCCTCTGGCATGAGGCCCAGCCTCTCGGCAGCGAGTATGTACATGTCCGGGTTGGGCTTCCCCCTCTCGACGTCGCTGCCGGTCACTATGATGGGGAACAATGAAACGAGGCCTGTCCTCTCAAGCTTCAGCATTCCCTCTTCCCTCGGCGCGCCTCCTGACGCAACGAGGGCAATGCCCCTCTCGGCGAAGAATTCCACTGCCTCCCTGGCGTAGGGCATCAGCCTGAGCTCCTTTTCCCGGACCCATTGCCTGACCAGCCTTTCCTTTGGCTCCAGGAGCGCGCCGGGCTTCAGCTCCATGTTGAAGTCCCTGATGAGCTCTGACTCTATGATGTCACCGCGCTTTCCGGCGTATTTGAAGTACTGCTCCCTGGAGAGGGAGATTCCGTAAGGCTTCAGGACCTCGACCCAGCCCTGCCACTGGAGATACTCTGTCTCGACGAGTATCCCGTCGATATCGAATGCAACACCCTTTATCATAAAATAATAGGAGTCTCTTAACTTTATAAAACCGCACCAAAGGATTTAAAACATACATCCATTATTTAATCATGAAACCACTAGCATTGGTTCTGGGGGGAATTCTGCTGATTGTCCTGGTTTCAGGATGCGTCCAGCAGACAGGCCAGGTGGTTGGTCCGGGCGACACGGGGGATGAAATCCAGAATGCCACGCCGCCCACGGACGAGACGCCAGCCGAGCCGCCGCCTGCAGTGAAGGACAGGATCTACACCTCGATGAAGGACATAGTGACTGATCCTCTCACCTACAAGGACAAGTCGGTCTGGGTGACCGGGGTCCTCAAGCAATACTACTGGGCACCTGACGACTATTACATAGAGGACGGCCAGGGGTATTCGGTCAGGATGGAGAAGGTTGACCTCTACAACTTCGAGCTGAACAAGAAATATGACGCCATGGGGACGGTAAAGGTAGACGAATACTGCGAATGCGAGACCAGGGAGTCCATATACCTGTGGAAGGAATACGGCGAGATAACCGTTGACGACTGCATCGACCTAGGGAGGTGCGTGCCAGGGAGCTACACGTCACGCCAGGATGACCCGGCCACCTACTGCATGTGCGAGGTGCAGCAGTTCTTCAAGTACTACTGGGCGCCGGAGGGGAAGACTAACGTGAAAGGCTGTCCTACCACGGAAGAGAGGAGATGCCAGCAGGGTTCCTTTGAGCACGACGACCCATACATCCTTGTTGAGCAGATAGAGGCCGCTTAGGGCCTCTTCTGCGGTTTTTTATGTCTTTTCTTTTTAGAAATATCATGGGAGCATTAGAATTCAGAGAAACAGTGCATCCTTTGGCTGAAAGAATAAAAATTGCAGCCAACAATCAAGGATATCTGGAACCAAACTGTTTTGGTACTGCTTTCTTTCTATTGGGGGTATTGCCCTATGACATGGTTATTTTTACAAACAAGGATAATGATAATATAACTAAAGCACTTAGGAAAATGAAAAGCGTTAGAGCACCGAGTGATAATTCTATAATGATATCATCCAACCAAAATGGGATTCAACACACTGCATACATAGAAACCTCTGAACCATTGAAGGGGTATCATAGACTCGGATCTGAGAGTGGGTTTGCTGAATTTTGTAGCCTTGAAGAGGTTGATAAATATTTGGACAGTATTTCAGGGTCACAGATGTTCAGGAAAACAGAATGGAAAAATGAGTTCTATATTCTAAAAAAACCGAGAAAACTTGAAAGGTGGGCAAGAGATATCGTAGACCAATACCATTTTGGTTGGGATGGTTAATTATATACCGAATTCGAGATGATAAATGCCTGTCATTTTTATTCCGGCTGGACAATTATTAGTATGAAGGAGGGTCGTAGTGTCAGTGTAAGGTATGCCCTAGCCCTGGGAGTCCTGCTTTCAGTAATGCTCGTTTCACTTGGTTCGGGGGCAGAGCTCACAGTTTACCCGAACGTGACAGAGTACGTGGCGAACAGGACCTTTAATTTCACGGTGAACAACACTGACCCCACCATGAACATCACTCGTTTCTGGATATTCCTTAATGGCAGCTTCTCTTATGTTTCGGGGACCAACGGGACGAGCGCGTCCAACTCCGTTTATAATGGCATAACTATCCCGTTTTGGTATAATGAGACGCCGGGCGCACTGGTGGAGAACGGAACGGAAGAGACCTTCTGGCTCAACCTCACCATACCCCAGACAGCGGGAAATTACAGTTTCATCGCGAACCTGACGTACTCCAACGGGACAAACGAGACCAAGATTTTCAACATAACGGTCAACTGCTCGCAGGAGATGGTGGCTGACATTTTCCTTCCGTCAGGCGACGGGTATCTGTATGGCGGGCCCGCCCCCTTCCGCGGAAGGATTCTGGATGCGTGCGGGAACCTGGTCGAGGATGCTAATGTCATATACAGCATATACAAGAACCCGAACATATACAACAGGACCAACACCAACCCGGCGCATAACTCCACGGGCCAGTGGTCAGAGGCCAACGGATGGTACAACTTCACGTGGAGCGGGACCGACGCAGAGAGGACCATCGGGTGGTATAACGTGACGTTCTACGTATCGAAGGCGGGGTATCCTGAAAACTATTCCTTCGTTGAGGACGCATTCTACCTGGACTGGCAACCCTCGCTTTCATCAGGTTCGGTTACGAGGACCTCAACGTGCCCCGAGGGGCACTGGTTCACTGTAACCGCCAACGACCCATATAATGACTACAACAACGTCAGTGTGCAGGTCAGGAGGTGGGAGGGGACGGGCTGGGGGGCATGGAGCGTGGCGAACTGGACGTACCAGAACAACCTGGCGTCGCAGCAGATTGACTTCTACCAGAACTTCAGCGGAGGAACGTTCCTTGCAGGGCTGTATTCATACAGGTTCTATACCATAGACGAGTTCGGCTACAACTACACGCTCAACGGAACCGATAACTTCACCATAAACAACTGCACGGACGTCCTTTCCATAGGGCTTGCTTCGCCTACGCTGCCCAACGGTAGCTATTCCAACTCATCCAATCTCACGATAAACATAACGTTCACGTCAGCTAATGTTGTGAACTGCACGCTCGAGTTCAACAACGGGACAGCCACGAACTTCACGGACAATGCGGCAAAGGGGTGGTGCAACTTCACCCTGACCGGCCAACCGGAGGGTGTTCATAATTATTCAGTCTGGGTCAACAACACGTACGGGAACGTCAGCTGGAACGGGACATGGTTAATTGGGGTTGACCTGACAGACCCAAACGGTTTGAATTTCTCGTCAAACACCACAACCAACTCGACCACTGGTATCAGGCAGGACTGGTTCTTCGTAAACATTAGTTTCAATGACACCAACCCCTCGCATTGTGTCATGGTGCTCGAGAACGACACCTCACAGAACCTTACCATGAGCGGGGGGCAGGGAAACTGCTCCCTCAATGTCACGGGCCTTCCTTCCAACGATTATAACTATTCCGTGTATGCCTTTGACCTCTCCGGGAGGTTCATCTGGAACGGAACGAATTACGTGAATCTTGACACCGCCCCTCCGGACATAAGTGTCAACATACTCAACCTCTCCGAGAGCAGTGTGATGTACAACCAGACGACCCTCCCCTCGAACCTACAGGTAACTACCAGCGAGGCCGCCTCCCTCTGCTGGTTCAGCATCAACGCAAGCGGAGACACCGTGATGGGCAATTCCTCCAAGACGTCGTGGAGTTCCCCGCTCTCCCTGCAATACAACGGGACGTATGTCCTGAACATTTCCTGCAACGACACGGTGGGGAACCTCAACACGACCAACGTTTCCTTCAATTACGACAACACCACCCCTCCCTGCACAGAGAGCTGGTCATACGGGGCGTGGGGCCTGTGCCTCGGCGGCGTCCAGTACAGGACAGCCACTGACCTGAATTCGTGCGGGACAACCCATAACAGGAGCGCTCTCTCGCAGCTCTGCGGCGCGAGCGGTGGCGGCGGTGGCGGCGGGACGGTGATTCCCCCCAGCAACACCACAGAGACAAAGGTCTGGGGAGCCATACTGAGGAACACCTATTCGGTCATGAGCATAAACAAGAACGCAATATCCATTAAGAGGATAGGTTTCCAGAGCGTGAACTCGATAAGCGCCGTGAGCATAAAGGTCGAGAGGCTGGATGACATAGGTGACAGGATAAACCTCACGGGGGGGATGAAGCTCTACCAGTACGTCAACATAACCGCGACCAAACTGCCTGAGGACGGCCTGAGGAACGTCTCGATGGATTTCTGCGTCGAGCAGTCATGGCTGAATGGGAACAGCGTCCCGAAGGAAACAGTAAAGCTGAAGAGGTTTTACGGGGGGACATGGCAGACCATGATAACAAGCATGGTTTCAGACAGCGGGGAGGAGGTGTGCTACACATCAGAGACCCCGGGCTTCTCGTATTTTGCGATAACGGGCGACGTTGTCATTACTGAACGGCCCCAGGAAGAGTACAACGCAACCGGTAACGAGACCTCCCCTCCAAGCGGTGATGAAACCCATGACAGGCCCACCCTCCCTATGGGTTCTGTATGCCACCCCAGTGAAAGGGCGTGCGTGGGTTGGAACGTCCTCCAGGAATGCAACGCCGACGGGACGGGCTGGGTAACCGTCACTGACTGTTTTTATGGGTGCACCAATGCGCAGTGCAACACCCAGCTCGTGATAAGCATTGACTACAACCTCTTCTGGGCCGTCATAGGGATGGTGGCCGTCCTCCTGGTGATATGGGTGGTGCATTCCAAGAAGAGGGAGATTGAGGACTTCATCTTCTGGCATTTCTGACCGGAATTTATTTTAAGCCATAAAGACATTACAGGTTATGGATATGAAAGAGCTGATGGAATTCATAGATGCTGAGGACAAGAGGCTTAAGGAGCACTATGGAAAACTCCTGCCACCGGACAAAAACGTTCTTGCAAGGACGGCGAAGATGATGGAGAAGCTGGGTGAACTCTGTGATGACGTCCTTGCCCAGGCGTCCCTGCAGAGGAAGAAGAAGCTTGATGCCTATGACAGAGAGAAGATGGAAGAAGAGTTCGCTGACGTCATATTCACCGCACTGCTTCTGGCAAAGGCCATGGGCATAGATGTTGAGAAAGCTGTGGAAAGGAAGATGGAAAAGGTAAAGAAGCGCAGATACGACGAATGATTCCTCCTACACGTTGAGCCACAGTATTGTCAGTATAAGGGCAAGGAATATCAGCATCAGTATCAGATGGAATGGTTTCCTTATTATCTCCCTGAACTGGTCTTTCATTCTCTCACCTCACTTTATCGTGTGCTGGGATGCCATTATTATGGCAAGGACTATCCCCAGGGTTATTGCAATGGTTATGGAGTTCCTGAAATCTATCACCCCGTTTATTACGAACTGGGAACCCGTGTTGGCAAGGAAGGCTGCTATCGCTGCCACCCCGAAGAAGAGCCAGAACCGCTTTATCCTTCCGTGAAGCATCCTAATCCCTGTTATTAATTGTCATAGGTTGCTTAAATTTGGATTGTCCGCGGTTGATTTAAAACAATAATCCGTTAATAATTGATTATGGATGAGGAGAAGCTTCAGAAGATAATCATCATGGAGGAAAAGAAGGCCGAGGAGGCGCTTCTCAGCAGGAAGAGAATCCGGATGACCCCTGAACAGAGGAAGAGGCTCTATGAGTTCGTGATAATCCTGGCCGCGGTCTTCGTCGCGAGCGTCGTGATTGTCCTGAATTACCATGCCGGTGTTGAGCAGGCCCTCAGGGACAGGCCGACAAGCACGGTCACCTTCTTCAGCCACAGGGATGAGGGAGCAACCGTTTACGTGGAGGTCGCCGCCACAGAGGCAGAGCGCGCCAGGGGCCTGATGAACAGGTCATACCTTCCTTCTGACCAGGGCATGCTGTTCATATTCCAGGACGAGGACGTGAGGAACTTCTGGATGTGGCAGACCCACATCCCTCTGGACATGATATTCGTCTCCGCTGACAAGAGGATAGTTTACATAAGGGACGACGTCCAGCCATGCCTCACGAACAACTGCCCCAGCTACGGTTCCATGTACCCAGCCAAGTACGTGGTCGAGGTGAATGGAGGGTTCTGCAAGCAGAACCAGGTCTATGAGGGGCAGTACATAGAAATCAACATATGATATATCTTTATTACTCTTGCTTCCAATCTTCAGGTATGAAGGTGTGGATTCATACCCCGTATGACAAGCTGGGGTTCTTTGAGAAGATAACGGCGCTGGGCATAGAGATAGACCCGCAGAAGCCTGATTTCATAATCACGTACGGGGGTGACGGGACGGTCCTCTATTCTGAGAATGCCTATCCGGGCGTCCCCAAGATACCGGTCCTGAGGCACAGGGAATTCCTCCAGGCAAGGTATTACCCCAAGGACGAGCTACAGTCAGTTCTCAGGAAGGTAAAGGAGGGGAAGTTCAGGCTGGACGAGAAGACAAAGGTGGAAGCATTCACCAACACGGGGAGGATAGTCGGCCTGAATGAGGTCCAGGTGAGGACCAAGATTCCCTACAAGATGCTCAGGTTCGACGTGAGCGCGCACAGGAAGAGTTTCGATAACGTGATGGGTGACGGGATAATGGTGTCCACTCCATACGGCTCTACTGCTTATTATTCCAACCTGGGGCACAAGCCCTTCAGGGATGGGCTCAGGCTCGCGTTCAACAACTGCAACATAAGGCCCCCTCCGATAGGGGTCGGCGAGGGAATCGTGCAGGTCAAAGTCAGGAGGGGTCCGGGGGTGGTGATAGCGGACAATAATCCTAACCTTATGGAGCTCAGGCAGGATACCGTAGTGACCATCAGGAAGGCCAAAGAGAATGCGAGGTTCGTCGTGGTCAGGTGAGGGTCTTTTTTAAGGAGAAATCCAAAGAAAGCTCATGAAAGAA
>CAZIAB010000007.1:0-23480 GCA_964537525.1 uncultured archaeon
TCCTCATGCGCAGGGGAAGAGGGACCGAATCCCGAGGGGGAGATATGCGGAAACAGCCTCGATGACGACTGCAACGGAAAGGCGGACGAGGACTGCGCCTGCGAGGAGGAAGAGACCCAGCCCTGCGGCGTCAGCAACATCGGAGAATGCAGTTTTGGAACCCAGACGTGCGAGAACGGAAAGATGAGCACGACCTGTGTGGGCAACGTTGACCCTGTAACAGAGATATGCAACAACCTGAAGGACGACGACTGCGACGGGAATAAGGACTGCGACGACCCGGACTGCTACCTCGATTCTTCATGTGCAGGAATTTCACCGGACACGGGCGGTTCTGTGGAGCCGTTCCCGATTGGAAACATACTGATGATAGTAGGGATTATTGTCATGGGAGTCCTGCTAGCCCTCTGGTATTTCTTCAGGAGGGCAGGCCAGGAGCTGACCTGGGAGGCGGTCAGAAATAAATGGGGCGGGTAACAGTTTTAAGAATGTGGCATGATAAATATTAAATACAGGGCGTGAGCGGATGAAAATAGAGATAAACATTCAGAACAGGCACGTCATGATAATCCTGCTTTTCCTAGCAGCAGTTTCCACCATGGGACTCGTCGTTGCTTACGGGGGCTCTGCCCCCCTAACGATGGGCCATTCCTGGGGTGAGATTGATTGTTCCGGCTGCATAACCAGCTCTAACATAGCAGACGGCTCCATAACCAATGATGACATCTCGCCAACAGCCGCTATAGACGGGAGCAAGATAACGGGGACGGTCCCGAACGCGCAGAAGATAGGCGGCGTATCCATAGGAAGCAGCGTGTACAACATGCCGACAGCTTGCGGCGGGGGCGTGACCACGGCAGCAACTTGCAGTACTATTAAGTGCGAAATCTGCTACGCCGGCTATGGCTGTTATCCCTACTATTATACCTGCAGCGGAACATGCCTCACCACCCAAACAGGCCCGGCAACGTGCCCTACCATTTATCTGGGCAAGGTTCTGGCCTGACGGATTCGTCAGAGGGCACGATATCTAAAGAATGGAGCGCATGACTACTCTTTCCTGTACCTCAGGATTCCCACTATCCCACCGAGCTCCTTGAGCTGCTCACCCATCCCGGTGCTCGAGGAAACTACGTAAACCGTTGTGCCTATCTTCTCTGCCGATTCCACTATCTCCTCTGTCAGCTCCCTCTCGGAAACTATGTTCGGCTTCTCCCCGCACTTGCACTTCTGGCTTCCTGCCTGCTTCCTGTCCAGCACCTTCTCGAATTTCTCGCCGCATGCAGGGCATTCAAAGCCGAACCTGACCCAGTCAAAATCCTCTGATATTATCATCAACTCGAGGTTCCCTGCCTCTGTCGCCTCAATCGTTTCCTTGAGGCCGTACACGGCGAGGCCGCTGTCCTTCCCAAGCTCCCCGAAGAACCTCTCGAGGAGCTTCCTCTCCTTTGTAACCGACGCCTCTGAGAGCATCTCCTCTGCCCTCTCCAATATTTCCCTGAGACCGGGTTCTCCTGTGTACGATGTGTCAACCACGCCTATAATCCTGTCCTTTATGGTGTAATCCAGGTAATCGCCCTCTGCGAACTGCTCCTTGACAGGGCCCGGCCCTCCTATTATGAGGCCGAGGAAGTCCTCGAACTCCTTGAACGACTGGCTCGCTATGTCACCGACCTTCTTCATGAAATCGTTCAGCATCCCCTCCCTTATCCTTGCGTACCTGTTGGCTGAGTTGTGGATTATAATGCCGTTCGCTATAAAGTTTTCGTGTTTTGGGATTTCCATATCATAGAAAAGCCCCTTTGACTCTGCTGGTGTTATGGAACCTATTTTAACAGAAATCGCATCAGAATTGAGGGCATTTCTCAATTCCCTGATTACATCCTTCCCTTCTTTTATCATACTTCTCCTTTCACCCCCCATTGCCTTCCTTGCTGCTTTAACATTCCATCCATTTTTCATGTTTCCAAAAACCGTGCTGGTGCTCACACCCAGAATGCGTGCAATTTCATCATATTTCATTCTCACAAGCTTTCGCAATTCATGGGCATCTTCTGGAGAACTCCTTAATTCTTGGATTCTCTTCTCGACTTTCCGGATAACATTCTTCTCAAATACCTGCCTGCTCATCTGCCTCTTTCCAAGGAGGTACATTGTTCCCGCTTCGGGGAAATCGCTACTGTTCATTTTCAGGGATTTTACAAGATTTCTAACATATCTACCGTCTATGGGAACCTGGTCTACCCTTGACATCCTGCTCCGCTTCTTTATCATCAACCCAAGGGCTTCTGCTTTCTTTCCAGAGAAACCTATCTGACTAGAAAATCTTTCAAGAGATTCTCTGTCATCAATTGTTATGCAGTATTTCTGTTTTTTTGCAAAACTTTTCCCGCTGACAGGACCGAATGACGAGATAACCCCGAATCTCAGCAGCATAACCTGGAGGGAGCGCATCATGAATTCCCTGTTGGTTGTGATTCCCACACGAAGAGATGATGAGTTCACATATCCTTCTGCATCGAACAGTCCTCTCAGAAATCCAGCCAGAACCCCATTTTCCAGCATATTTATTGCCGGCGGTATATCCTTTTCAAAGCTACGGGCAGCTTCGGGAAAATATTTCTGCATTTTATTCACCAGTTCGCGGCCATATATCCTGAGGTGCCAGTAATTCCTTCCTTTTCTCTCTTTCATGGAACCTGGGACACCAAAAACCTCTTTTGAAATCTCTTGATAAACCTTAAGCAAATCCGGGTTTGCATCAAAAAGCGTGATTCGGTCCCTTTCAATGCAACCGTCACCTATCATGTATCCCAAAAACTGTGCAAGTTTCTTGTTAACTTCACTCGGGAATTTTATTCCCTTTGACTTTGCCGCGGGCAAAGCAATCCTTCCCCCACTGATATTTATTTTCTTTACAGCAAGAAGCCTCTCGCCCTTCTTCAAATCTTCAAGATGTTTTGTTATAATGCCCTTTTCACCGACAACGAAAAAATTATGTTCTGGAGTTGCAGCAATCTCTATGCGCGGCTGGTGTGTTATAATTTTAAAGGCGTTGTCAGATTTCCTTTGGGAATAATGATTGTGTTTGGATTTGACAGCCATTCCGGATCTGAAATCAAAGGACAAAAATTCCTCATTCCCGATTTCCTTCACAGGAAGAATTTTTCCGTCGCCCATTGGCATTAATGTATCCTCATGCACGCACCACCCTCCTGCCCTGGTCTTTCCTGGAACGATTGATTCCAGGTGCTTCAGGACCTCTATCTTCTTTCCCTTCAGTATGCCTATGGTTGCCTCTGACTTGTCAAACAGAATCAGGCCGTAAATCTCCCTTTCCCTTATCATGTCCCTGAGCGGGTCGAGCACAAACGCCTGATCGCATCTGTACAGCTTTGTTTTTAGCGGTTCCGGCGGCTCTACGGCCCATATCTCAAGGTCTGCCACGCCCTCCTTGTCTGACACGTTGCCGCAGAATATCGCGAGACCGTTCTGCGGCGTCTCCTTGTAAAGCTTGAGATGCTGGAGTATCTTCTCCAGCGCAGAGGTCACGTTCTTCCTCACGGCCTTGCTCTTTATGTTCATTGCCGTCCCCTGCTCTGACCTTATCTGCTCCACCACCTTTGCCAGGCCGTAACCGGCAGGGACGTAAACACTGACCAGCTCGGTATGCCTGCCCCTAATCCTGCCAAGCTCCTCTGTTATTGCCCTGAGTTCATTCAGTTTGTCTTTCATGATAGTAACCTCTAGAACGCATGTCAATATAAAAAAGATGCTAAACGAGCGATATCCCGCTTCCGTTTATCCTGAATTCCATCCAGTCGCGCGAAACGGATGTGTTCTTCATCTTCGAGACCCTCATGAACCTCTTGTTACCCTCGAGCTTCATCTCAATCACGCCGTCCGAGAGGTAGTTGAGCGTGTTCACCAGCTGGTCGCCGTGTATCCCCCCTTCCAGGACGATTATCTGCGTGGTCTTGAAGCTCCTGCCCTTCGCTATCATTATGGGTATGAACCTCACCACTATCTCAGAGGGTATGTAGAGCAGGAGGGTTGAGACAGAATCAAAGATGCTCCTCTTCTTTTCCACCTTCATCCTGTTGAGTATCTCGGAGAACATGACATTGAGGCTGTTTATGTCAAGACCGCCCTGCAGGACCCTCTTCCAGGGCTCTTCCTTCGAGCCCCCGACCTTCCATGAGTATGCGTCAAGGAAAATCATCCTGGTCCCGTCAAGGTAGCCGTTCGTTTTCCACCCCATCTTCTTCATCTCGTCTATTATGTCATCAGGGGCGGCATCCAGTGTTATGTAGACTGTCGGCTCCTCGCCGGTCATTCCCCGGTTGAGGAACTGCTGGCACAGGGTTGACTTCCCGACACCGGGCGGGCCTGTCACTAGTATGGTCCCGTTCTGCGGAAAACCCCCTCCCAACATATCATCCAGTTTCTTGATGCCACTACTCGATTTCGTTAATCCTGCCATATACAACTATTAAATATTGTCTTAATATATATTTATCTGGACATGGGGCTGCAAAAAGGCAATATTATTTAAAGCAAGGAAAACATAGTTTAAATTAGATTCAGATGAAGATACCGACCAACATCCCGAAGCTCGATGAGTTCTTCAAGGGGGGGATTGATGACGGTTCGCACGTCCTGATAATATCAGACATGCTAATAGACAAGGCAATGTTCGGCATAAACATCCTCGCCAGCAGGCTCAAGGAGGGTGACAACGGAATCTACTTCATAAACAACAAGACGCCTGATTTCATAAAGCAGAACATAAGCAACTGGGCATCATACAGCAGCAAGGTCTCATTCATCGACGGCATATCGTACAGTCTCGGGCAGAAGAGCAAGGAGGAGTTCCAGATAAACGAGAAGACCATAAACGTCGTCCCTTACATAGAGGAATCATCCGGCATCTTCAAGAAGGCGCTCGAGAAGAAGAAGGGATATGGAACGACCGCTATATTTGATTCCCTTGACTTCTGGATTGGACACTGGAAGGACGTGGAGAAATTCATAAAGGAATCAAAGAAATGGATAAAGGACACCCACACGGTATCGTTCTATCTGCTCGCGAACATCGGATTCAAGCCGAGCAACATACAGAAGTTCGCAGAATGCTTCGATTATGTTTTATGGCTCAAGGCCTTTGACAGGAAGGGGTTGGTTCTGAAGCACATTTATGTCCACAAGCCGAGGATAAAGTTCGCAATACCCTTTGAGATAACAGAGTCAGGAATCTCGATGTACATACCGAAGATTCTGGTTACAGGCCCCTTCCACGCAGGAAAGTCATCCACTATAAAGGCAATGTCACAGAAGCCAACGAGCATCGACAGGCTCGGAACGACCGTTGCGCTGGACCATGGATGGGTGGAGAGGAAGGGCTTTGCAGTCGACCTGTTCGGGACTCCCGGCCAGGAGAGGTTTGACTGGATATTGAAGACGCTCTCCAAGAGCATACTCGGCATCTTCCTGGTGGTTGACTCAACAAAGCCGGAAACGTTTGACAGGGCAAGGGAGATGCTCGCACAGATAAGCGAGCAGAAGATACCGGTAGTCATACTCGCGAACAAGCAGGACCTCAAGGATGCAATAGCACCCAAGGCAATAGAGAAGAAACTCGGCTACCCTGCCATAGGGACGGTCGTTACCAAGAACAAGGGCATAGACGAAGCACTTGAGAAGCTGTTCGACGAGATACTGAAGAGACAGACATGGTATTAGGTGAGTGAATGGTAGGAACGAAAGAAGAGGAACTCAAGCAAATCCTTGAAGAATTTGAGAACGTAGGCGATGTCGCCGGTTCCGCAGTGGTAAGAAGGGATGGCCTGATGATAGTTTCGGGTCTCCCCAAGGACACGAATTCCAAGGCAGTAGCTGCAATGGCGGCCGCGATTGTGGGAACCGGAGAGACCGCGAGCAAGGAGCTTAACATAGGAGAACTTAACCAGGTCCTTATAGAGTCCCAGAAGGGCAAGCTAATCTCCATTGGAGCAGGCCCTGATGCGATATTCACGGCCATGGTTAAGGAGAGGGCAAACATGGGCCTCGTTCTCATGCAGATGGAGAGGGCTTCAAAGAAGATAATGAGGATTATCCAGTAATCCTCCACTCGTATGCGGAAGTCCTCGCTTTGTTAATCCCGATTCTATGCCTGTCCGGTCCCTGCCCGTAAGGGCAGGATTCTCACCCTGCAATTCAACATCGGTTATCAGGCATGGTTTTCCTGCCAAACTATTTAAGACCAAATGCGATATAATGGATAGTATGGACAGAGTAAAGACCGGCATACCCGGCATGGACGACCTTATGGGTGGGGGGATTCCGAGGAAGCAGATATGCCTCATTACAGGAACGGCAGGAACCGGAAAGACGACCCTGTGCGCACAGTTCATATTCAACGGCATAGCGAAATTCAACGAGAATGGCGTCTACCTCTCCTTTGAGGAGCCCGAGGAGAGCATGAGGGAGAACCTCAAGTCCCACGGCTGGAATTTTGACGATTACGAGACCAGGGGGCAGTTCTCCTTCATAAGGTACGACCCCTACCACATAGAGGACGTCTTTGACGTCCTTGAGTCAACGATAAGGCAGACCAAGGCAAAACGGGTCGTCATCGATTCAGTTTCCGCGCTCGGCCTCCACGTCAAGGATGACGCAGAGCTCAGGAGGATGATATTCAACCTCTCCGTGGTTTTGAGGAAGCTGGAGTGCACGACCCTTCTCGTCTCAGAGATACCCACCGACTCAAAGGGCCTCTCCAGGTACGGTGTCGAGGAATTCGTTGCAGACAGTGTGGTTGTTCTTTATTATGAGAGGATGCAGTCAACCTTCTCAAGGGCGATACAGATATGGAAGGTAAGAGGCTCAGAGCACTCGGAGAAGCTCCACCCCTACAAGATAGGAAAGGAGGGCTTCATCACCTACCCCAGCGAGGAGGCCTTCATGGGTTCCATTAAATAGATGCTCATGTCTTTCAGATTGAAGCTGAAGAAAAAGATATCAGACGTAAAGTATGAAAGGTTCGTCCTCAGGGAACCCAAGCACCTGATAGTCATACCGAGGGTTACCGACCCCACGAGCCTCAACGTAAGGTACAACCTGCTCTATCCCTTCGCAAAGGCGAACGTGAAATGGGACAGCGACAAGAAATCAGTCATCTACAGGATAATCGAGCCAAAGCTCGATGAAAGGGAGGCCAAGATAAAGTACGCCATAGAGCAGGCGCTCGAGGAGATAATAGACGTGAAGCTCTCTGTCATCAAGAACGAGAGCGGCGCGACAGACTACCTCCAGAAGAAGGTGATGTCAGTCATAGAGGACCTGGGAATCAAGGTCCCTGAGGAATCATACCGGAAGATAATGTATTACATAGTTAGGGATTTCGTCGGCCTGAACGAGATAGAGGCCATGATGCACGACCCCTACATAGAGGACATCGGCTGCAATGGTTTGAACACCCCTGTCTACATCATACACAGGAGGTTCGGTTCCATCGAGACAAGCGTCGTTTACAAGAATCCCGAGAAGCTGTCTGACTTCGTAGTGAAGATGGCAGAGCGCTGCGGGAGGTACATATCCTATGCGGTTCCCCTCCTTGACGGCAGCCTCCCTGACGGCAGCAGGGTTCAGGCATCCCTCGCCAGGGACGTCACTACCAGGGGCCCGACCTTCTCAATCAGGAGGTTCAGGAGGAATCCATATTCTCCGGTGGACCTGATAAACCTTGGAACGGTCTCCGTTGACATAATGGCATACCTCTGGATTCTCGTCCAGTACAACGTATCGATGCTGATATGCGGAGGGGTCTCCACAGGGAAGACCACCTTCCTGAATTGTTTAAGCATGTTCATTGAGCCGGAGGAGAAGATAATCTCGATAGAGGACACCAGGGAGATAAACCTCCCCCATGAGAACTGGATTCCCTCTGTCAGCAGGACCGGGTTTGGCACCCCGCTGGCGTCCGGCAAGAGGTACGGAGAAGTTGATTTGTTTGACCTCCTCAAGGAATCCTTCAGGCAGAACCCCTCTTACGTGATAGTGGGCGAGGTGAGGGGCAAGGAAGCCTACGTCCTGTTCCAGGGAATGGCATCGGGCCACTCCTCGATAGGAACGATACACGCGGGCTCGGTTGACGACGTCATCAAGAGGCTCCAGACCCCTCCCATAGAGCTGTCGCCCTCCCTTATAGAATCCCTGGACGTCATGATAGTCCTCACGCACAGCAAGGAGAAGGGCCCCTCGGCTAGGAGGGTAAAGGAGGTAGTGGAGATACAGTCCCTTGACGAGAGGTCAGGAAGGGCCTACACCAAGGAGATATTCTCATGGGTCCCCTCCTCGGACAGCTTCAGGGAAACCCTGAGGGAATCGGAGCTACTGAGGGTGATATCCTTCCAGGAGGGGTTCGGCTACCAGAGGATACTGGAGGAGCTCGAGGAGAGGAAGACCGTCCTCAAATGGATGGTCGAGCACGACATAAGGGAGTTCGATGACGTCTGCAAGCTGATAAACACCTTCTACAATGACAAGGAAACCATCATGGAATGGGTAAGGAAGGACCAGCCGCCCCCTCACATGAAGAGGCCCGACAAGCTGTGGAAGAAGTCCCATTCAAAAAAGAAGAAGGAGACGAAGAAGCTGAAGCCCATGAAGAAGGCCAAGCCAAAGAAAGAGGAAACTGCGGAAAAAGGCGAGCAGGCAAAGGAAAAGAAGCCCGAACAGGAAACCAAGAAGGAAGAGAAACCTGCGGAAAAGAAAGAGGAGCCAAAGGAGGAACCCAAACCAGCCCAGGAAAAGAAGGAGCCTGCAAAAGAGGAAACGAAGGAAAAGCCTGCGGATACAAGTGAAAAAGTAAAGGAAGAACCAAAGGAAAAGAAATCCCCAGAGGAGAAGCCAGCAGAAAAACCTGCGGAAAAAGGCGATCAGGCAAAGGAAGAGCCCAGCGACGATGACGAGTATGACAAGGCCACCGAAGAGCTAAGAAGAATGCTCAGGGAGTCCTGACATTCCAGCCATTTCTATATTCCGGGATGAGTCACGTGTATGAATGATATGAATATTATGTTTATCACGGGCACGCCGACGTAGGCCATCGCATTTATCACGTCAGGTATGCTCATCCCGAAGACATCCCCTCCTATGACGTTCATCATCACCAGGACGGATAGCATCATCAGGGGCGCGGCTATCATCACTGCCGTGTAGATGTCGGACAGCGTACCGAGCGCCTTTGAATATTTCTCCCTCTTCATCCTGTAGTCAAACAGCGATTTCTCTGACATCTCCTTGAGATAGCCTGACAGGTTTCCTCCCTTGCTTATGGTAGAGCTGATTCCGTTGAGTACCTGCTTGAATTCCGGCGAGGGTGTTCTCTCTGCAACGTCGTCTATCGCTGCGATGGATGACATCCCGAACGTCTTTATGTTCCTTATCACCATCCCTGCCTCCCTCGATATGTCCCCATATTCCTTGAGCCTCGATAGCAGGTCGAACATGAACTCCGGAGGGATTCCTGATGAGGAAACCGAATCCATGTGTATCAGCGCAAAGGGGAGGTTTGCCTCTATCGACTTCCTGATGGACTTCTCCCTCTGCATGGGATAAATGTAAAATATCACGAACGAGAAAGATGCTGCCAGGACAGGGACGAAAACCACGTAGTAGACAGTCATTATTAGGTCGAGCGCGAGCAATCCCGCAACAACAAGCATTGCTCCAAGACTCACCGCATACACGATGACAACGGTCAGGTACATCATCGATACCCACGCATTGAGGAGTATGTTTATGCTGGCCCCCTTGAGATGCGGCCTGAGGCTCTCGAATCCCTCCATCGTCCCCTTTGCAACCCCGCCAAACAGCTTCAGGGAAAGCCTCTTGTAAGCTTCCACGAACATGTTTATTATTTGGCGGCGCGCTATAAAACCCTTTTACTGTTAAATTTTTCGCCAATTAACCATAGGCAGTTACCATTAACGAATCTTAATTGTTCCCAAAAGCGTTTACGGAAAAGAACCCTTTACTTTTATTAATCATATCCAAGATTAGAAGCATGAGCGGGATAATACTCTTCGGCCTGGGAGAGATAGGGAGCGGCATTGCAAGGCTTGCCCTCGAGAGGGGGGTGGAGATTAGGGGCGCGGTTGACATCCACCCTGACAAGGCAGGAAAGGATTTGGGAGAGCTACTCGGCCTAAACTCCCTGGGAATCATCGTCTCCGGAGGGTTGGATGGCGCTCTCTCCTCTGACGCTGACATCGTTGTCAATTCTACCATATCCTCCCTGGAGGGACTGGAACCGGACATAATAAAGGTCATCAATGCCAGGAAGAACCTCATATCCACCTGCGAGGAGCTTGCATACCCCCATGCCAATCACCCTGAGATCGCAGAGAGGATAGACAGGCTCGCAAGGGAGAACGGAGTTAGCGTGATGGGAGCGGGAGTCAATCCCGGATTCGTCATGGACAGGTTGGTCCTCACACTTGCGGGAACGTGCAGCAGCATAAAGAAGGCAAGGGCTACCCGGATAGTGAACACATCCGAGAGAAGGATTAACCTGCAGAAGAAGACAGGTGCCGGCATGTCTCCGACAGAGTTCAGCGCGGGACTTAAAGAGGGAAGGATAAGGCACGTGGGCCTCCCTGAATCAGTGAGGATGATTGCAGACGGCCTGGGAATCAGGCTCGATGAAATCAGGGAAAGCACAGAGCCGGTGATAGCAGAGGAAGACGTTGAGAGCAGTCACATAAAGGCAGAGAAGGGAATGATATCCGGCCTGAAGCAGGTTGCCCTGGGAATGAAGGGCAACGAACCAGTCATCGCTCTGGAACTCCATATGTACATGGGAGCAGAATCCTGCGATTCCATCCAGATAGAGGGAACGCCGGACATAAGCATGAAAATCAACGGGGGGATTCACGGTGACGTCGCTACCGTCGCCTTAATCACCAATTTGATACCCAGGGTAATAGATGCAAAGCCAGGCCTCCTCACAGCCAGGGACTTCGCCTAGAAATTACCGCTTCTTCTTGACTATGCTCCGGTGCCTTGCGCACGCGGGGCATGCGTATATCTTGCTGGTTGAGAGCATCAGCCCTCTCCTAGCCCTCGGCCCGAGCTCTCTCCTGAGGACCGGGTCGTTGAGGGAGAAGCCCTTTATCACCTGGAACGTCTTGTACTTCGGGACGCGCTTTCCGCAGAAACCGCAGGTTATGGTTCCTTCCCTTCCCCTGCTCTTCGTGTGGCTCCATCCTCTCTTGTATCCTGAGCGTGTCATGATTACCTCTTTGCTTCCTTATGTGCGGGCCTCAGCTTCTTTGACTTGCACTTCCTGCACTTGACCTTTCCCTGCCTTACCTTTATCAGGTCTCCCTTGTTCCTTGCCCCGCACTTCATGCAGAAGAAGACTCTGAAGAAGAGCCTCTTCTCGGCCTCGGGGAATTTCTGCTTCGCCATTATAACCACTCGCTTAACATAATTAAGGCAGCTATTTAAATATATATCATCCTGCAAGCCATCCTGCAGGCACGCTGCAAGGAGCCTGAAATGAAAACCGGACAATTGGTTGAAAGGGGGATTCTCCTGCTCGACAAGCCCGAAACCCTGGAGAGCATGAGATGCGTTGAGAAGGCAAAAACCATACTGGGAGCGAGGAAGGCAGGCCACTCCGGGACGCTGGACCCCAAGGTCACCGGACTGATGCTCATAGCGTTCAACGAGGCAACCAAGGCAATGCCCCTTCTGATTGGCCTGAAGAAGCGCTACGGAGGTTCTATGAGGGTCCACGGGGACGTCAATCCCTCCGCTCTCCGCCAGGCAGCCTCCGCGTTCATTGGAAGGATAACCCAGACCCCTCCCAGGCGCTCTGCTGTGGCGCGCAGGCCCAGGGAGCGCGAGGTGTTTTCCTTCAGAATCACAGGGGCAGAGGGAAGGAATGTCTCCTTTGAGACAGAGACAGAGGCAGGGACCTATGTCAGGAAGCTCTGCCACGACATCGGCGAGAAGCTCGGCACCGGCGCCCACATGACCTCCCTACGGAGGGTCTCGATTGGAAACTTCACCATAAAGGAGGCCCACACCCTTGAGGAGCTCAAGGAAAGCGGAGAATCCCTCCTGATTCCCCTGGAGGACGCCCTCAAAAGGGCCGGCGCCAAGACCATCAGAATAAAGAAAGGGGCAGAGAAACCAGTCAGGAACGGCTCACCCATCCATAAAGAATTCCTCGCCAGGAAGCCCCCTTCCATGAAGGAGGGTGAAAGGGCAGTAATATACACAAAGGACAGCCCCATCGGGATTGCCCTGGTAAAGGAAGGAAGGATAAAGACCGACCGGATATTCAACATTTGATGCGGTTGCAAAATATTTTATAACACCTTATGAAATAACAAGCATGGAAATCAGGGAAGCTACCCTTGGTGACGTTGAACAGATAGGCAATCTCATGAGGAGCGATGGCAGGAGAGCCTATACAAAGGACCTTGCCATAGACCTCATAGAAAACAGCCAATCACTTTGTCTGGTGCTAACAGAAAATAATCAAATCGTTGGCTCCCTTGGAGCAAGGGGCGAAGGAAAGAACTCCTGTTGGCTGTACTACATTATTGTCAAAGAGGAATTCAGGAAAAAAGGACATGCAAGAGAGCTGATGAAGAGGTTCTTTGATGAGGCAAGGAAAATTGGTGCAAAGAGGATAGCTCTGGACACCCCTGAAAAGGAATTCTTCGAGAAATTCGGGTTCAAAGAGGTCGGAAGGCTCCCTGATTGGTACGAGGACATGGACCAGGTCATAATGTACATGACCCTTGGGTAACTGCAAATTCCTCGAAAGAAAAGAGCGGAGTGAGGGAGTCGAACCCCCTTGACCCGCTATCTGCCATTTCTTGGAGTTCCTTTGGAAGCGGAAGCTCCTTTTGGCTTGAACCTTTCGTGTCTCGTGGACACGAGACATCTCGTCATCCTTTACGATGTTCGAGATGCCGATTTCCAAAAGGTTCACTGCAGGCGGGCGCGTAGCCGTTCCGCCAACTCCGCACTGGATAGTAATAGTGAGGCTTTGCTTTTAATAAGTTTTGGTTGGCCGCTCCATGGCTAGAGTTTCAGCCTTGGCCGGCTCTTCTTCAGGAGGTTCTTCATTGCCGCGGGCGCTATTATAGTGGTCACCAGGGCCATCACCACTATTATGGAGAAGAGCTCCTGCGTTATCAGCGCGCTCTGGAGCGCTATTCCCGCTATTACCAGCTCCACCGCGCCCCTTGCGTTCATGCCGAAGCCGATTGCGAGGCTCTCCCTCTTCCTGAAACCGCTTACCCTCGAGGGGATATAAACCCCAATGACCTTGCCAGAAACAGCTGCCAGTATGACGAGGACAGCGAACAGGAGCAGGCCGGGCGCCGTGATTATCCCCGGGGACATCTGTATGCCTATCCACACGAAGAACAGCGGGGTGAGGAGGCCCAGTGCGAGGGAAGAGAACCTGTCAAGGAGCGCGTTCTCCACCTCCGCATGCTTTTCCGTGGCATACCTGGTGAAGACCCCTGCCATGAAGGCGCCTATTATCCCCGAGCCCAGCATGTATTCAGAGCTTACTGCATAAAGCATCACGAGGATTATCGTGATGCCGAAAAGCGACTGCGGGCTCTTCAGCTTACCTGCCCATTTGAGGAGCTTCGGGAATATGAAGACTCCGACAAACCCGAACACAGCGAAGAATATAACCATGTCCACCAGTATGCCGGTCACAGAGAACAGCGCGTTCCCTATCCCTGCCTTTATCACGCTCGTTATGACAGAGAGCATGAGAAGCCCCATGATATCGTCCAGCACGCCCGCCTCGATTATTATCTGGCCCAACTCGCTCTTCATCTTCCTGAGCTCCATCAGCGTTTCCTCTGCAACCCCTACCGCGGATATGGACAGGCAGATTCCCAGTATGAGCGCATGGACGACAGAGAAGCCCGGTATGAAGTAGGGGCCTGCCAGGATTCCCAGGCCGAACCCGAGGACGAGAGGTAAGATTATGCCCCCTCCGGCAACGGCAGATGCCATCCTCCCTGTCCTGACCATCCTTGCCGGGTTTATGGCCATGCCCGCAATGAACATAAGGAAGAATATTCCCAGCATGGCAAGGGATTCTGTTTCAGGACCCGGGACTATCATGTTCAGCACGCTCGGCCCCAGGACCACTCCCGCGATTATCTGCCCTATTATGCATGGCTGTCCAAGCCTCTCGGCAACCTCCCCGAGCAGCCTGGCCGCGACCAGTATCACCAGGACCGAAAGCAGCAGTTCCATGGAAACCCAAGATATTTATACGTGCTATATAATTAGTATTATGGCGTTAAAAAAACTCCTGAAGGACGGGAAGGACACGAAGTTCTATTTCTTCTCCGGAAAGGGCGGCGTGGGAAAGACCTCGATGTCAGCTGCCACTGCGCTATGGTTTGCTGGAAAGGGAAAGAAGACCCTCGTGATATCCACGGACCCTGCCCACTCCCTCTCCGACGCCTTTGACAAGAAGATAGGCCCGGAGGTGGTGAAGCTCAGGAAGAACCTCTACGCGCTCGAGATAGACCCGGGCAAGGCAATGCAGGAATACAAGGAGATGCTCTCGCCCCAGATGGAGAAGATGGGAGCGCTCGAGGGGCTCGGTCTCGAGGACACCCTTGACATTGCCGGAACCACCCCAGGGATAGACGAGATTGCCTCCTTTGACAGGTTCCTGAGGTTCATGGGCTCGAAGGAGTATGACGTTATAATCTTCGACACGGCACCCACGGGACATGCCCTGAGGTTCCTCTCGTTGCCTGACGTGCTGGATTCCTGGGTAGGCAAGATGATAAAGATAAGGATGAGGTTCTCTGGCATGGTCAGCCTGGCAAGGAAGATCCTCCCCTTCGGGGGGGATAGTGACGATGAAAAATCGTTCGGACTGAAGGAGATGGAGGCAATGAAGGAGAGGATAGGCCTGGCAAGGGAGATACTCTCCAACCCTCAGAAGACTCATTACACCATGGTTATGATACCGGAGGCCATGTCCATATCCGAGACGGAACGGGCCCTGAAGACACTGAAGGGCTATGGTATACCGGTCAGGAGCCTGATAGTGAACCAGATAATACCCCAGAGCAGGAACTGCGATTTCTGCAACGATAAAAGAAGGTTGCAGCTGGAGCGTATCGCGTTCATAAGGAAGAACTTCAGGGGATACGGGATAAAGGAAATCCAGCTCCTCAGGGACGAGCTCAGGGGAGAGAAGCTCCTCGAAAGGACGGCAAAGGACCTTTACGGCTAGTTGTGCAACCAGAGCTATTCCATCTTCGCCAGAATCAGAGCAATCACTATGAAGGCCGCTCCCGTACCCATGAGTATTATGGAGAAGAGGCTGAATCCCCCCTCATCGACCAGGCCGTTGCAGTCATCGTCCAGGCCGTTCCCTGGAATTTCATCCACGGCCTCTATCCCACCGGCGCACTCGTCTGACCAGCGGAGGCCATGTTCTCCCACGATGCAGGTCCTCTCCCCTTTCTCGCATTCCCCCACGCTGCTCCCGCATGACCTCTTTATCCCCTCCTGCGGGCAGGCAGGGACCTGGCTCCATTCCTGCGCCATGACCATCCCCGATAGCAGGACATTGGTCAGGACCAGAAGAACGGGCAGCGCTGTTTTCAACATAATGTTATAAATTAGGTTTAGCTAATTAAAATATGCCTATCCCCAAAGAGGATATAGTGAAGTTCCTTCTCAAGGACGTTCTTTCAGGAAAAAGGATAGGCTCGCAGAGGGAATTGTCTGAAAAGCTTCTGTCAAGGCTCAGGAAGAATGACCCGGGCTATTCCATGACAGGGAAGCGTGCAAGGGAAATAGCCCTCCGCACCCCGGGAATAAGTGTCAGCATAAGCACGCGCTCAGGAGGAATTCCAAGGCTATGCCCTGCCTGCGGCGGAAGGCTGAAGAAGACCCACACCAGGAACCTCAGGGGAAAGAAGATTGTTCTCAGGCTCTCCTGCACCAGATGCAGTTACTCAGGAAAGAGCGGGAGATGGATTCCCTCCAGATATTCATTTTCTATTCAGTGAGAATCAGCGCGCCGCCTATTATCGCAATGAACGACCCTATCATGAAGCCGTTGCCAGAGAGCAGGGACATCACGCCGAGCGATATTATGACCACCCCTGACAGGAGGTCCTGCTCAGGCTTCATGATGCCCAGAAAAGTGCAGGCGATAATGCCTATCCCCACGATGAGGTTTATCATGAAGAGCTCGAACGGGACTAGCGCTATCCCGAGGAGGTTGAGGAGCGTTACGTTCAGCTCCGGGCTTATAAGGTTCAGCATGTCGCCCACACCAATGGATATCAGGATTGCATTCAACAGTATTATCAGGCCTCCTGCGAGGGGAAGAATGAAATTAATACCAAAACCAGGTTTCGGGGATGGCCTCTGCTCCATCCGGGCGACCTTGTCCTTTATGGGGTCCCCTTCGGGCCTCTTCTGTCCAGCCGGCTTTCCTGCCGGGACAGGCCCTGGCGGAACAGGTTGCTTGGTTCGGACTGCGGCTGACATGGCCTCGTCTATCTCGCCATTTTCCCAACCCTGCTGGGAAAGGGCGGCCCTTATCTCTGCTTCTGAATAACCCGCCTTTGACTGTTCGCGTATGTAAGCCATGATGCTTGAATCAGCCATGATAATAATTGGTTTACCCGCTATAAATATTGACCATTAAAGCTCCTCATTGAACCCATCAGACCCCCTTTTGGCAGCCATTGGAATCGATTTAAATATCTTAACACCATTAAATCAAATACATGTAAAAAAGTCAGAGTGTTGTTCCATGAAAAGGGGTTCTGTCTTGGTGTCGGTTTTCATTGTATCGCTTTTGTTACTGCCATCCTTCTCACTCGCATATCTCGAGCTTGATGTTGCCCAGAACTCAAAGAGCGCATACCTGATGGAGGATGTGTCATTCGATTTCGTCCTAAAGAACAAGAGATACCTGGACGACCCGGTAGCGATAACCATACAGGGGGAGCACAGGGAATGGATTCAGAGCACTTACACACTGATAAGGATGGAGGGAAATTCCGAGGAGAAGTTCTCAATCGGTTACTATCCCACAGGAGACATCTCGGGGGTGTTCAAGTACACCATGAAGGCAGAGTCCCTGGTATCAAAGCTCAGCGTCAGCAAGGACTTCTACCTCGAGGTGAAGAGGCCTGCCGAGATAACGGGCTTCGAGGTCACCAAGGCAGGGACAGAGATAAAGATGGACGTCACCATGCAATCCAACGCAGATAGGATGGTGACCCTTGATTTCGAGCTTATAGGCAGGGAAGGTAAGGTAATCGATTCCTTCTCCCGCGAGGCCTCCCTCTCCGAGGGAGAGAACACGCTTGAATACGCCACCGAGGTATCCGAGAAGATGACCGCTTGCGATTACATGGTCAAGGTTACCCTCGACGGAACGAGCAATTCAAGGACGGGTTCCTTCACGGTCATGCCCGTGCACGATGTCGTGGAGAGCGTGATGAAGAAATCCAGCCCGCTCTATGAGGAGTATGAGATAACAGTCTACAACAACGGAAACGTTCCCGAGCCCTTGTACGTCGTCCAGACGACCGTCCCGAACAATGACCTTATAACGGGTTTCATAACGTCCCCGTCAGGGTGCTCCGGTGATGGTGAGAACAGGGACTGCAATTACGTGATAACGGACCTCGCGCCAGGGGCGACCGCCCTCGTCACGTACAGGCTTGATTTCTGGTCGATATACGCCCAGTACTCGCTGATAATCATAGCAATCCTCGGCGTCGCAGCATTCGGCTTCTTCAGGGCCGCCTCGCCCACCATAAGGAAGAAGGCCTCCAGGAGAGAGGCAGACAAGCATCACATCGTCCTTGAGATAAAGAACCCGTTCTACCACTCACTCTCTAACGTGATAGTGAGGGACTGGGTCTCCCCGTTGGCATCGGTCCTGCACAACGAGATAGAGATGTTCAAGCCGCTCGTGAGGAGGAGCGATGCAGGGACAGAGCTGATATGGAGGCTCGGTGACATGAAGCCCAGGGAGACAAGGATAATCACCTACCCGATAAAGACCCTCGTCCAGGGAAGCCTCAAGATGCCCAGGGCATACATCAGGTACAACAAGCCCAACGGCAAGTTCTCCAGGATATTCTCAGGCCAGCTCATAGTGGAATAAAAACCAGCTTTTCTTTGCTCACCCACTCTTTCTGCTCAAAGAAGAACATCAATGGCATAGAAAAAAGCATAGCTTGCCATGAAGATGCCTGCCAGGCTTCCTACGATGCGTTTCATACGCAAGGGTTCATCCTCCCTTTGATTGAGGATTGGGTTAATGATTTAAAAGCCTTGATTCTGCCCAATCTCACTTCCCGTCCTCGTGGAGCTTGTTGTTGAGCCTTATCTTGTTCGTGAGCCCGTACGGGTGCTTCTCGAGCACACTCCTGTTCTCCAGCCTCTTTATTATCCTGTGGGTCTTCACCTTGGAGAAGCCCGTCCTCTTCACCAACTCGGACTGGGTCAGCTCTCCTCCGTTCTCCTGGAGGGTTTTTATCACAGTGCTCTCCTCCGGGGTGGCGATGAGGTCTATCATCCCGCTCTTCAGCTCCTTCCTCTCCTTCTTCCTCAGCAGGGTGTAAAGAGAGATTCCTGCCGTTATGGAAATTATGGACCCGGAGAGGGATATCAGTATTATCAGATGGAAGAATGCCGCGACCCTGGGCTCTGAAGCTATTATCCTCTCCGGCCTGTCGCCGGCCGTCCCGTTGGCCACAAGCGACGCGTTCAGCGTGTCATTGAACGAGCCGTTCGGCTGGAACCTGCCGAACTCGGGGCCAACCGCCATCGGGGCGTACAGGTTACTCATCTGGAATATGAAGAAAAGCAGCGATATCCCCCCGTATATGAAGCAGAGTATCATCACCACTGTATGCAGGTTCCTGTTCCTCAGGACGTTCATGACAATTAAATAACGCATCGTATTAAATACTTTTGCATGTTCCAGAGAATTCTGGTTTCATCTGGTTTCTCGTTTCACTTCGTTTCATGGAAGTTTGATATACCGTTTCAGCCCTAGGAAATAAGGATGATGCATATGAAGAAGACAATGATAGAGTTAGAGAACGTGACCAAGATATACAGGACAGGCGAGGTTGAGGTCCCTGCCATAAGGAACGTTAACCTGAAGATAAAGGAAGGAGAGTTCGTTGCGGTAATGGGACCCAGCGGAAGCGGGAAGTCCACGCTCATGAACATGATAGGATGCCTCGATATCCCTACGTCAGGGAAGGTCCTGCTCGACGGAAATGACATATCCGAGATGAGCGGGAACAGGCTTGCCAGGCTGCGGGGCAGCAGCATAGGATTCATATTCCAGTTCTTCAACCTGTACCCCACCCTCAACGTCATTGACAACGTTGCCCTTCCAATGAGGATTCACAATTACGGGGAGAGGAAGGTTAAGCAGCGCTCGGAAGAGCTGCTCGGTGTGGTGGGGCTCGAAAAAAGGATGGAGCACTTCCCCTCCCAGCTCTCCGGCGGGGAGATACAGAGAGTGGCAATAGCCAGGGCCCTGACTACAGAGCCTTCCATAATCCTTGCAGACGAGCCGACGGGGAACATAGACTCCAAATCCGCGAAGGAAATAATGGGCTTCCTGTACAGGCTGAATGCCAGGGAAAAGAAAACCATAATAATGGTCACTCATGACTTGCACATTGCAAAGCACGCCCAGAGGATAATAAACATAATGGACGGGCAGATTGTAAAAGGAGGATGATAAAATGAAAGTTTTAATGGCAGGATTCGCGGCTGCAATCCTTGCAGCGGTAATGTTCAGTGCCGTGAATGCCCAGGTACTGGACACCGGCTCGGGCTATGTCGTCAACAATGCGGCATATCTCCAGGCCTCGCTCGTTAACCAGGACCCCTATCCAGCAGAGCCTGGCGGCTACGCGGACCTGCTCTTCAAGATAGAGAACATAGGGACAGAGAAAGCGGACAACGTGACATTTGAGCTGGTGCCGTACTATCCTTTCTCCCTGGAGCCGGGGTCAAATCCCGTCACGTGGATAGGCAGCATAGGAAGCTACCAGAAGGACAACAACGCGTTCCAGGTAAAGTGCAGGGTCAGGATAGACAGCGAAGCGGTCGAAGGCGAGAACGACCTGACGGTTAAATACTCCTACGGGACATCCAGCTACAACACCAAGACCTTCAACCTGACAATATCCAACCCCGGGACGAAATTCGAGGTGGTGCTTCAGGAGTCGTCAGAATCCTCCACCACGCTGGCGATAGTAAACATAGGCCTCAACAACGCATATTCGGTGATAGCCAGGATACCCGAGCAGGATGGCTTCACGGTGACAGAGCCCTCGTCGGTAGTCATAGGCAACCTCGCGGGAAACGACTATACGCTCGCCAGCTTCCAGGTATCCCAGTCTTCTGCCTCATCCGGCGGCAGGCTCTTCAACAGGACGCAGGCCCCTTCCGGGCAGGCAGTGCCCAGCGAAACCCAGGGGCAGATAACGGCCAAGGAACTGAAGGTGGAGATATCCTACACCGACGAGATCGGCCAGAGGAGGACGGTCGTGAAGCTTGTCCCGATGGCCACCACGGGCTATACCGCAACAACGACCACGTCCTTCTCAGCAACGAGGAGCAGCTCGACTTCCATGAGCCAGGGTTACCTGTACATAATAGCGGGCGCTGCCGGGATAGTCGCTGTGATAGCCTTCTTCCTGTTCAGGCAGAGGAAGGGCAGGAAGAAGCGCGGTTAGCATGCAGCTCTGAATAATCTTTAGGTGATAGGATGAGATTCAGGTACATCATACGGCTTTCCACGAACAACTTCATGCACAAGAAGTTGAGAAGCTGGCTCACGATACTCGGGATAGTCATAGGTGTAGCTGCGGTGATAGCCATACTCTCCATAAGCTCCGGGGCCCAGCAGTCGATTTCAAGTCAGCTGGGCGGCCTCGGCGCGGACATGGTAACAGTCTCGCCCGGTTTCAGCAGGGCAATGAGCGTGTTCGTTCAGGGAGGAAACCGGGGAGGAAACTTCCAGTTCGGAACCTCATCGGCATCGTCCTCAAGCCCGAACATGACGATAAGGGACCTTCAGGTAATAAGGACAGTGGACGGCGTCAAGTTCGCCGGGGGGCTGGTTTCCGGACGGGCTGACATAACGTATCTTGCAGAGACGGCGAGCATCTCAATCACCGGCGTTGACCCACTCCTCTGGAAGGACATGACCACCGATGAGCTGGAATCAGGAAGATACCTGGCCCAGGGCGACGTCAACGTCGTGGTCATCGGATACGGCATAGCGAACGACATGTTCAAGAAGCCGCTGACGCTGAACGCGCAGGTCACCATCGGCGGCAAGTTGTTCAAGGTCGTGGGCATACTTCAGGAATCCGGCGGGTTCGGCGGGACTGACAATTCCGTCATCATGCCCGTCAGCGCCGCGAGGACGGTCATAGAGGACCTCGACCTCGAGAGTGACCAGTTCTCGTCCATAAGCGTTAAGGTCGACAATGTAGACGATGTTGATGAGATAGTGAGCATGATAGAGCAAAAGCTCATGCTCTCCAGGCACGTGACCAACCAGACAAAGGATTTCTCAGTCACCACCTCCCAGGCAGTGCAGGAGACGATATCTACGGTGATGAGCACGGTGACGCTGTTCCTTGCCGGGATAGCTGCGATTTCCCTGCTCGTAGGCGCTATAGGGATAGCCAACACGATGTTCATGTCAGTGATGGAGAGGACCAAGCAGATAGGCATCCTCAAGGCGCTGGGGACGACGGATTTCGAGATAATGAAGCTCTTCCTGATGGAATCTGCCATAATAGGTTTCGTCGGGGGGCTTCTCGGAGTGTTTGCCGGCATGATAGGCTCCGGCATAGTCTCGGAAATCGGCATCGGGATTGTCGGAGCAGGAGCCAGGGGCGCAAGCACCACCATGGTTTCCGTTACTCCTGAACTGGTTGCGCTCGCCATATCCTTCTCAGTCCTCATAAGCATAGCCTCTGGTGTGATTCCCGCCAGGAGGGCTTCAAAGCTCCAGCCCACCGAGGCGCTGAGGTCCGAGTGAATTTCAGACCGCAAACCTGAATAAAAAATAAGGGAATCCCGGGAGAGGGATCTCCAGCCCTGCTGGATACGTTTTCTCCAGCAATGCACTCGAACCCTCGGTCTCGCGGTCTCTGCTTATCATAGGGCATGAACCCTCAACAGACCATGAGTATGCCTACAGCCACGCGCTTTAGCCAGCTAAGCTACCCCGGGAAACCTAACAATATTTGTGGGTAGTTATTTAAAAGGTAATTCCAGCCTCCCGTCAGCCTTAAATATTATAGTATTCACTATAGCATAGTTACAAGTTGGCTAGTTACCCAACATATCATTGTCTCAAATATAATTTAAGTCCAGTATAACACGGATTTCGAATCGTGTAAAAATAAAAGAGAATCTCAGATTGACCCGGCAGCTAATCCCGCTTTAAGGGGCCGGGTTTTGGAGAGTTTTAATTCTGCTGAAGACCGCCGAAGGTTGTCTTCCGTCGCTCTCGGGCGGTCTTTCTTAAACCTAGACACAAGGAGGAGAAAATGGGATTAGCAAATTACATAAGTGAGTTTGAAATGCCAATAGTGGTTTCAGATGAAGGAAAAAAACTGACAGTCGATTCCCATGATAAGGATGCTTTGTATGTTGTCTTTGAGTTCCCTGCATCAGAGGCAATCGGGAATCACGGCCCGCACTTCGGTAACCACCCGGCTGACGTGGAGCTTATTATTGCAACAATAAAGGATGGAACGGCATCTAAAATTAAGCAGATGCCACGGTTCGGGTTACCCGTTCTCGGGACTGCAGGACCCTCCACTCGTTTCGGTCCTTCAAAAGCGGCCTCCAAAAGGGCAATAAGAAAGCTCAGCAGCTTCCTTTCCTGGACAATGTCTTCAGGAAGGATACGTGGGGACGTTGCCGAAAGACTGGTTCCTGCGCTGGGGCTCGATAACAATGTAGTCGTCCATGTTAAACCGAGTGTCGGATATTCTGTTCCCGGTTTTCTTGTGGAGGTGCGCCATAACCTTTCCAATATAAGGGAATCCCTCAAAAGGAAGGATTTCGAAACCATTGGGCTTTTTGCCTCACTGATTGATGAGCAGGCAACCGAGCTCGGATTCGGCGAAATTGCCGGAATGGGCAGGTCGCTGTTCCAGGCCTCCCAGAAAGGTGAAGCCAAAGAAATCCAGAATCTCCTGGAGGAGCTTTCTAACCACATGGGCCACCTCGTGGTGACCTACGAATAAACCAGTGGGGCTGGGAACCGGTTTCCCGGCTCTAAAGGAGGGTATCATGATACAGGAAAAAATGAAAAAGATGTCACCGTGGTCTTTATTGACCATGGCATTGTCGGGTGCGGCCATCTTGGT
>CAZIAB010000007.1:23580-30021 GCA_964537525.1 uncultured archaeon
AGATGTCACCGTGGTCTTTATTGACCATGGCATTGTCGGGTGCGGCCATCTTGGTAAGAGGGATACGGACTGAAAACAAGCAAAAAAAGGAAAGGAGGATATGATGGATATTCTGGCATTTGTTAGATCAGGAAAGAGGACGCTCGAAATCTATGAACATCTGGGCTGGAGGCATGTGGTTGCAAAGTTCCCTGCCAAGGAAGCGCTAGGGGAATATACTGACCCAAAGTTCGGTGAAAACCCGGGTGATATGGAAATGATAACTGCCGACATCAAGGAAGGTGCTGCATCCGAATTCTTCCAGATACCGCGCTTTGAAAAAGCATTCTGGGCAGGGGATACATGGCTGCACTGCGGCGCCCAAAGCGAGGCCTCCCCCGAAGCCACAGAGAAGATCAGAAGATTCATATCAAGGAATATCCTTCTGGGAAAGCTGGGGGGTGAGATTTCCAGAACCCTGGCAATCGCCTTCAAAATCAAGCACATGATAGTCATTCCGGCCATCTTCAGGTTTTTCAGGACGCTTTGGGGTATGATGGTTTCACCAAGGGCCGCTCATTGCTGATTGGCCAGGGCCCTGCACAAAATGAACTATAACAACCTTTTGAAGGAAACGGCATCATTGAAAGATACGGTGCCGTTTTCTTTGAGTTGTCAAATAAGCGGGATAAATGCACAAGACCCTGCGGAGGGAAGGATTCACGCAACGTCAAGCAGCTTCCTGAAAAGGAAATTCGTCCCGAATATCACGATGAAATACCACCAGAACCAGTTGAGTGAGTTTCCCAGGAAGGGCAGGTTGACGGGAACCGAAACCACCAGTTCGCTGTAATATGTCCCGAAGAACCATATCGCAACTATGAAGACGCCGAACGACACGACCATGGGCTTCATGCTCTGCTGCATCTGCTTGCTGCTCATCTTGAGCATCTGGGAAGTGAGCTTGTTCGCCTCGTCGGTCTTGCCCGCTTTCTGCGCTTTCTTTATCCTGTCATTGAATTCCTTCATGTCCGCCTTTATGCTTCGCATCAGATTCTGGTCGGTGAGGAGCTTGGTCAGGATTACCATAAAGAGAGAGAGAAGGCTGGCCCAGATAATCATCTCCGCGTATCCCGGAAGCCCTATTACAGACATTTTCCCTCCACAGTTACCTACTATATTCATTAAGGACCTTTAAAGGTTTCCCCTCCAAGGCCGTTAGCATTACTTTGCCATGAGCTTCCTCAGGGCGGGGTGCATGTCCTCGAGGTGCCTCGTAGCAAGTTCCTCGTATAGGTTGTATATTATCATGGTCGCAAGCAGCAAACCGGTCCCTGTACCTATGGCATTGGTGAAGTCGGCGAACGCCGCGAGGAAGCCGACAGACGCTCCTCCTATCACGGCGAGGACGGGTATGTACCTGTTGAGGACCCTCTCCATTATCCTCGGGTCCCTCCTGTATCCGGGTATCTGCATCCCGGTCGACTGTATCTGCCCCGCTACTGCCTTGGCGTCCATCCCGGCGGTGGACACCCAGAAAATCGAGAACAGGACAGCCCCTCCCATCATTATGAGCAGGTACGTTAGCATCCTCGTTATGTCCATAGCGGATATCGTGAGCAGCGAGCTAAGGCCGAGCGATGAAAGCGTAAGGAACCATACCAGTATCCCTGCTAACGAGAACCCGGCAACGAGCTTCTTTGCATCCCTCTTCGTGAAGTACGCGACTATCGCTCCGATGAGTGCGAACAGCCCTATCGCTATGCACACTATAGTGACAGCCTCGGTCCTGGGAGGTATGAGGAAGAGCATCAGGCCGCCTATCACGTTGCCCGATGAATCGAACTCCGCAATCCAGGTGAGCCCCTGGTTGGACATCATCCTGCCAAAGAGCTGTATGTTAGCGAGCAGCGCCGCTATGAGTATGACCGGTATGTTCGAGGTGTAGAAATACTTAAGGGGCCACCTCCTGCCAAACCCTCTCACAGAGCCGAACGCGAGCGGTATCTCGACCTTTATAGCGTTGGCATAAACCACGAGCATGAATACTATCACAGTAGCGACTATCGGGAGCAGCGCGAACAGCGCAGCTATCGGCTCTCCTGCTCCTATGGTGGTAACCACGTATGGTATTATCCCTGCGGGCGGGTTGCCGGCGGTCGGAAGGCCTCCTGCCTGGGTCAGAGGGTTGAATATCCTCACTATCATGGTCTTGGAGACTCCTGCCACTATGAACAGCGAGATTCCTGAGCCGAATCCCCACTTGGATATCACCTCGTCCATGAAGATTACTATTATCCCCCCGAAAGCGAGCTGGAGTATGACAATCCAGGCAAGCGAGGGCACTGAAGCGGGCACGGCGCCCATCGCGACGTATATGACCGCCTCAAGGAAAGCGAAGAGCATGGCCAGCAGCTTCTGCGTGCCCTGGAACATCGACTTCCCCTCCTCTGTCCCCAGGTTCCACGGTATTATCTTCGAACCAACCAGCAGCTGGAGAATGATGGATGACGTGACTATGGGACCGATGCCGAGCGACATCAGGGAACCGAAAGAAGAACCAAGTATTATCTCAAGGAACTTGAACTGCTCGAAGCTGGCTGGGGCAACGCCATACACGGTTATCTGCCCCATCATGAAGAAAAGGAGGAGGATTATCCCGGTCCACTTCAGCTTGCTCTTGAAGGACATTCTCTCCAGAGGCTCGGTAATCCCCGGAATCCTCTGCAGGAATCCGATATAGGTAGCTTGCAGTCCCATTGAACTCACTTAATTATTGGTTAATTGGTTAATATAATAATGCGGTTTTAAAAGCTTAAGCCTGCTTCACTATCCTGATGTAATACCCCTCTTTGAGCTTCATGACGAAATCGTCCCTTTCCTTCCTGAAACCCTCATCAAAATCAGACACTCTCGCAAGCTTCCCGTCCTCAAAGACCTTGGGGTCAATGAACCTGGCCTTGGCACTGGAATGGAAGTCATGATTCTTCCTGTCCTCGACCACCTTCAGCGACGGGTTCAGGAGGCCCAGCTTCTCATCAATCTCCTTTATCCCTGCGCTCCTGACCTTCATGAGGAGCTCGTCATCTGTCAGGAAGAGGTCATCCTTATCTACAATTCCCCTCTCCATGGCTATCCTTATTGCATCGGCAAGTATCTGGTAAGATGCCGATTGCAGTGGGGAGGACCAGAACCTCCTGCTGCATTCAAGGAACAGGTAGGCCATCCTCCTCGCAGCATCCCTGCTTTTGCAGACAATCTCCCTGTCCTTTACCACCAGGCTGTCCATGAAAATCCTGATATCATCACGCTTCACCAGCCCTATTGCTAGACCATCCCTCATGAAATAATCAAGCCGGTCTGCACAGAAATCAGGAATATCCCTCTCCAGCAGCGGAAAGTTCTTCTCGTCCATGAGCCTCTTGACAGAGATACCCTCCTTTTCCACTATCCCGGGAATATCCGAATCCATTATTATCCTTTTGTGCTGGTCTTCATGATATTCCTGGTCATGTACCCTATCAAAGACGTAGTCAGTCACATGAGAGAATGCGGTGTGTGGCACGTCATGGAGAAGACCAGCTACCTGCTCCTCCCTGGATGCACCCAAGAGAGACAGCAGCTTGTACACACCAACGCAATGCTCAAATCTGGTGTTATCCAGCTTGGGCATGATGAATTTCCACGAACCGAACTGGTTTATGTGTTTCAGCCTCTGCATCGGCTTGCTCTCAATTAGCTCGAGAACAAGGGGGTCCTTTATCTCAAACCTGCCATAAACAGCATCATCAACAATCATCATGATTTATTCTTCGAGGACGACCTTCCCCTTCGCTTCCTCTATCTTCTCCTGAGCCCTTGCAGAGAATGATTTTGCAATCACCCTGATTGGTCTTGAGAGGGAACCCCTGCCGGTGACCTTGTCATACCCGAACTCCCTTAGGATGATTTCCTTCCTGTCCCCAGCCAGCCTCTCAAGCTCCCTGAGGTTTATGTTCCTTATCTTTGCCTTAAGCTTCCTGTCCTTCATGGTCTTGAAGCCCCTGGAGCCCATCTCTATGCCCTTCTTGCTGAACATGAGTCTCCTGTGGTCCTCGATGCCTGCCCTTCCTCTTCCTCCGCGCGAGCCGCCTCCCCTGTGCTTCTTCTTGCTTCCCCATCCATGGGTCTTGTGCCCGCGCTGTTTTACCTTCTTTTTTACAGCCATTATTTCGCCTCACCAATTAAATCATTCTCTTTATCAGGAGGTTTATCTTCTCCCCCCTGTTTCCCAGGTCACCTCTTGGGTAGTGGGCCCTTATCGACCTGTATCCGTGGCTCGGGGGAGACAGCCTGAACACGCCCTTTATCCCGGCCTCCTTCATCCCCTTATCCATTATCTTCTTTGCAGCTTCCTTTGCCTCCTTCTCGCTTAGCCTCCTGTTTCCGGGAAGCCTTCCCCTCTTTGCAACGAGCTTCTCCAGGGTGTTCCTGTCAATCTCGCCCCATGTCACGTAATCCCTGGCCTTCTTGAGCATCCCGTCATAGGATTCGTTCTTCGGGACAATGACGCAGTGATTTACCCTCTCGAGCCTGAGCATCTTCATCGTGGCCTTCAGCTCAGGGGAGGTATTCACAGAGCCCCTTATCCTAAGAACAACATACATCATAAATCACCCTTGGTCATGTTCAGGTTCCTCAGCGCCTCGAATGTCGCGAACGCGAGGTTAGTCCTTGTGGCAGTCTTACCATCGGTCTTTACCCAGATGTCCTTTATGCCGCCGAGCTTGATTATCTTTTTCACGGAATCGCTGGCCACTATACCCACGCCCTTCGGCGCAGGAAGAAGCGTTACCTTAACAGAGCCGTATCTCGCCTCTGACCTGAACGGTATGGAATGCTCTCCTCCGCATCCGCACTCCCAGGAACCGCATCCCTTCCTGACCCTTATAACGTTCATCTTTGCCTGCTCCTCTGCTTTCTCTATGGCGGTCTTGTGCTCCCTTGACGAGGTCTTTCCAATCCCAACGACAGAATTCCCATCACCAGTAACTATCAATGCAGTCAGCTTGAACCTCCTCCCTGACTTGTGCATCCTGACTGTCCTCTTGGTGGCCGTCCTCCTTATACCACCGCCCTTTCCAGGGCTTCCGCCTATGTATATAACTTCATTCTTGATGCCAGGAACGAGATAATCAACGATTTCCGGTTCGAGAATAAGCTCACCGGACTTCAGGACTTCCTCTATGGTCTTGAACTCGCCTCTAAGGACCCTCCTGCCAAGCTCTGTCTTTGGTATCCATTCCCTCCTTATGTCCGGGCGGCCTTCCCTCCTGATAATGATTTCCTCTTTGATTACGTTCCTGTCATCTGTCTCGTCCACGTCGACGTCCAGCTCAACCTCCTCCTCGGGTAGGCTCTCCTCTTCCTCTATCACCTTCTCCTCCGGGGTGTCAGGTTTTGCCTGCTCTTCCCTGGGATGTTCTTTTACATGTTCCTTCACTTCAGCCTTTGCTTCCTTTGTTTCAGCCTTCTTTCCATCTTTTTTATCAGCCATGTGAGCGGTATCTCCTTCTCTTATCGATTTCCCGGAACCTTTCCAGGACCTGGTCAGCATTTGCATTATTATATTTATAAGCTTTTATAATGCCCTTCCATGCGCTATCAATTATCTTGAAGTGCGCTGCTTTTAAAGCTTCCATGAGGACGTACAAATCCACTGCGAAGTCCTCAATCCTCTTCGATGTCTTACCAAGACCGAAATCTATCACAAAAAGCTTACCGTCACTGAGAATCATGTTCGAGGTGGTCACGTCACCATGGACTATCCCTGCCGAGTGGAGCCTTCCGAGCGCCTCCCCAACCTGACGGAAAACCTCATCCTGCTCTTTCCTTCCCATGGAATTCAGGACGTCCTTGACCCTCTCCCCATCAACCCATTCCATGACAAGGCTGGTTTTTCCGCCCGAAAAGACGGCAGGTGCGTTCACGCCCGCTCTCCTTGCCCTTGCCAGGAGGGTTTCCTCTCTTTTGGTCCTCAGGAACCTTATCCTATCATCCAGTTTCTGGATTCGGTAGCCCTTCCTGACCCTGTCCTTGACCAGCCTCTCCCCGTCTTTCCTAAGAACGGCCTCGGCCCCTCTCGCTATCACTTTCATTCCAAAGGATTGGTTCTGGGTTTTAAATATAAAGATTAAGGCCAAGAAATAAAGCATGGGAACGCTACATATTAACCACTCTCCAAAATTCAAAGGGTTTGCAGAGGTGGTTTATGCAATGTTTGGAGGGGTCCCAGGAGAAGACATCGTTGAGAAGGATTACACCCCAATAGTTGCTATTAGAACTGACCGCGTCTATACGCTTGAAGAACAGCAGCAAAGAAGAGAGGGACTCAGAAAGGTAGAGCTTCCCTGATTCTGCCTCTTCGGAGGATTGGTTTCCCTACTTATATAAATCCCCTTCCCAAATCATAATATTAGTGTA
>CAZIAB010000008.1:0-23955 GCA_964537525.1 uncultured archaeon
CAGCACACAGTTAACTTTATAAATACTATTTGTAACTATCTTATAGTGACAATTAGCTCTGTATTGGAGGGCAATCATCATATTCACACACGTTGTAAACGCAATTCCTTAGGGAATTGAAATTACTCATCGAAATCGGAGTTTAATTGGTCCGGTGCCCATTTGGAGGCTCTTTTTGGGGCTTCCTTCGGGGGGACTGGGTGCCGTGGTTAGTTAATCCGCTTACTTTTGGGGATGTCATTGAAAAACACATCCCCTTTTTTTTATTGTCAATTTAGCGGGATGTATGGGGCCTCCGAAAGGTTTAAATATTCCACGCTCAACTATATACCAATAGCGGCCAAAGTGGGGGTGTATACCCGTACCCATTTCGAACACGGAAGTCAAGCCCTCCTACGGTCTGGGTTGTACTCATCTCGATGGGGAAGCCCAGATCGCTGCTTAACACCCTTTTTCTTTTCGAACCCAGCAGCAATATAATCTATCCTGGGCTCTAAAGCAAAAAGCGTGTACGGAAAAAACGAATGTAGATTTTGCATGTTGCTTATCAGCTTGCGACTTGCGGAAGCGTCTGTAAGCTGATTAAGCTTAACCAAAAATGTCGTAAAAACATTTATATACCACTAAACAGTTACAATATTATGGGTTATTTCGAAAAATCACAGATTGTGAAAGAAGAAATCTTATCATTACCAACGCTCCTGGATACTGCAAGGGACGCATTCGATGAAAGGATAGAAGAATTTACTTCTGGTGGGACAGTTAATCTTTATCGGGTTGGCAAATTGCCTTCCGGTCTTCATGTGGCCCTGAGGGCATTCAGAACAGATGTCCAGGAAGGTCGGAATCCCTTGGGATATCAGATGGAGTTAATGGAATATTATTGCCAAAACGCAGAGTATTTATCAGGACATTCATACTCCGATTGGGAGCCGGTTCCGGAATTCTGCGTCGGGGTCGTCTATGGGGAAAAGGCAGGGATTTTCACGCAGGATTTGTCTGCGGGCGGGACAGAGAAAATAGAAACTCACGCGGGCAATGATTATGTTTTAGTGGGTGCTGAAAAGAGGAAAGTTTTTGTTGATATAGATAACTTTTTTAGAGATATGCTTGATTTGGAATTGAAGTATTTCTCTGGTGACAATTTCATCGGGCTTTAGAGGCCTTCTTCTTGGCTGGTTTCGGCTTCACGGCTTCTTTTTTCTTAATGGATGCTTTCCAAGATTTTGCTTGTTGCTTCCCGGCTTGCGACTTAATTGGTTTAACCGGGCCTTTGGCGTCCGTAAGCCGGGCTTCCTTTTGAGGGGTTTTTGAAGTGGGTTTTGAGGTGGAGCTGACAGCGCTGCCGAACTTGCGGATTGCGATTGCTATGCCCCAGATGAAGTTCGCCGCGATGCTGTGGAACATGTCAGTCGTCTGGAAGACCCACCCCGAATCGTCTGTGGCGTAGAACGAGAAGATGAGGATTCCTGCGGCATGGACGAGCGCGAATATGAGAAGGGAAGCGCCTATCATCATGAATGCGCCCCTCCCCTGGTTGAATATCGCCGCCATCGCAACCCTGGGGCTCTTCCTGTATGCAGACCAGAGCTGGTATATGAATACCATTGAGAGCAGCGAGCCTATTACTGTCAGCGCGTTCGCGACCGCAGTTATCATGGTGACCTCATTCACTCTTCCACCTCATTATACCCTCCCACCTGAATATCAGGATAAGGAGGGCGACCAGGGATATCATCCTCGGGAGTATTATCAGAGGGAAGATGGCTTCCATCAGGAAGGGGACCTCCCCGTATATGTATATCATTATCATCCTCGAGGCGCCTGCCATCAGGGCAAGCAGTATGACAGCGAGCAGGACCTTGAGGTCGTTCTGCAGCTTGCTGCTCTTTGGGACGAGCATCAGTATGTTCTTCTTCTCTATCATGGCAATCCTGAAGGAATAGTAGCTGATTAGAAGAGCGATGATTACGTTGAATCCGACGCCCAAGATAAATACCATCTCGAACATTATTATATTATTGTGCGCGCTTTCTATTAAATGCGTGCGGGGTGTTGCCATGGCTGTAGGGATTGTCGCGCTGGGTGATTTGCATGGGAAGTTCCCCAGGATCAGGTTCAGGGGGTTTGACTACATCCTGTCAGTCGGCGATTTCTGCCCCAACCTCTCCAGGGAGCTGATGTTCCAGGACCTGAGGAAAAGGCTTCAGGACCCTGGATATCAGGGAGAGTGGTGGGACTCCATAGGAGAGAAGGAAGCTGGGAGGAGGAACAGGGCAGAGCTGGAGAGGGGCAGGGAGGTCCTGGAGAAGGTCGCGTCGTTCGGGAAGCCTGTCATAACGGTTCCAGGCAACACAGACTTCTTTTACAGGGGCTCCAGCGTGCTGGGCAGCGGGAATTATTACAAGAGCTTCCTCCTGAAGGGCCTCAGGAATGTTAAGGATGCGCACATGAAGGTGGTCGAGACGCCGTTCTTCACGGTGATTGGTTATGGTGGAACCAATGGACCCGAGGTTCCCGTTGATGAGGAGAGGAACCTTTACAGCCCAAGGGAGCTCAGGGCGATGGAGAGGGACCTCAAGGAACTGGAGAAGGAGTGTGACCGTCTCTTCCGCAGGGCTGGTGGAGAGAACCCTGTTATTTTCCTGGTCCACAACGTTCCCTACGACACAAGGCTCGACAAGATAAGGGACAGGAACTCGCCCAGGTTCGGGAAGCACTTCGGCTCGGTCCTCGCCAGGAGGATGATAGAGAAGCACCAGCCCCTTGTCTGTTTGGGAGGGCACATGCACAATGGAAAGGGTGCGTGCTACATAGGCGATACCCTCTGCATCAACCTTGGGGAAGGTTCTGGTGCAAACATCTATTTTGAGATAGACGGCATGAATCTCAAGAAACTCAGGAAATAGCCTTATAAATTGCTTGGATTCCATTTATTTTTGTATGAACGTTAACGGGAAGCATTACAGGACCATATGGATGGAGGACGGCAAGGTCAGGATAATAGACCAGAGGAACCTCCCCCACGAGTTCATTATTGAGAATCTGGAGACTGTGGAGGACGTGGCAAGGGCGATAAGGGATATGCACATAAGGGGGGCAGGAGCCATAGGCGCGGCAGCCGGCTTCGGGATGTACATCGCTGCGATGGAGGCCCCTGCGGAGGGGATGGATGATTACATCAGGGAGGCAGGAGAGCGCCTCAAGGCAACCAGGCCGACTGCAGTGAACCTCCGGTGGGCTGTTGAGAGGCAGCTCTCTGAAATCTCCAGGGGGAAGCCAGGGGAGAAGAGGGAGATAGCCAGAATGGTGGCGCAGGAGATAGCTGACGAGGACGCCGAATACTGCAGGAGGATAGGAGAGCACGGCCTGAGGATAATCGAGGAACTGGGCCAGAAGAAGGGAGGGCCTGTAAACATACTGACGCACTGCAATGCCGGGTGGCTGGCGTTCGTTGATTACGGGACAGCTACCGCTCCAATATACGCCGCTCACGAGAGAGGGATTCCTGTTCACGTATGGGTGGATGAGACAAGACCCAGGAACCAGGGAGCAAGGCTCACGGCGTGGGAACTGGGACAGCACGGCGTCCCGCACACGGTGATTTCTGACAATACCGGAGGTCACCTCATGCAGAACGGGATGGTGGACATGGTGATAGTGGGAAGCGACAGGACCACCTATACAGGGAACGTCGCGAACAAGATAGGGACCTACCTGAAGGCCCTGGCCGCGAGGGACAACAACGTCCCCTTCTACGTCGCGCTCCCATCCTCGACCCTTGACTGGAGGACGAGAGGGGGGAAGGAGATTCCCATAGAGGAGAGGGGGTCAGATGAAGTCAGGTTCGCGCAGGGCATGTGCGAAGGCTCCCTTAAGAGGGTTTTGCTGACGCCCGAGAAGAGCCCGGCAGCGAACTACGCCTTTGATGTCACCCCCGCAAGGCTGGTGACAGGCCTGATAACGGAGAGGGGAATCTGCAAACCAGAGGAGAGCGAGATACGCAGGATGTTCCCTGAGAAGTGAGACCAGACAACTTTTATATAGCTTATTCCGACTCTATAACTATGCCTGTTGAGGGGTTTGTGGAATACAGGAGGAGGGAGTACTGCAAGGACGTACAGTGCCCTGTCCAGGTGATAATGGAGTCGAAGGGCGAGGGTTCTGATGAGTTTGAGAAGCTCAGGGCAATATGCAAGCAGGCGTGCCTCCATACCACCCATGAATTCCACAAGTGGCTCATTGACAGAGGATATCTGGTGGTGAAGCCAAAAACCGAAGGCGAAGAGGAGGAATGACGATGAACTGGGGAATGAGGAACAGGATGTCGAGGATATTCAATCCCAAGACAAAGAGTTGCGTGATGCTGGCGGTTGACCACGGATACTTCCAGGGCCCCACGACAGGGCTCAGGAATCTGGGGAAGGCAGTCGACCCGCTGCTCCCTTACGCGGACGCGCTGATGATAGCGAGAGGTGGTTTGAGGAACTGGATAACCCATGACATGGACAAGCCTATTGTTCTGAGGGTTTCCGGGGGGCAGAGCGTGCTCAAGGAGATATCCAACGAGGTGATAACCACGTCCATAGATTCCGCGATTAGGCTCAATGCCTCTGCCGTGACCTGCTCTGTCTTTGTCGGCAGCGAGCACGAGAAGGAGACCATCCACAACCTCGCGAAGCTCGTGAACGAGGCCGAGAAGTACGGAATCCCTGTCCTTGCCGTTACCGCAGTGGGAAGGGACATGGTCAGGGATGCCAGGTACCTGGGACTAGCCTCGAGGATATGCGTGGAGACGGGTGCGCACATGATAAAGACCTACTACTGCGACGGCTTCGAGGAGGTCGTGGAGGCGTGCGGGAACGCGCCTGTCGTGATAGCAGGGGGGAAGAAGATTCCCGAGAGGGAGGCCCTCCAGATGGCATACGATGCGGTCTCCAAGGGGGCGTCAGGGGTTGACATGGGCAGAAATATATTCCAGAGCGACTCGCCTGTCAGCATGATAAAGGCCGTGAGAGGGATAGTCCACGACAAGATATCGGTGGATGAGGCCTACAAAATCTATGAGCAGGGTAAGAAGGCCAAATGAACGGGGTGATGCGACGTGAAGGTGGCTGTCTATTACAGGAACAGCGATGTCAGGATAGAGGAAAGGCCGAAGCCCGTCCTTAACGATGGCGAGATTCTCGTGAAGATGAAGGCGTCCGGCATCTGCGGGACCGACCTCATGGAATGGTACAGGATAAAGAAGGCCCCGAGGGTCCTGGGCCACGAGATGGTCGGGGATATCGTGGAATCCAAATCCAGCAATTTTTCCGCGGGGCAGAGAGTCTTCGTGAGCCACCACGTCCCGTGCAATGAATGCAAGTACTGCAGGGAGGGCAACCAAACCGCGTGCGAAACCCTCCACAAGGGGAATTACGAGCCAGGAGGGTTCAGCGAATATGTCAGGGTCCCCAAGGTGAACGTGGAGAAAGGGACGTATGTTCTTCCGGACAAGGTATCCTATGAGGAGGGGGTGATGATTGAGCCACTTGCCTGCGCCGTGAGGGCGCAGAGGGTGATAGGAGTGAAGGAGGGGCAGACCGTCCTTGTTTTGGGTTCGGGCGTCTCAGGGCTCCTCAACATAGCCGTCGCCAAGCTCAAGGGGGCGAGGGTAATCGCAACCGACATAAATGAATACAGGCTGGGGAAGGCGAAGGAGTTCGGCGCTGACGAGGCAGTGGACGCGAGGAAGCTTACTGATACCAAGGCGGACAGGGTCATGGTCTGCACAGGAGCGATGCAGGCATTCGAACAGGCCTTCAGGTCCATTGAAAGGAAAGGGACAGTGATGTTCTTCGCAATCCCTGACAGGGACATAACCATGCCAACAACAGACTTCTGGAGAAACGAGCTGAGTTTCGTTTCAAGCTACGGCGCCGCCCCCGCTGACCTGGAGGAATCCCTCCAGATGATAAGCTCGGGGAAGGTCAACGTCAAGGGGATGGTCACAGACAGGTTCCCCCTCAGCCAGATACAGAAGGGCTTTGACGTCGCAGGAAAAGCGCAGGAATCCCTGAAGGTGGTAATCACAGAGGAGAAGAATCAGAGTTAAGCTTATAAAGAGGGGATTTCAATAGAAAAGCTGTTAGACCGCGCCCAGGTAGTGGGCGGCGAGAAATTCGCTGCCCGCCTAATGTAGCGGCCTAATTGCGCCAAAGAGATTTGGTGCAAGGCTAAGCATATGAGACTGTCACTCTCATGACCCGGGTTCAAAAGAACCCTTTTGCCCAAGCAAGCGTGCAAAAGCGTTCGCGGAAACACAGCTTCCGCCGAACGGAAGGTTTTGGGAATCCCGGCCTGGGCGCCTTATTTTTTTAAAACAGAATCATATAAATGGGCTTAACCATTAAATATATATGAAGCTATCGTCGTTTTGCGTTCTATTTGCTTCTATATTGTTATCAATTTCTTTAACAAGCAATTCTGCATTGTCCCAAAGCACTAATGTTTCTGATGAAGAAATAAGAGATTTTTTCAATAGACAATTGGGTACACAAATCGAATATGCTTTCGATGCAAGCGCTTATGATCCAGGCACCTTGGTGTTTTTCAGATTTATTCCGAGTGAACCGTTCAAGTATACACAACTAAGTTATTATGAACCAAAGAAGCAAAGCTTCGTTGGTGTGCTCGTAGATGATAAAATTGAATACAGGCCTGTAGAGGAAATATGTTTTGGGGATGAGAGACTATCTCTATCAAATCAGGGATTTTTGGTGGAGAGTGGATATAGAATAATAGATTTCGAGAGAAACAAAGAAGCGATAAAAAATGTGATTATCGCAGAATACGAAGCAAGAGAGAATTATGAGTCTTCGGCTGATGTAGTTATAGCCGGGCCCGCGATTGTGGTTATTATCATGTCTTTTTTATATGTATTTGCGTGGTTATATGCGATATCTGATATCATGAAAAATAGATTAATATCGAAAAAGGGTAGATGGGTTATCGCAATTCTTCTAACAGGTGCTGCCGGTGCAATAGCATATTTTATTAATTTCAATAGGAAGAAACCTCTGGTTATTTTTGGAGTTTCAATTATTATTGGATTTTCTGCATTATACGTTCTTTATTTTTCATCTATTACAATTGTTCCTCAAATCAAGGAGAGCCTGTCAGATGAAATAAAGGAATTGCGTAATGAGATATACGTTGAGAATTATGGTTGGTTTTCAGATAATGGATTCAACAATATGATTGTTGACACGACTAAGACTGTTATAACAGATGATAATCATCCATTAAAGATATATGTATCGGGTCCTGTGAACGAGGAATACGTTAATTATGGGATTTTACAAAGAGCTGATCCCGAAGCCCAGCTTGATGCTATTGATGAGTTAATAGAAAGAGGTGATGGGATGATTGTTTACCCCAAAAACTTCACATTGAATCCTGGCGATAAAATATACATTGATGCAGAAATACTCAGCAATGAAGAAAATCCTGTATATTGCGGAATTCATATAATTACAGAAAAACCCAATTGGGTTGTTAATTTTCTTCCTGATTCTGTTTTTAGTAGTTCTGTTCTGATACCGTGTCACGTTAGAAACAGCACGTATAAGGGTATTGCATACTATATCAGTAGAGAACAATTCTTAATAGAGGTACCGGCCTTTGCAAAAAGCGGTCAGTATGAATTCAATTTTGTTTTATGTAAAGCGGGTTCTGAAGACCAATACTCTTATCCGTATGGTGCATCAGACATATATTATTGTACAAAAGAAAGTGATAACTATTGGGATGATGCAACATTAATTTTAGATATAAATTAATATAATCATAGAGGAATTTACAAACCCATAATGTTTCGGCCTGGGCGCCTTTCTTTTTTCTTAATCCGCAGTGGATTAGAAGTATTTAAGAAATGAAAACAATTCTTTAAACGATTATGGAAAAGAAAAATTTCCTTTTCGTCACATACGATGCGCTCATCACTGACATCGCCTGGCAGATAGTGAAAGAGGGGCACGACGTCAAGTTCTTTACCGAAAGCAACGTAGAGAAGGAGGTAGGCGATGGGTTCGTTCCCAAGGTGGACAACTGGAGGAAGGAGGTCGACTGGGCGGACGTGATAGTGTTCGACGACACGCTGGGCCAGGGAAAGAGGGCAAAGAAGCTCATGGAACAGGGCCACAACGTGATAGGCGGGACGCCCTACACGGACAAGCTGGAGGACGACCGGGCCTTCGGCCAGGAGGAGATGAAGAAGCACGGCATAAGCATAATACCCTACATGGACTTCACTTCATTTGACGAGGCCATAGCGTTCGTGCAGGAGAACCCGGGGAGGTACGTCCTCAAGCCGGTCGGGGACAGCGCCCCCAAGAGGTTCCTGTTTATCGGCGAGGAAGACGACGGCAAGGACATGCTCCAGGTCCTGGATGCCTACAGCAAGGCCTGGTCCAAGAAGGTCAAGCGGTTCCAGCTCCAGAAGAGGATTCCGGGAGTTGAGGTTGCAGTAAGCGCGTTCTTCAACGGGCACGAATACATCTATCCCATAAACGTCAATTTCGAGCACAAGAAGCTCTTTCCCGGGAACATCGGCCCATCCACAGGGGAGATGGGGACGAGCGCTTTCTGGAGCAAGCCCAACAGGCTCTTCAACATGACCCTGAAGAAGCTGGAGAACATCCTCAGGAAGGAGAGGTACGTCGGCTGCATAGACCTCAATTGCATAGTGAACAGCAACGGAATCTACCCGCTCGAGTTCACCTCACGCTTCGGCTACCCGATTGTATTCATACAGCAGGAGGGGATGATAACCCCGATAAGCGAGTTCTTCTACCATTTGTCTCGCGGGGATGACATAAAGCTCAAGGTAAAGAGCGGCTTCCAGATAGGTGCCAGGATTGTGGTTCCTCCGTTCCCGTTCAGGGACAGGAAGACCTTCGAGGTCCAGTCAAAGGATTCTGTCATATATTTCAGGAAGCCGAGCAGGGAAGGCGTCCACATAGAGGACGTCAAGCTCGTGAACGGGGAATGGGTCGTGACAGGGACCTCTGGAGTCGTTCTGGTCGTGTGCGGGACAGGCCCAACGATGAAGCAGGCACAGGCGCAGATGTACAACAGGATAAGCAACATAAACATACCCCACATGTACTACAGGAAGGACATAGGAGACAGGTGGTTCGAGGACAGCGACCGCCTCCACAACTGGGGCTACCTCAGGGAGACATGATGAATGGGCCTGGCCGGCTCAGCTTACAGGAGTTACCACTTCCGCAAGCTGAGAAGCAACTAACAGAATCTAGAAACATGAAATGGGCCTGGCCGGCTCAGCTTACAGGAGTTACCACTTCCGCAAGCTGAGAAGCAACTAACAGAATCTAGAAACATGAAATGGGCCTGGCCGGACTATCATAAGCTCTTTTTGGAAGCGTAAGCTCCTTTTGGCTTAAGCCTTCGTGTCTCGTGGACACGAGACATCTCGTCATCCTTTACGATGTTCGAGATGCCGATTTTCCAAAAGGCTTATTTTGAACCGACGACACGCGGGTTTCCTTCTTCACAGGCCAAAGGCCTCAAAGCTTTTAACGCGCGGTTAAAAGCCCGCTGCTCTACCAGACTGAGCTACAGGCCCACCATTGGAATGACGACTTAGTCCAATCCATGAAGGTCGTCCTTCTGATTCTGGAATGACGACTTTTCATTCCCAGCATTGTTTATGTTGTTACTGGACTCGGAAGGTCGTCTGTCTGATTCCAACTTCTTCATTTGTTGTTCTTGGTTTATAAATCCTTTATTTCCGGTTTCTTTCTAGAATCTGCGTATTGTTTGCCCGTTTACAGAAGGCGGAATTCTTATAAAGGTTTCCAGCACTATAACAGCATGAAAAGGATTTCGCAGGAAGTGATTGACGGCACGCTGGACGCTTATCCCCGTCCTGGATTGAGATACCTGAAAGAGGCTGAAATAGATTATCCCAACGCCAGGGCCAGGTTCGTGTTGGAGGAGAGGGAGCTGAAGAGAGCCCCTGACCACATAATGGATGTTGAGATAGCGAGATGCCTGACACAGTTCTGCTATGTCTGTTTTGGCCACATCATCAGTGAGGGTGAAAGCGAGGTCTTCGGGGATTTGAGTCTTGAAGAATATTGGGAGGCCATGGGAGACAGATTGACCATTAAGGGGACCAAAACGATTAATTACAGGGGGAAAATACAGGAAACTGATTTTTTCGGGGATTTTGAATTCAGGGGCATGAGTGTGCACGAAGATGTGCATTTTCGGGGCTCTGATTACCGTACTTACAATGCGGCTTTTGATTTCTCCCTCGATGACGGGAAATGCACCGGTCACGCTAGGTTTGTATTCTATCTGGAAAACAAGCCGGTTGAGCGGCATGTTATCTAGATTCTGCATGTTGCCCGCCCGCTTGCAGAAGTGGTAACTCTCGTAAGCGGGCAAAGCTTTAAAAGCTTGCAATACATATCTTGTGGTATTGGGCGCTCTTGAGTGTCCAGGGCCGATGTTCCCAAAAACATCCCATCGGGCATGAAACCTCTCCAAGCGTATAATAATGTATTAACCTATTAACCGTTAATTGGTTAATGGGCAAAAGTATAAATACATCCAATCACATACATATACTACAAAGGTACGATTGGGTACTACGGCCTGGTGGTTAGGGCGTACGGGTGATTTCATAAAGACCATTGACATCCTCCAGCACAAGCTTGTTCCTGTTCATGAAGTCCTGCCGAAGCAGGAAAAGGATTCCCTTCTGGAAAGGCTCGGTGTCGGGGAAGATTCCCTTCCGAAGATATTCGCGTCAGACCCTGCTCTCATCAAGCTCGAGATAAAGCCGGGCGACGTGATAAGTATAACGAGGAAGTCGCAGACATCAGGGAAGTCAACCTATTACAGGGTTGTCGTTGACAAATAGAATCATGCTTATCAGCCAGACGTGCCTATGTAGTTGGAGTCGCAAAATGTCGTTCATGCCTGTGTTCAGGGTAATAGAGAAGGATATCGGCTGGGTCAGTTTTCAGGTCGAGTCCTTCAACCACTTCATAGACAGCGGTATCCAGAAGATAATAGACGAGATAGAGACTGTTTCTCTCAACCCGGAACTGGGCGACCTCAAGCTCAGGTTCGGAAAGGTCCACGTCGGGAAGCCCATAATAAAGGAGGCGGACGGCGCAACGAGGCAGATATACCCGAACGAGGCAAGAATCAGGAACCTGACCTATTCCGCGCCCGTTTACGTTGACATAACCCCGATAACCAACGGCGTGCACGAGAAGACAGAGAGAGTCCACATAGGGAACCTCCCGATAATGGTGAAATCTTGCCTGTGCTCCACGTATGGCCTCTCCAAGAAAGAGCTGGAGGAGAGGGGGGAGGACCCCTACGACCCGGGCGGCTACTTCATAGTGAACGGGACAGAGAGGGTGCTCGTCCTGATAGAGGAGATCGCGTCCAACAAGCCCATATTCGAGAAGGACGGAGATGAGATATCCGTAAGGATAAACTCCGAGAAGAGCGGGTTCAAGCAGAGGCACATGGTGGAGAGGAAGCCGGACGGTGAGATAAACATATCCTTTGCCAACATCAGGAAGCTGTCCGTGATAACCCTGCTGAAGGCGCTCGGGCTCGAGACAGACAAGGAGATATGCGAGCACATATCAGACAACCCCAAGATCCTCAACGAGCTCTACATCAACCTCTACCAGTCAACGGTGACGACTTCCGAGGAGGCGATAGACAACATAGGAAGGAAGCTCAGGGTCTCTGAGGACTACAGGGAGGAGAGGGTGAACCAGATACTGGACAGGTACCTGCTCCCGCACATAGGCCAGAAGACAGAGAACAGGAAAGAGAAGGCAGACGTGCTCGCTAAGATAATAAGGAAGACTATCATGCTTTCGCTTGACATGATACCAGAGGACGACATCGACCACTACAACAACAAGAGGCTCCTGATGTCGGGGGAGCTTCTAGGCCAGCTGTTCAGGAGCATACTGCTGGGAAGGTGGGGCCTCCTGGCAAAGATGAACTACAACTACCAGAAGCTGGTAAAGAGAGGGAAATCTCCGTCCGTACAGGGCATAATAGAGGCGAACGCCGTTACCAAGCAGATACTCTCCTCCCTAGCGACAGGGAACTGGGTAGGTGGGAGGTCTGGAGTTTCCCAGAGGCTTGACAGGTCGTCCTACATAAAGACGATCTCCCATTTGAGGTCCGTAATCTCTCCGCTGACATCGACACAGGAGCACTTCAAGGCGAGACAGATACACCCGACAGAGTGGGGAAGGCTGTGCCCTGCGGAGACTCCGGAGGGAAGCTCGATAGGATTGAGGAAGCACCTGGCGCTCATGGTGGAGATAACCCCGGGGCTCGATGAGAAGGAGACCGAGAAGGTTATGAAGGCGGTTTCAGGAAAGTGATTATCATGGCAAAGGTTACCAAGGCTGCGGAGAAGAAGGCAAAGACAGACATGTACTTCAACGGCAAGCTCGTCGCAGAGATACCGAATCCCGATGATTTCGTCAGGGACATCAGGAAGAAGAGGAGGGCAGGCCTGATATCGTCGCAGGTCAACGTGGCATACCACCCGATATTCGAGGAGATAAGGATAAACACGGAACACGGCAGGGCAAGGAGGCCGCTCATCATAGTGGAGGACGGGAAGCCCAGGCTGCTCCCCGAGCACATAAAGAAGCTGCAGAAGGGCGAGATTGACTGGAATTATCTCCTGAGCCACGGCATCGTAGAATACATAGACGCTGAGGAGGAGGAGAACACGCTGATTGCCCTCAACGAGGGCGACGTCAGCAAGGACACCACCCACCTGGAGCTCAATCCCATCGTCATACTTGGCATATCCGCGTGCCTCATCCCTTACCCCGAATACAACAGGGGGGACAGGATTAATTTCGGCGCGAAGATGGTAGGGCAGGCCATCGGTATGATGAGCAGGAACTTCGTCACCAGGACGGATACCAAGTTCAACGTGCTCGCATACCCCCAGACCCCGCTCATAAAGACCAGCGTCAGCAACATACTCGATGATTATCCCGGAGGTCATAATGTGGTGGTAGCGGTGATGTGCTATGACGGATACAACCTGAACGACGCCATCGTGATAAACAAGTCATCGGTCGAGAGGGGATTGTTCCGCTCGTTCTACTTCCGTACCTATGAGACCATAAAGAAGCGTTACTGGGGAGGCCAGGAGGACGAGATAGTCATTCCGGAGCCCGGGATAAAGGGCCACAGGGGAGAGGATGCCTACAGGGATTTGGGTGAGGACGGCATAATAAACCCCGAGACCGTTGTTACGTCGGATTCCGTTCTCGTCGGGAAGGTCTCACCGCTCAGGTTCCTCTCGAGCGAGGAATTCACAGCAGACATAGAGAACAAGAGGGAGGCATCCGTCACGATAAGGTATGGAGAAGGGGGGATAGTTGACGACGTCCTCATTACAGAAACTATCGATTCCGACCAGCTTCTGAAGATAAAGGTAAGGGACGAGAGGATACTGGAGATAGGGGACAAGCTGGCATCGAGGCACGGGCAGAAGGGAGTGATAAGCGTCCTCATCCCGCAGGAGGACATGCCATTCACCAGGAGCGGCATAATACCAGACCTCATATTCAACCCCCACGCGATTCCTTCGAGGATGACTATCGGACAGTTGCTTGAGCTCGTTGCAGGGAAGAGCGCCGCGGCAAGCGGCCAGAACATAGATTCATCCGCATTCAACCACATGAAGGAGGACGAGATAAGAAGGCTTCTCGGCTCCATGGGATTCAGGGAGGACGGGAAGGAGACGCTCTATGACGGTAGGACTGGAAAATCCTTCCAGGTCATGATATTCACCGGCCTCGCATACTACATGAAGCTCGATCACATGGTAGCCGACAAGATACACGCGAGGTCAAGGGGTCCGGTTACCCTCCTCACGAAACAACCGACAGAGGGAAGGGCAAAGAGGGGAGGCCTGAGGCTCGGGGAGATGGAGCAGCAGTGCCTCGTGGGACATGGCGCAGCGCTGACCCTCAAGGAGAGGTTCGACTCTGACAAGACCATGATACCGATATGCAAGAAGTGCGGGCTGATAGCCATATTCGATTCGATAAAGAACAGGAGCTACTGCGCGGTGTGCAAGGACAGCGAGGTTGCGTGGGTGCAGACTTCATACGCATTCAAGCTGATGATTGATGAGCTCAAGTCGATGGGGATATACCCTGAGATGAGGGTAAAGGAGATGTAAAATGGTGAACAAGATAGATTCCATGAAATTCAGCCTGATTTCGCCAGAGATTATAAGGCAGCTGGCGCGCGTCAGGGTGGTCTCTTCGGACCTGTACGACGCTGACGGCTATCCCGTTGAGGGAGGGGTGATGGACCCCAGGCTTGGAGTTATAGACCCCGGGCTCCACTGCAGGACCTGCGGAGGAGGTATAGGCGACTGCAACGGCCACTTCGGATACCTGGAACTCGCAAGACCCGTGATTAACGTCCTCTACACCAAGACCGTCTACCAGCTCCTCAAGATGTCGTGCCAGCACTGCCAGAGAATCCTCATAGTGAGCCCGGACGGGGATGTCAAGAAGAAGAGGAAGATAGGCGACAAGGCATCTACCCTTCCCGGGAAGTGCCCCCACTGCGGCAAGGAGCAGAAAAAGATATCCTTCGTGAAGCCTTACACGTTCTACCAGAACAAGACAGAGCTCGACCCGCAGGTGATAAGGGAGAGGTTCGAGAAGATACCTGACAAGGACCTCAGGAAGGTCGGTTTCAGGGGAGGAAGGCCCGAGTGGCTTATACTCACGCTCTTCCCCATTCCTCCGGTGACGATGAGGCCGAGCATAACGCTCGAGGGCGGGGAGAGGTCAGAGGACGACCTTACCCACAAGCTGGTCGACGTGGTTAGGATCAACCAGTCCCTGAAGGAGAACATGGACATAGGGGCGCCTGACTTCATACTCAACGACCTCTGGGAACTCGTCCAGTACCACATTTCAACTTATTTCGACAACGAGCTGACCGGCGTCCCTCTGGCAAGGCACAGGTCAGGAAGGCCGCTGAAAGGACTGATACAGAGGCTCAAGGCAAAGGAAGGAAGAATCAGGGGGAACCTCTTGGGAAAGAGGGTCAACTTCTCTTCCAGGACCGTGATATCCCCTGACCCAATGCTCTCGATAAACGAGGTGGGGGTACCAGAGCAGGTAGCCAACGAGCTGACGATTCCCGAGAGCGTTACCGAAATCAATATCAAGGACATAAAGAATGCTATAAAGAATGGCACGGTCAATTACGTGGTGAGGCCTGACGGAAGGAGGATAAAGGTCGGTCTGGAGAACAAGAAGGATGTTATTGAGAACGTAAACATAGACTGGCAGATAGAGAGGACCCTGAAGGACAACGACATAGTCCTCTTCAACAGGCAGCCCTCGCTCCACAGGATATCGATAATGGCCCACAGGGTCAGGGTGATGCCGCACAAGACCTTCAGGATGAACCCGAGTGTTTGCCCTCCCTACAACGCGGACTTCGACGGCGATGAGATGAACCTCCACGTCCTCCAGACAGAAGAGGCAAGGGTCGAGGCTTCGTCCCTCATGGAGGTCCAGAAGAACATAATTTCACCGAAGTTCGGGGGTCCCATAATAGGGCTGGACCTGGACCAGATATCAGGGATGTTCCTGCTCACAGGGAACAACGTGATTCTTTCAAGGGAGGAGGCATCCCAGACCCTGGCAAGCGCTGGCATAGACATAGACCTGCCGGAGGGAAAGACGTTCACAGGAAAGGACCTGTTCAGCCTTCTTCTTCCGAAGGGGCTTAACATGGAGTTCAAGGCAAGCTGCTGCATGAACTGCGACGAGTGCAGGAAGGATAACTGCCCGCATGACGGATGGGTGAGCATAGTCAACGGCGAGGTGAAGAAGGGGAGGATAGACAAGGCAGCTGTTGGAGCAGGAAAGGGAAGGATAATCAGCAAGATAGTCCGTCTCTCCGGACCAGAGGAGATAAGGAACTTCATAGATTATGCAGGCAGGCTTGGCATAGCATTCCTGATGAGGAGAGGCTTTTCAATAGGTATAGCCGATCTCGACCTGTCACCGGATGACATGAAGAAGGTCACGAAGGAGATAGAGGATGCAGAGAGGGATGCGAACCGGCTGGTTGATGATTATCACAGCGGGGAACTGAAGGTGCTTCCTGGAATGACGGCAGAAGAATCGATGGAGGCCCAGATTCTGAATACGTTGGCATCAGGGGTCAGCAGGGTCAGCGACATAGTTGCCGAGAAGGTCAAGCATTCTGACATACAGGTCATGTCAAACTCCGGCGCCAAGGGCTCCATAATCAACACCACCCAGATGGCTGCGGTGGTGGGTCAGGAAACCATTCTCGGGGAGAGGATAAAGAGAGGGTATCTGGACAGGACCCTCCCCCACATAAGGCCTCATGACCTGTCGCCTGTTTCCCACGGGTTCGTGAGGAGCAGCTTCAAGGCAGGGCTCCAGCCCTTCGGCCTGTTCTGGAACATAATGAACGGCCGCGAGGGCCTCATGGACAAGTCCCTGAGGACGAGGAAGTCCGGCTACATGCAGAGGCGTCTCGTGAACGCGCTGCAGGACATGAAGGTCTTTGATGACGGCAGCGTGAGGAACGCCAACCGCGAGATAGTCCAGTTCCTTGCAGGAGAGGACGGGGTTGACCCCTCAAAGTCAGAGTGGGGAATCCTGAGATGGAGAGATCATATTCAGGGAGTGATGTAATGGACAGGGTACCGCCAGGGATAAGGGAAGAGGTGGAGCATTTCCTTGAGAAGAAGAAACTGTCAGAGGGAAAGAAGGAGAAGGTGCTGGAAGCCATAAAGGAGCTCTACGGCAGCTCGATGTATGACCCGCAGGAACCCATAGGGGTGGTCTGCGCGCAGTCCCTCTCAGAACCCGCCACCCAGATGTCCTTAAATTTTAATGAGAAGGTTATCCTAAAGCATGATGGTGTCATCAGGATAGCGAAAATCGGTGAGTTTATAGATAAGATGATGGAGGATTCCGGCAGAAAGGAGGCGGACGGCTGGGAGGTTTGTGATGTCTCTGACAGGGAGCTGCTCGTCCCGAGCCTTAATGGGAATGAAAAAATAGAATGGATGAAGGTCGAGGAACTGAGCAGGCATGAATCCCCTGAAAGCCTGCTTGAGATAAGGACAGTCTCTGGCAGGAGGATTCTGGCTACAGACTCCCATTCCTTTGTTACAAGAAAGAACAACAGGATTGTTTCGCTATCAGGCAGGGAGCTTGTTCCTGGTGACAGGATACCTTCATTGATGTTCCTTCCAGAGAACTGCACGCAGCAGCTGGAAACCAGAGATTTTCTTCCAGAGCAGAAATTTGCCAAGAAACCGCTTCCGGATTCCATTGAACTGACGAGAGAGCTGGGCTGGATATTCGGGGCATACCTTGCCGAAGGGAATGCCACAGAGTTCTATTTATCATTCTCCAACACAGACCCGGTGTTCCTCTCGAGGATAAGGGATTTTGCCACAACGTTCGGATTTACCTTTAATGAATATGACAACCCTAGGGGCTTCAGGCTCTCCCATGACATAAGGGTTAATTCAAAGCAGCTGTCAAGATTGATGAAAAGGACTTGCAGGACCGGCTCTGCACTGAAGAGGGTCCCGGACTTTGCATACAGCGCAAACAGGGATTTTGTATCAGGCCTCCTATCCGGCTACTTTGACGGTGACGGGAACATAAGCGTTGACAGGAGGGTTATAAGGGCATCATCACGCTCAGAAGAACTTATTGACGGGATAGCGCTTCTTCTGTCAAGGTTTGGCATATTTGCAAGAAAGCACAAGGGGAAAGAGAATTCCCTGTCCATACCGTATAAATATGCCGGGATATTCAGGGACGAGATAGGACTTGCGGTGGAACCAAAGTCCGGAAGGCTGGATGAACTCTGCAACCTGTTTGAGAAGAACAAGGATAATTATCAGGATTTTGTTGACGTGATTAGCGGCTTTGATGACGTTATGCTTGATGCCTGCAGGAAGCTTGGCCTCCCCTCAAGGACGGTGAACAGCTTTACGAAAAGGCAGAAGATAGGGAGAACCGTTCTCAAGAAGCACATCACCAGGTTTGAGAGCCTTTCCTCAAGGATGGGGATTGATATTAAAAGGGAGCTTGATGTCCTTAAGAGGATGGCATGCTCTGATGTCGTTTGGGACGAGATAAGCGAAATAAGTTTGGCGAGGCCGAGCAGCAGGCACGTTTACGACTTCACTGTCCCTGGAACAGAAACCTTCACGACGTTCGATGGGATTGTCACACACAACACCATGCGTACGTACCACTTCGCAGGAACCGCGGGAATCCAGGTCACCCTCGGGCTCCCGAGGATGATGGAAATATTCGATGCCAGGAAGGAGCCCAGGACCCCAACGATGAGGGTCTACATCATGGAAGAGTTCCAGGACATAGACAAGGTCAAGAAGATAGCAGAGCAGATAAAGGAGATAAAGGCAAAGGACGTAATCCTGTCCACAACCGTCGATTTGACAGAGCTGCTCGTCAAGTGCAGGCTGAACCTCAAGAGGCTGGGGGACATGGGAATCCCCAAGGAGAAGGCAGGCAAGGTCATAAAGATGAGGAACGTTGAGATGAGCCAGGAGGGGGACGACGTCGTGGTGATAAAGAGCAAGAAGGCTGACCTTAAGACCATGCACAAGCTGAAGTATTCGATACTCGAGTCCCACGTGAAGGGCATCAAGGGGATAGCCCAGGTCGTGGTGAGCAGGGACGAGCAGGGAGAGTGGATCATAAACACGCTGGGCTCTAACCTCAAGAAGGTATTCGAGATAGAGGGTGTTGACTACACGAGGACATACAGCAACAACATCTTCGAGGTGCTGGACGTCCTGGGGGTTGAGGCAGCGAGGAACGTCATAATCAAGCAGGCACAGTTCACGATGGAGGAGCAGGGCCTGGGGGTCGACCCGAGGTATGTCATGCTCCTGGCAGACCTGATGACCGTGCAGGGCGACATAAGGGCAATAGGAAGGTACGGGATATCCGGGCAGAAGGCATCCGTCCTCGTGAGGGCATCTTTCGAGGAGACCAAGAAGCACTTCACGGCAGCCGCGATAAGGGGAGAGGTTGATCCTCTCAAGGGAACTGTGGAGAACATAATGCTGAACCAGATTGCGCCCATAGGGACCGGCGCGTTCGACCTCATCGGGAGGATACCCGAATCCTTTGCCGAGGAAGAGAAACCGGCCGTGGCAACGAGGGCAAAGCCCAAACCAGGGGCGAAGGCAGAGAAGCCCGGGAGGAAGGTAGTCAGGAAGAAAGAGAAGAAACCATCCCTCAAGAAGCCCGTTGTCAGAAAGAAGGCAGTGAAAGCGGTGAAAGAGGCGAAGAAGTAGAGACCGTATCTATTTAAATACTTAATGTCATTATCTTTAACTGCGCCTACAACTTCCGGTTTGTGCCGGAATAAGTGCGCTGTTAAAGAGATTTGCAGTTTTGCTGCAAAGTGATCTTTAAACCGTAACCCTGCCACGATGGGTTTATCGGAGAAGGTTGCACCACTATGAGGTGCCGCCAGGAAACTGGCTTTGAACCAAGGTGATGCGTGATGATAAAAGAGGTTGTCATTCCGGACGGAACGAATGTGAGCTTTGAGAACGGCGTTATAAGGGTTACCGGTCCCAGGGGAGAATTGAGCAGGAACCTGGACTGCCCGGGGCTCAGGGTAAAGGTAGACAAGGGAAGGATTTCTTTTGAGAGCGAGTCCGACCGGAGAAGGGCAAAGGCCCTTGCCGGGACGTGGGCATCCCACGCGAGGAACATGATAGACGGGGTTAACCACGGCTTTGAGGCAAGGCTCAAGATAGTCTACTCCCACTTCCCCATGAAGTTCAGCGTAGAGGGTAAGAAAGTCGTCCTGGGAAACTTCCTCGGAGGAAGGAAGAACAGGGAGATTGAGATAAAGGGGGACGTTGAGATAAGGAACGAGAAGGATGATGTCATAGTGACGGGTATTAACAAGGAAGAGGTCGGGCAGGCAGCGTCCCTTATAGAGAGCATGGCAAGGGTCAGGGGATTTGACCGGAGGGTCTTCCAGGACGGGATACACCTGACCCATAAGGCAGCAGCGATAAGAGAGGAATGATTATGGAAAAGGGAACGAAGGTTAGGGCGTCCCTCAAGAGGGACCTGAAGGCAAGGAAGAGCAAGAAGCAGGCCAGGCCCAAGTTCAAGAGGCAGGAGCAGGATTTCCAGAAAATCCTCAAGAAGGGATGGAGGAGGCCGAGAGGGCGCCATTCCAAGCTGAGGATTCATGAGAAAGGCCGCGGGGGGCTGCCTTCGCCAGGGTATGGCTCCCCTGCGTCTGTCCGTGGTCTCAACCGGCTCGGATACAGGGAAGTGATGGTTTCCAATGTCAGGGACCTTGAGGGAATCAATCCAAGGGAAGAGATGGGAATGATATCCTCGGGGGTCGGCAGGAAGAAGAGAGGAGAGATAGTTTCGGCTGCAAAGGAAAGGAAGATAATGATATCGAACGCCAGGTGATAAGATGGATGAGAAATGCCCGTTGTGCGGAACGGCAGGGAAGGTCTGGAACAAGGACCCCATGGTATTCAAATGCCCCAACTGCCTCTCAATATTCTCCAATTACGGCATCGTGCTTGAATCCGAGAACGAGTTCGTCAACCTTTGGGCTTAGTTTTCTTCTTTTCCATCTCAACCTCTGCAACCCCGACAGGAAGGATTGGAATCTCCTGGACCGCTGAATACTCCTCCATCCTGCGCCTCGTAATCAGGTCCAGTATCTTCCTGCTGCGGGAGGGTTCGTGTTTTTTTGGTTTCTTTATGACAGGCTTCTCAAGGACCGGTTCCTTTGGTTTTCTATCTAAAACCCTGAGGCCTGCCTTTGGCTTTTCTCTATCCTTCAACACCGCTTCACTGTCATGGAGCCATTTAATCCTGGCCCTTTCTATCTCCTCCCTGGTCATCTCAGATTTGAGCTTCCTTTCCCTGATTCCGTTCTTTTCTGCCTCCTCGAGTATCCTTTCCTCAACCCCCCTTCGTTTTCTCTTCCTGGGAAGGAAAACCAGGGTGACGACAAAGACCGCCACCACGACGGAGGCGATGTAGAAACCGAGCAGGGTTTCCTCATCCACGTCGGTCGCGAATGTTGATGATATGGTCTCGAACTCTGTCCTGAGGAACGTGAAGAAAGGTGAGAGGAAATCTTCCTGGCAAACGCCTCCGCTGCAGATGTTCTGGCACTTATAATCTGCCTGCCAGGTCCCGTTGGAACAGAACTCTATGGTCTTGCCGTTGCACCTGGCCTCCCCTTCTGTGCAGACCGGACAGTCCGCACATTCCCCTGGGGTCTCCCACCCACCGCAAACGCCGTCATTGTTGCAGGTCTCCGGGATTGGTTCTTCCCCAACCGTCTCTTCGCCAACCACCCTGAATATGGAGAATCCGGGAGAGTCTGCCTCGAAGAAGTGGTGGTCATTTGTTTCCAGTCCCGGAAGCATCAGCGTAACGAGTGTGCTCCAGCTGCTGTTGGACCATCTCTCCAGCCTCACTGTGCTGATGTTGATACTGTTCTGGCTTATCCATGACTTGCTGACCCTGAAGTTCAGCTTTGAGCTCTGGATATGGGAATCATCGATGTTCCTTGCATCTATATTGAAGTAATTGTATACCTTCCCCCTGGCGTAGGTCTCCACGCCTGACGGGGTCTCCTTCAACTGCTCTACCTTTATCAGGACGCTTCTCGCTGTCTTCTTGACCCTTATCCTTATCCCCGTCATGTCAATATCGGGGTCGTTCATGTCCATGTCGGCGTCCTCTCCCGGGTATATCGCATTCCAGGACTTCGTAAGGCATGGCGTCACGTTTATGGTCGGGGTGGTTCCTCCTGTCGAGCCTCCGGTGTCGCCCCCGCTCTCGCAGGACCTGCTGACTGCTAACCTGTTGGTCGTCGTCCCGCATTCCCTGGCATCGATCGCTGTCCTTGTCTGGATACCTCCGGAGCACGCGCTCCATGCCCCGTATGACCAGCTCTCTGTGCAGACTTCCCACAGCGGGAGATGGTCGGTGTTGTTGATGGCGGCCGTGTAGTTGGTGTCGCATATACCGTTGCTGTTCCCGTCAACGCAACCGTCAGAGAAATTCTTGCCGTCCGGGTCTGTCCAGTAGTTTCCGCCGATGCAGGAACCCCCAAGTATGTTGCCCTGGCCAGTGCAGTTGTAAGTGGCGTTCCAGTAGTTCGCGTTATTGTCGTTGTCAGAGTAGAGGTTAAGGGTGTTGTTGAGGTAGTTGTTGTAGAAGAGGCTGTAGCTCGGGTATGCCGTATCCTGCGAATCCAGGAAGATTCCATAGTCGGTGTTGTTGGTTATCATGGAATCGTTGATGGTGTTGTAGTAGGACTCGTTGTAGACGCGTATCCCATGGTGAGCATTGTGGGAGGAAGTGACATTGGTCATGGTGGTGTAGTTGGAGGATGATATGTAGAAGCCCGATTCCAGGTTGCTGCTTGCCGTTGAATCGGATATGGTGTTGTTGCCTGACTGGAGAATATAGAAACCCTCATAGGTGTTGCCGTTTGCCGTGATATCGGTGAGTGTGTTGTTATTGGAACCGAATATATAGATTCCGCCGTCGTTATAGCTTACATTGACATTGGTTATTGTATTGTTCTCAGAGAACTCGCGCAGATAAATACCCATGTAGTTGTAGGCTGCATTGACTTCAGTAAAGGTGTTGTTGGAGGAAGAGAGGGCTGATATGCAGAAGCCGTTCTGAAGGTTGTTTCCTGTTATGTTGGTGAACGTGCTTCCGTTCGAGTAGATTAATGAAATGCCGTCCCACTCCGGATTGTCGCTGGCAAGGACGTTGCTTACGGTGCTGTTGTCAGATGAGTATAACGAGATGCCGCCTCCCAAAACGTTGTCTGTTGAGGTTATGCCTGCCAGGGCATTGGAATTGGAACTGAATATGTAGATGCCGTCGTATTCGTTTTTCGTGGCGGTTATGTTGGTAAGGGTGGTGTTGTGGGAATATTCTATTAAGATTCCGTACTCGAAGTAGCTCACGTTGGTGCAGTCCCTTATTATGGTGTTGTTAGACCCCCCGCCGGAATCGTTGAGCCATATCCCGTATCCGGTATCGTCCCCGTCGCCGCCTATCGTGAAGCCGTCGCAGTCGAGGGTCACGTTATCAGCCCCTCCGAACTCTATGCAGTTGCCGTCGTCTCCTGTTATGTGGGCAGTGAGCCTTACGGTATCTCCTGAGGTGGAGTTCTGGATATAGCCGGAGCAGTCAGAACAGGAATTGCAGGTGAACTCTGTCACGTCAACGGTGAACCATAGCGATGAGTTCAGAGCCATGTTTCCGGAGGTGTCATTGCAGTAGACGTTCAGGTGCTTCAGCCCGTCAGCACCCGCACTGATGATTGTGAACCAGTTCGTTGTTGAATCATTGGTCAGGGTGTAGTTGGTTCCGCCCAGGTTGTAGAGGCAGGACGATGCCGATTCGTTGGTCGTGACGTTGAGATTTATGCTGGCCGAACCGTATGACTGGTTGGCCGGAGAGGTTATGTTTATGCCGGGCGGCAGGGTATCAACGGTGAAGTAGATTGAGCTGTTATCCATGTTATTGACAGAGTCGTTGCAGGAAACAAAGAGATTATGGGTTCCCTCGCCTGGGTTCATCTCTATGAACCAATTGGTGGACGAATCGTTGGAGAGGGTGATGTAGCTTCCTCCGTCCAGGCTGTATATGCATGAATCTGTCCACGTATTGTCTGAAGTGGTTACGTTGAGGTTGATTGGTAGGGAGGTGTAGCTGGTGTTGGCCGGTGAATCTATCTGTATTGTCGGCGCGACAGTGTCAACAGTGAACCACAGGGTGGTTG